>JAIYCD010000111.1 GCA_027488195.1 Acetobacteraceae bacterium | reverse complement strand
CGCCCCATCGCGCAGCGGATGAGCGAGAGCCTGGGCCAGCCCGTGCTGGTGGAAAATCGCGGCGGCGCCAACGGCAATCTCGGCCTGGATGCGGTGGCGAAGAGCGCGCCCGACGGCTACACCTTCGGCCATGTGAACAATGCGGTGATCGCGGTGAACCCGCTGCTCTACCGCAACCTGCCCTTCGATTCCGCGCGGGATTTCGCGCCCATCGCGCTCGCCACCGTGGGCGGGCTGTTCTTCATGGTGCCGGCCGAGCTGAATGTGCGGACGCTGCCGGAATTCGTCGCCCTCGCCCGCTCCCGTCCCGGGCAGCTCAATTTCGGCTCGGCCGGCCAGGGCTCGATCACGCAGCTCGCCTTCGAGCTCTTCGCCGCGCAATCCAACACGCAGATCGAGGTGGTGCATTACCGCGGCAGCGCGCCCGCGTTGCAGGACATGCTGGGCGGGCGCGTGCAGTTCATGATCGACGGCATCAACCTGGCGAAGCCGCAGGTGGATGCGGGCCGCCTGCGCGCCATCGCCTTCCTCGGCGGCACCGAGCGTCACCCCTTGCTGCCCGACGTCCCCACGGCCGCCGAGCAGGGCATGCCCGACCTGGTGGTGCGCGGCTGGCAGGGCTTCGTGGGCCGCGCCGGCACGCCCGAGCCCATCCTGGAGGCGCTGCAGAACGCGATCCGCGATGCGGTGAACGACCCCGGCGTGCAGAACATCTTCAACGCGCAGGGCATCATCCCGCGCTACCAGGACCGCGCGACCATGGGCCGCCTGATCCGCGAGGAGACGGCGACCTGGCAGCCCATCATCCAGCGGCTCGGCCTCCGGCTGGATTAGGCCTCCCGCGCCTCGGCCAGCAGCAGGCGGCGCAGCCAGGCATGGCCCGGGTCGCCCTCGAAGCGGCGATGGAAGATCATGGAAAGCCGCGTGTGCCGCACGCTGAGCGGCGGCTCGCGCGTCATGAGGCGCCCGCCCGTCGCCATCTGCACGGCGAGGCGGGCCGACAGCGTCATGATCATCTCGGTGCGGCCGAGGATCTCCGGCACGGCCGAGAGATGCGCAACCACGGCGCCGAGCCGGCGCGAAAGACCCTGCGCGGCCAGTATGGAATCCAGCGCGCCATCGCGTGAGCCATTGGGCGAATGCAGCAGATGCGGCACGGAGATGAAGCGCTCCAGCGTCAGTTCGCCTTGGGCCAGCGGGTGGTCATGGCGCATCAGCGTCAGGAAGGCCTCGGGCAGCAGGCGCAGGCGGGTGTAGAGCGCGCCCGGCTCGGGCAGGACGGCGATGGCGAGTTGCGCATCGCCGCGTTCCAGCAGGTCCTCGGCATTGGTGCGGTCGGCATGGCGGATCGCCAGCAGGCAGCCCGGCGCTTCACGCGCCATGCGCTCCAGCACGCGCGGCGCCAGCGCGGCCTCGGCATATTCCGAGAAGGCGACGGTGAAGACGCGGCGCGCTGTGGCCGGCTCGAAGGGCGCCTGCACGGCCAGCACCTCGGCCAGGCGGTCCAGCGCCTCGGCCACGGGCGCGGCGAGTGCGGCGGCGAGTGCGGTGGGCTCCACGCCGCCGGGGCGGCGTAGGAAGAGTTCATCGCCGAGTGCGGCGCGCAGCCGGGCCAGCGCGTTGGACACGGCGGGCTGCGAGAGGTGCAGCCGCTGCGCCGCGCGCGTCACGTGCCGCTCCCGCGCCACCGCATCGAAGACGCGCAGCAGGTTGAGGTCGAGTTGCGAGAGTTCGGTCATCGGAGCCGCCATCATTCACGACAGTGATGATCCCCGTTCCAAGGCGCGATTGGAAGGGTCCCCGGCGAAGGCGCAGCTTCGCCGCATCGGAACACCAACCCGCAAGGAGATTTCCACCATGCCTTCCACCCAGCTCACCACCCCCTACGCCGCTTTGCTGCTGCGCCTTTCCCTCGGCGCGATCATGCTGGCCCATGGCGCCTGGCTGAAGCTCGGCGTCTTCGGGCTTGCCGGCACGATGGGCTTCTTCGGCTCGATCGGCCTGCCGCCGATTCTGGGCGCGGTCGTCGCCTTCGGCGAGACGGCTGCCGGCCTCGCCCTCATCGCCGGCGTGCTGGTCCGGCCCGCGGCGCTGCTCAGCCTGCCCATCCTGATCGGCGCCACCGTGATGCATGCGGGCAATGGCTGGCTCTTCACCGCCCCCAATGGCGGCTGGGAGTTCCCCGCCTTCCTGACCGCGGCGATGCTGGTGCAGGCGGGCCTGGGCGCCGGCGCCCATGCGCTGGATGTCCCGCGTCTGCTGGGCCGTGCGCCGGCCGCCCGCGCCGCCTGATCCCGCAAGCGACATTGGCGCCGATGGCCGGGCTTGCCCGGCCATCTGGCGTTCAGCTGGCCAGCAACGCCGTCACGCGCGCGAAGGGCGGCCAGGCGGCGGCGATGCTGTCCCCGAACAGCGCCAGCCCCGCCAGGGCAAGCAGGACGACAGCGACGCTCCCCACCCAGGCGAGACGCAGCCATGCGCCCGGGCGGCGGGTGGCGGGGCCTGGGGACGCGGCACGGCCTTGCAGCGGCGGGCGGTTCAGTGGCGGTGGCGTCAGCGGCGGGAGGGGACGCGCCGGGACCGCTTGCGGCGCGGTGGGCTCGGCGGCTTCCGGCTGGCTCGGCGCGGGCTCGGCTGAGGGCTCAGGATTGGATGGTGCGGGCACAGGTTCGGCCGGCGGTGCTGGCTCCGGCCCGGCGGGTGGCCCGGCGGGTGGCGCGGCGGGTGCCCAGGATTCACCGCAGGCGGCGCAGCGCAGCGCCTTGCCCTGCGCGAGCAGCGCCTCGGGGACGCGATAGGTCGCGGCGCAATTCGGGCAGGAAATGTCCATCGCGGTGTCGCATGTGCCAAGGCGGGGCGCATCCTGCAACCGCAGGTTTGCTTTATTCTGAACGCCGCTGCGAAACTCGGTCCCATGGTGCGATTTTCCCGAGTCGGGCTGCGCTACCCCGAGGGTGGGGGCGCCTGGACCCTCTCCGAGATCAGCTTCGCGCTGGCGCCGGGCAGCTTCACCTGGCTGCTGGGCCCCTCGGGCGCGGGCAAGTCGAGCCTGCTCGGCCTGGTCAGCCTGTCCCTGCGCGCGACCGAGGGCGAGGTGGAGGTGCTGGAATCGCGCATCCGCCGCCTGCCGCGCCGCGCCTTCCCGGCGCTGCGCCGGCGCATCGGCGTGGTGTTCCAGGATTACCGCCTGCTGCCGCATCTCTCGGTCTATGAGAACGCGGCCCTGCCGCTGCGCATCCAGGGCCTGACCGAGGCGCGGCTGGCCGCCGATGTGCGCGAGATCCTGCGCTGGGTCGGCCTGCTGGAACGCGCCGATGCGCCGCCCGCCACCCTCTCGGGCGGCGAGCAGCAGCGCCTGGCGCTGGCCCGCGCCGTGGTGGCGCGCCCGGCCCTGCTGGTGGCCGACGAGCCCACCGGCAATCTCGACGCCGCCCAGGCGCGCCGCGTCATCAGCCTGCTGCGCGAGATGCACCGCATGGGCACGACCGTCATCGTCGCCACCCACAGCGAAGGCCTGCCCGAGGAATACCCCGCCCCCACGCTCCGCCTCGATGCGGGAAGGCTGGTGAGCCATGGCTGAGGGGCGCCGCCTCAAGGGGCGTGATCCGCTGGGGCTGCGCCGTGCGCTGTCGGACCGGCTGCTGCCCGCGCTGGTCGCCGCCATGGCGCTGCTGGCGGCCTTGGCCATCGCCGGCGCCGATGGCGCGGGGCGGCTCGCGGAACGCTGGCAACAGGGCGAGGCCGGGCAATTGCTGCTGCAACTCCCACGCGATGCGCCGGTCGAGCCGGTGATCGCGCGGCTTCGGGCGCTGCCCGGCATCACCTCGGTCACCGCCGTGCCGGAGGAGCGGTTGCGCCAATTGCTCGCACCATGGCTGGGCGAGGTGCCAAGCCTGCCCCTGCCCCGCATGCTCGCCATCACCCTGCCGGCCGAGACCGACCACCAGCCCCTGCTGGAGGCGGTGCAGGCGATTCCCGGCGCGCAGCTGGAATTGCGGAGCGAGGCCGTGCGGCTGGCCATGCGCCTGGCCGACGGGCTGCGCGGGCTCTCGCTCGCCATGCTCGGGCTGATCGGGCTGGTGGGCGCGGCGCTCGTCATGGTGGCGACGCGGGCGGGCATCGCGGCGCGGCGGGAGACGATCGTCATCCTGCATGAGCTGGGCGCCCGCGATTCCGACATCGCGGGGCGGTTCGCGCGCCGGCTCGCGCTGCTCTGCTTCATCGGCGCGCTGGTGGGGCTTGGCATCGCGCTGCCCTCGCTCTGGTTCCTGGCGATGCAGGCGCTGCCCGTGGTGCTGGCGCGCGATGCGCAGCTGAGCGACCTGCCCTGGCCGCTGCTGGCGCTGGTGCCGCCCGCCGCCGCGCTGATCGGCTGGCTGACGGCCCTCGTCACGCTGCGCGCCTGGCTGCGCCGCTTGCCCTGACCGGGCGCTTGGTGCCAAGCGGGGGCATGCGCTTCCTGGTTCTCGACGCCGCCCTCTCCCGCTGCCTGGCCGCCCTGGTCGAGGAGGGGCGCGTGCTGATGGAGCGCGTGCATGAGGGCGCGCATGGCCAGGCCGCCGCCCTGCCGCCGCTGGCCGAGGCGGTGCTGCAGACCGATGTGGACGCGGTGGCGGTGGGTGTCGGCCCGGGAAGCTTCACCGGCATCAGGACCGCCATCGCGCTCGCCCAGGGCATCGGCCTCGCCCGCGGCATTCCGGTGATCCCCGTGACGACGGGAGAGGCGCTGGTCGCGATGGGCGATCCGGCCTTCCCCGCCTGGGCCGTGACCGAGAATCGCCGCGGCGATCTCTTCCTGGAACGGCCGGGCATGCCGCCCTGCGTGATGGCCGAGGCCGCGCTGCCCCGCCCCAAGGCACGCACCTGGATCATGGGCGATGGGGCGCCGCGCGCCGTGGCACGCATGCTGGCGCGCGGCTGGCCGGCCGGCCTCGGCGATGCGCGGCGCATCGAGGCGGCGGCGCTGGCGCGGGCCGCGCTGCGGCGCATGCAGGGCGAATTGCCTGCCCTGCCGCTGGAGCCGCTCTATGTCGAGCCGCCGGCCACCACATGAAGCTCCTGGCCGCGAGCGCCGTGGATGCGCCGGCGCTCGCCGCGATCCACGCGGCCGCCTTCCCGCCAGGTGCGGCCTGGAGTGCCGGGACGATCGCGACGCTGCTCGGCCTGGATGGGGTCGTCGGCCTGCATGCGGCGGGCGGCTTCATCCTGGCGCGGCGGGTGCTGGACGAGGCGGAGATCCTCACCCTCGCCGTGCATCCCGACTATCGGCAGCAGGGGATCGGCCAGGCCCTGGTCGAGACGGCGGCGCTGGCGGTGGCGGCGGCCGGGGCGAAGGTGATGTTCCTGGAAGTGGCCGAGGACAATGCGCCGGCCTTGGCGCTCTACACCAAGGCCGGCTTTGCGCGGGCGGGGCGCCGGCGCGACTATTACGCGCCGGGGGTGCATGCCTGGCTGCTGCGGCGGTCGCTGGAGGCATAGAGGCCAGATCCAGGGCGCTGCCCTGGACCCGCCGGGGCCGTGGCCCCGGACCCCTCTCCTTAGCGATGGGCAGGTTGGCCGCGCTCGCCGCAGGCGTAGTTGTGGGTATGGACCAGGCCGTCATCGTGGTTGTCGTTCATGGTCGTGTCTCCTCTGGGGTTGGACAAACAGGGCAATCACACAAACCGCACTCCGAGAATCCGGGCCGAATAGGCCAGGCGGAATGCTTCAGCATTCCGAAGCCAAGCGCGCGGAGCGCGCGCCCGGCGCTTGAGGGCCAGTTAAGCCGCTTGCCAGTTCAGGCGGCGGCGCAGCCAGGCGCGGTAGGCGAGCTGCGCCTCGGCCGGCCCTTCGAAGATCAGGCGCGAGAGTTTCTGGCCAAGCGCGTCATCGACCTCCTGAAAGGTCTCGCGCGCGATGGGGAAGGCGTCG
>JAIYCD010000301.1 GCA_027488195.1 Acetobacteraceae bacterium | reverse complement strand
TAAGCACCCGTGTCGTAGATGCCCTCGAAATCCAGCGCGAGCAGCCGGCCTTCGGCGTCGCAGGCCGCACGCGCCGTGATGCGCGCGGGGTGGCGCTTGGTGCTGGCCGCCATGCTCTCAGTGCGGGTCCAGATGGCGCGCACCGGGTGGTCCATCACCCAGGCGGCCACCGCCAGCATGGGCTGGATGCCGGCATCGAGCTTGCCGCCGAAACCGCCACCACAGGCGGAGGGGATGATCCGCACCGCTTCCATCGCAAGGCCCAGCACGCCGGCCACTTCCTCGCGATCCATCGCGGGCGCCTGGGTGCTGGACCAGACTTCGATCGTCTCGCCGATCCGGCGCGCATAGCCGGCCTCGGGCTCGATATAGGCGTGTTCGACGAAGCTGGTCTGCCAGTCGCCTTCCACCACATGCGCGGCCTCGCGCAGGGCCGCGTCCACGTCGCCGCTGCGCACGACGCCTTCGGCCAGGACGTTGTCGGGGAATTGCGCGTGCAGCGCGGGGGCGGCCAGCGCCGCGCGGGGATCCTCCAGCGCGTCGAGCTTTTCCCACAGGATGGGCAGCGCCTCGAAGCGCAGCGCTTCCACCGCTTCGCGCGTGCCGATGACGGCGGCCACCGCATCGCCGCGATAGAGCGCGGTGCCCGCGGCAAAGACCGGCTGGTCCTTGATGTGCGGATAGATGCCATAGCCATTGCGGCCCGGCACATCGGCCGCCGTCAGGAACCGCGCGATGCCTGGGTGTGCTGCGAGGAAACCCGCGACATCGCCGATGGTGAAGCGCGCATGGGCATGCGGGCTGCGGATGGCGCGCAGCCAGAGCGCATCGGCCGGCGCCAGATCCGCGCCGTAGCGCTCGGTGCCGTCCAACTTGGCCGCGCCATCCACCCGCGGCAGGCGCGCACCGACCGCGCCGGTCTCGGCATGGGCTTCCACATCGCGCACCGCGTCGATGATCCGCCGATAGCCGGTGCAGCGGCACAGCACGCCGCCCAGCGCCTGCTCCACCTCGGCCTCGGAGGGCGTGGCATTCCGCCGCAGCAATTCGGTCGCGGCGACCAGCATGCCCGGCGTGCAGATGCCGCATTGCGCCGCGCCATGCGCGTGGAAGCGCGCCATCAGCGCCTGGCCCTCCGGCGTGGCGGCGATGCCCTCGATGGTCTCGATTTCCGCACCGGCGCATTGGCCGAGTGGCGTCAGGCAGGCGCAGGCCTGCGCGCCATCCACCAGCACCGTGCAGGCGCCGCAATCCCCCGCATCGCAGCCGAGCTTCGTGCCCGTCAGCCCCAGGCTGTCCCGCAGCGCATCCGCCAGCCGCGTGCCGCCGTCGAGTGCCAATTCGCGCGGCACGCCATTCACCAGAAGCGCCGTCATGCTGCCAACCTCGCCTGCGCGCGGGCCACCAATTCGGCGGCGGCCGCGTGGCGATAGGCGGCGCTGCCGCGCACATCATCCATCGGCGTCAGTGCGTCCCCGCCCCAGAGCCGCGCGACCTCCGAGCAGGAGCCGACGGCCACGCGCCCCGCCGCATCGGCGGCGACCATGACGATGGAAATCACGAGATGCGACCGCGCCCCCAGCTTGAGAAACACCGAACGCGATTCGGCCCGCTCGGCCGCCACATGCAGCGCCACCAGCAGCTCATCGGCTGCGCGCGCCGTGCGGCGATTGCCCAGGACGAACTCGCTGAGCTTCAGTCGCCGCCGGCCGCGCGCGCTCGCCAGCTCCACCTCGGCATCCAGCACCAGCAGCGGCGGCACGCCATCGGCGGCCGGCGAGGCGTTGCAGAGATTGCCGCCGATGGTGCCCCGCGCCTGCACCTGCCGCCCGCCCACCTGGCGCGCCGATTCGCGCAGCGCGTCGAAGCCGTGCGGGAGTTCGGCATCGCGCAGCGCAGCCCAGCTCGTGGCCGCGCCGATGCGCCAGCCATCCCCCGCGCGCGTGATGCCGCGCAGCTCGGGGATTGCCGTGATGTCCAGCCAATCCGTATCGGTCCGGTTGCCCCAGGCGGCGCGATGCGCGCGGGCGGGGAAGACATCCGTACCGCCCGCCATCACCTGCCAGGATCCTTCCGCGAGGAGCGAAAGCGCCTCGGTCAACTCATGCGGCCTTCGATACGAACCCAAACCCGGTCTCCCACTTGGCGCAATCCTGCATCGGCTCTTAACCTGCCATCACAGTCTAGGGGAGCCGGTGATGGCGCGCATACTGATCAAGGGGCTCGGCCTCGTCTTTTCCGGCGATTTCGCTGAGCCGCGCCTCGATGCGGATGCGATCCTGATCGAGGGCGGAAAGATCGCCGGGATCGGCCGGGCCCAGGATTTCGACGCCGAAACCACCATCGACGCGCAGGGCTGCGCCGTCATGCCCGGCCTCATCGACAACCATGTGCATCCGGCCTTCGGCGACTGGACGCCGCGCCAGAACCAGCTCGGCTTCATCGAGGCGATGGTGCATGGCGGCACCACCACGCTGATCTCGGCCGGCGAGGTGCACCTGCCCGGCCGCCCCAAGGATGCCGTGGGCGTGAAGGCGCTGGCCATCGCTGCGCAGCGCTGCTTCGCCGCCTTCCGCCCCATGGGCGCCCGCGTCCTGGCTGGCGCCCCCGTGCCCGAGCGCGGTTTCCGCGAATCCGACTACCAGGAGATGGCGGCCGGTGGCGTGACCCTGCTGGGCGAGATCGGGCTCGGCACGCTGAAAGAGGCGAATGAGGTGGTGGAGACCATGGGCTGGGCGCGCAAGGCCGGGCTCAACGCCATGATCCATTGCGGCGGGCCTTCCATCGCCGGCTCCAACCTCATGCAGGCCGAGGTGGTGATCGCCGCCGATGCCGACATCGTGGCGCACATCAATGGCGGCCCGACCTCGCTGCCCGCCGCCGAACTGACAAAGGTCATCGCGGGGACGAAGCGCGCGATCGAGATCGTCCACAATGGCAATCCGCGCAACGCGATCCACGCACTGAAGGTGCTGACCGAGATGGGGCGGCTGGACCGGCTGGTGCTGGGCACGGACAGCCCGGCGGGCTCCGGCGTGCAGCCGCTCGGCGTGATGCGCACCATCTCGCTGCTGTGTTCGCTGGGCGGGCTGGACCCGGCCATTGCGATTGCCGCCGCGGGCGGGAATACGGCGCGCTGGCGCAACATCGAGGCCGGCGTGATCAAGCTGGGTGCGGCGGCGGATCTGGTGTTCCTCGATGCGCCCATCGGCGGCGCGGGCACCAACGCTGATGAGGCCTTCACCTATGGCGAGCTGCCCGGCATCGGCATGGTGATGGTGGATGGCGAGGTGAAGACCATGCGCAGCCGCAACACGCCGCCCGCCGCGCGCATTCCGGCGGTGCTGTCATGAGCCTGATCATCCGGAAGATCCTTACCAGCGTCGAGGAAACGCGCCTGGAAATGGGCCGCGAGGTCTCGCCCCCCATCCGCCGCGCCATCGCCGCCATGGTGCTGAAGAACCCCTTCGCCGGCCGCTATGTCGAGGATCTCTCGGAGCTGATCGAGGCGAGCGTGCCGCTCGGCGCCGAACTCGCCGCGCGCGCGATCGCGGCGCTGGGCATTCCGGGCGACCAGGTGCAGAGCTTCGGCAAGGCCGCCATCGTGGGCGAGGATGGCGAGCTGGAACACGCCGCCGCCCTGCTGCACCCCAAGATGGGCGCGCCGGTGCGCGCGGCGCTCGGCAAGGGGCCGGCGCTGATCCCCTCCGCCAAGAAGCGCGGTGGGCCGGGCACGCCGATCGACATTCCCCTCGGCCACAAGGATGCCGCCTTCGTGCGCAGCCATTTCGACGCGATCGAGGCGCGCATCACCGATGCGCCGATGCGCGACGAGATCCTGTTGTGTCTCGCGCTCACCACCGGGGGCCGGCCACTGCCGCGCGTGGGCGGGCTGACGGTGGAGACGATGATCGGCCAGGATGGCCTCCGATAATCGGATGAACTTTCCGTAAGCGTCATCTATGCTGCGCTGCATGCATGACGCCATCCGCTTCACCCTGAACCAGAATTCGCGCGAATTGCCGCGCGGGACCAAGCCGACCCAAACCCTGCTCGACTGGCTGCGCGCGCAGGGGATGACCGGCACCAAGGAAGGCTGCGCCGAGGGCGATTGCGGCGCCTGCACCGTGGTGCTGGAGGGCGCCGATGGCAGCCGCACCCCCATCAATGCCTGCCTCTGCGCGCTGGGCCAGCTGCATGGCCGCGCCATCCGCACCGTGGAAGGCCTGGGCGCGGACCATCCGATCCCGCGCGCCCTGGCCGAGGCCGATGCCACGCAATGCGGCTTCTGCACGCCCGGCATCGTCATGTCCGCCTGGGCGCATGCGGCGGAAGGCGGCGAGGCGCATGAGGCGCTGGCCGGCAATCTCTGCCGCTGCACCGGCTATCGCCCCATCCTCGACGCCATGGCGGGAATCGCCGCCGAGGACGCCACGCCGCCCGCGCTCGAACCCGCCACCAGCGCGCGCTTCGACGGCTTCCGCCTGCCCGCCACGCTGGGCGAGGCATTGGCGCTGCGCGCCGCCCATCCCGGCGCCTGGCTGCTGATGGGCGGCACCGATCTCGGCCTGCGCTTCTCCGAGCATCGCGAGCATCCGGCCGAGGTGATCTGCCTGCTGAACGTGATGGAGATGCAGGGCATCACGCGCGCGCCCGAGGGCCTGCGCATCGGCGCCGCCGCCTCCTATGCCGAGCTTCTGGCCACCTGCCGCGCCGATGAGGATTTCGCACCCCTCGCCCCCTATCTCGCGCGGCTGGGTTCGCGGCAGATCCGGGGCTTGGGCACCGTCGCCGGCAATCTCGGCACCGCCTCGCCCATCGGGGACGCCTTGCCCATCCTGCTGGCGCTGGAGGCGGAGGTGGAGCTGGCCTCCGCGCGCGCCACGCGGCGGATGCGCGTCGAGGATTTCCTCACCGGCTATCGCCGCAACGCGCTGGCGCCCGGAGAGCTGATCCTCGCCATCCATCTGCCCCGCCCGCCCGCCGGCGCGCTGCTGGCCGCCGAAAAGCTCTCGCGCCGGCATGACCAGGATATCAGCGCCGTCTCGCTCGTGGCCCAGATCACGCTGGCGGATGGCGTGGTGCGTGAGGCGCGCCTGGCCTTCGGCGGCATGGCGGCGAAAGCCGAGCGCGCGCATGCGGCCGAGGCCGCGCTGCAAGGCCGCGCGCTGGATGATGCCGCGATGATCGCGGCTGGCCAGGCGCTGCACTTCACCCCGCTCAGCGATGCCCGCGCCAGCGCCGATTACCGCCTGGAAGCGGCGCGCGGCCTGCTGCGCCGCGTGGCACTGCGCCACACCCATCCTGCGCTGGCCGCCGAGGTCCACGCATGAACGCGCCGCTCCGTTTCGCCGGCCAGGCGCTGCGCCATGACAGCGCGCTGAAGCACGCGACCGGCCAGGCCCGTTTCCTGGACGACCTGCCCGAGCCCGCCGGCACGCTGCACGCGGCCCTCGCCCTCTCGCCCGTGGCGCATGGGCGGCTGCTCGGCCTCGACACCACCGCCGCCGCCGCCATGCCCGGCG
>JAIYCD010000151.1 GCA_027488195.1 Acetobacteraceae bacterium | reverse complement strand
TCCCAGCCGATCCAGGACATGCAGTCCAGCAGATGCTCGGGCCGCGGCGGTTCCTCGATGGGCTGGGTGCTGACCCAGATCTGGTCGCGGATCTGCTGCGAGGGCAGGCGCTTCATGGCGGGCAGTTCGGATTTCAGCATGGGCCAGTGCCGGTCCAGCCGCCAGGCCACGCTCGGCAGCCAGCCGAAGCCGCATTCGATGAGGATGATTCGCAGCTTCGGAAAGCGCTCCAGCACGCCCTCGATCACCAGGGAGTTCACGAGGGATTGGCAGGAGGTGGCGTGCTCGCTCACCTCCTCGATGTAGAAGCTCGGCCAGCCGCCATTGGTCATCGCCCAGCCGGAATAGCCGAAGGCATGGATGCCGATGGGCAGGCCCGCTTCCTCGGCCGCCTCGAAGATCGGCCAGTATTTCGGATTGCCCAGCGGATGGGAGGTGCGGCTCATCAGCAGCACCTGGCAGAAGCGCTTATCGCCGGCGCGCTTGCGGATTTCGCGGGCGCTGGCCTCGGGGTCCTCATAGGGCCCGACAACACCGGCGCGCAGCCGCGCATCGCGATCCACCCAGGTGGCGAGCTGCCATTCATTCACGGCATGCGCCATGGCGATGGAGAAGGGGTTGTTCTGGTCGCCCTGCGCGGTCGGCTGCAACGGGTTCAGCACGCCCACATCAATGCCGTGGAAATCCAGCATCTGCTCCTGCATGAAGGCGAGGTCGGAAGCGGGCGTGCCCTCGGACGGCCAGGCGTCGCGGCGGCAGGCCAGCGGCTGCGACTTGAAATAGGGCGTGCCCTTCACGAAGCCGTGGCGCGGGCGGATGCCGAAGGTGTTCAGCCGCTCTCGCATCTCGGCCGAGAGCCAGGGCTCGTAGTCGTTGATGGAGCGCGGGCGGGGGTGGATGTCCACATCCACCAGGCCTTGCGTGGCGGCGAGCGGACGGCCGGGCGAAGCTTGCGGGCGGATCACGTTCATGGGGTCACCTCCAGGGCGAGCCGGTTATAGGTTGAAAGCGCGTTCTCCACGCAGATTTTCCGCGCGAGCGTGGCATCGAGGCCAGGAGGCAGGCGGGGCGGGCCGTCGAATTGCCAATGCGGCCAGTCGCTGGACCAGAGCAGCATCGCGTCGCTGCCCAGGTGATCCATCACGCGCTGGACGGTCTCGGCATCCTCCGGCGCGTCGAAGGGCTGGATGGAGAGGCGGAGATTCTCGCGCACCACATCGAAGGGGTTGCGGTCGAGCCAGGGGACCTCGAAGCGCACGCCCTTCCAGCCCTTCGTCAATCGCCACATGAAGGCCGGCAGCCAGGAGACGCCGGATTCCAGCAGCACCACCTTCAGCGTCGGGAATTTCACGAAGACGCCCTCGGTGATGAGGGAGGCGAGCGTGCTCTGGAAGGCCTGCTGGTTGGCCGCGTAATCCTCCGCATACCAGGAGGGCCAGCCGAGGGACGTCACCGGGTTGCGGTAGCAGGAGCCGGCATGGATGGCGAGCGGCAGGTCGTGCTTCACCAGCGCCTCGAAGATCGGCCAGTTGTGGCGGCGGCCGAGCGGCGTTTCGCCCATCACCAGCACCATGGCCTGCACGAAGCGGGGATCGGGCGCGCAACGCTCGATCTCGGCCACCGCATGCTCGGCGTTGAACATGGGCAGGATGATGGAGGCCGCGAGGCGCGGATCCGCATCCAGCCACTCCGCCCTCGTCCAGTCATTCAGCGCCGAGGTGAAGGCGTTGCCCATATCCTCGTTGAAGACGAGCTGCACGCCATAGAGGGGTGTGACGATCCCGCGCGAAATCCGCCACGGGTCCAGCACCTGCTCGCGCAGATGGCCAATGCGCGAAGCGGGCCATTCCTTCCCGGGGCGCCAATCGGCGCGCACTGTCTTTGGCGCCTTGGGCGGGTAGGACTGGGTGTCGAAACCCTCCATCCCCCGCAGCGTGATCTGGTCCCGCCAGAGTTCGGGCAGATAGGGCGCCAGCGCGGACAGCCCCGGCACCATGGGATGGAGATCGGCGTCGATCGCGCCCGCTGGCAGGTCCATGGCTCGTTTCCTTTGCGGCGAGCTTGCCATGAGCCATGGCCCCGGGGAAGCGTCAGCGGCAGACGGTCCGGCCGTCGTCGCGGCGCCAGCAATTGCGGCGCGGCGGCGGCTGCGGCGTGGTGACGACGCCGACGGCCGCCCCCGTCAACGCGCCCGCGACCGCGCCGATCGCTGCCCCCTGGCCGCCGCCGGCCAGCGCGCCGATGGCGGCACCGCCGCCCGCGCCGATCAGCGCGCCGCCGGCGGCGCGCTGGCGCTGGTTATAGGGGTTGGTGCAGCCCGTGGTGCCGAGGGCGATGCCCCCCAGCAACAGGGTCAGGCGAAGCGGGTGTGCGCGCATGGGAACCTCCGTTGGGGCGGCCGGTATCCCTCGCGAAAACGGCGAAAAAATGCACCTGTTCTACAGCTTGCAGATGTGGATGCTGCGGTCCTCGATCAGCGGCTCATAGGCCGCGCGGGTGCGGGCCAGGCGCGGATTCTGCGTGTGCGCCTTGAAGGCCGCGTCATCGGCGTAGACTTCGTAGAGCATGACGCGCGACAGGTCAGGGCCTTCCTTGCTGCCTGGCTGCAGCACGTCGAAGCGCTCGCAGCCGGGCTCGTCGGCCTTCGTGCCCGCCGCATGGTCGCGGATGATGGCGTCGAAGGCGGCATGCGCGCCGGGCTTCAGCTTGAATTCGACGATGAGGGCGACCTTGGCCATGATTCTCTCCGGTGTTTCCGGCGGCCATTGCGGCCCCTCGGCGCCCGGCCGTCAATCCGGCGCCCGTCAATCCGGCGCCCGTCAATCCGGCTTGGGGCGGCAGAGGCGGGACGAGCGGCCCAGGATGAGCGGCGCAAAGGCCGCCTTGGTCGCCTCGTGGCGCGGCCTGGCCCAGTGGGCCTCGCGGGCCGCCTGGTCGGCGAAGACCTCGTAGAGCATGAGGCGCGCGGCGTGGGGCCGGCCGTCGGCATCCATCACCTCCAGCACGTCGAAGCGTTCAAGTCCGGCTTCGTCGGCGAGACAGGCTGCGGCATGGGCGCGCATGAGGGCCAGCAGCGCCGCGTGGCAGCCCGGCCGGACCTCGAACTCGACGATCGGGGCGAGCCTGGACATTCGTTGAACGCCTCGCATGCTGAGGCAGGAGGTGGCATATCACGCGCCAACAGGAGGAATACATGACCCAGACCACCCGCCGCGCCCTTGGTGGCTCGCTTTCCCTGCTTGCGGCACCCGCGCTCGCGCAGGGCGGTTTCCCGCAGCGCAATGTCACCATCATCGTGCCCTTCGCGCCCGGCGGCAGCACGGATGTGCTGACGCGGCTGATGGCCGAGCGGATGACGCAGACGCTGGGCCGCCCCGTGCAGGTCGAGAACCGGCCGGGCGGCAACACGATCGTGGGCGCCGAAGCCGCCGCCCGCGCCCAGCCCGATGGCCACACCCTGCTGATGGCCGCCGGCACCACGCTCACGGTCAATCCGATCATCCAGCGCAACCTCTCCTACAAGATCGAGGATTTCGCGCCGGTCACGCTCTGCTCCACCTTCCCCTTCGCCGTGATCGCCCGCCATGACGGCCCGCGCGACATCCCGGCCCTCGTCGCCGCCGCCCGCGCGCGGCCTGGCCGCATCACCTATGGCACCAACGGGCCGACGACGCTCACCAATGTCGCGATGCTGATGGTGCTGGAGCGCCTGGGCGTCACCATGCAGGACGTCACCTATCGCGGCGATGCCGCGCAGCTGAACGATTTCCTCGCCGGCACGCTGGATCTGCTGGTGGTGGCTGGCAGCACCGCGCTGCCGGTGCATCGCAACAACCAGGGAAGATTGCTCGGCTGGACCAGCGCGCGGCGGGTGCCCTCCACGCCGGATGTGCCGACCTTCGCCGAATTCGCGCCGGGTCTCGAAGCGCTGAGCTGGTTCGGCCTGCTGGCCCCCGCCCGCACGCCGCCTGCCGCGATCGAGGCGCTGAACGCGGCGGCCGTGGCGGCGCTGGGCGATGAGCGCATCCGCGACCGGCTGACCAATGACGCGCAATTCGTCCAGGGCAGCAGCCCCGAGGAATTCAGCCGCTTCCTGGCCGCGCAGCTGGAGGCCTGGCGCCCCGTGCTCAGCCGGATGGAGGTGCCGTTGAACTAGGGCGCGGGCCTGCTGCCAGGGGCCCGGGCAAGCGGGGCCCGGCTCGGGTGTTTGGCAAGGTTCAACTTTGAGAGCCCGCATCATGCCCGACAAAGCCAGCGAAGACCGCCACCACGATGCAACGCCGGGTTCGGCAGCGGACCGGAGCGTCAGGGTCGCGGTGCCCGACAGTTTCCCGGCGAGCGATCGGGCAGCGATAACGCCAGCAGTGGGCGTGCGCGCGATGGATGTGGCCGGGATGATGGAGGCCTCGCGGCAGGACGTGCCGCATGCCAGGCAATCGGCGGCCGATTTCCAGGATCACGTCACGGCCAAGCTCGCGCTGGAGCAACTGGTGCGCGAGATTCCGCTGGACCGCAGCCGTGCCATGCTGTCCGGGGAAGGCGACCGGACCGTGCTGGAGGTCACCGCCTCCAAGGCCGATCTGGACCGCGTGGCGAAGATTCTGCGCGATGGGGGCGGCGGGCTGCGAGACGAGAGCCTGCTGCGTTCACATGCGTTCACTTCGCAAGTTCTAGCCTTTGCTGAGAGGATGATTCAGCGTTTCGGCGATTCCGCCTCAACGCATCATGCTCCAGGGCGTGAGTGCTGGCGGTCTCGCCGCGCCCAGCATCCAGGCCCGCGGCCAGGGCGCAGCCGCGCGTCGCCGGCGACAGGTTGCAAGGCTCGCATGGGTCGCGGCCGCGAGGCAGACCACATGGCCGAGCGTCAGGGCCAGGCCCAAAGCCGGTTCGCCTCGATGCGGGTGTCCTGAGGGGAGCGCGCGGCAAAGGCGGCGATGGTGCTGGCCGGAAGCGCCGCGGCAAACCGGCCGGGCGCAGCCTCGACAACTCCGGGCCTTGCCCGTCAAGCCTCGCGGGACGCGTCAGGCCGGCGGCGCCGGCCGGCCCGCCGCGCGCCGCGCCACCGCGCGGGCATGGGCGCGGCTCATCGCCGCTTCCAGTTCGGCCAGTCGGAAGGGCTTTTGCACGAATTCCACATCGCCGGCCTGGACCAGGCTGTCCAGGTCGCGCGGCATGGCATGGCCCGAGATCAGCACCACCTCCAGCGCATCCGCGGCGCCGCGCGCCGCCCGCGCCCGCGCCGCAAGGGTGAGGCCGTTCTCTCCTGGCATGCGGATGTCGGTCACCAATATGGCGATGCCGGGATGGGCGGCGAGCAGCGCGCCGGCCTCGGCCGCGCTGGCGGCCTGCAGCACAGGGCTCCAGCGCCGGGAGAGGGCCCGTGCCATCTCGCGCAGGATATGTGGCTCATCCTCCACCAGAAGGATGCTGATGGGCTCGCTCATGGGGCGGCCGCGGCTGGGGCCGTCTCGCCGAGGGGGAAGTCCAGCGTGAATTCCGCGCCGTCCGGCCCGTTGCGCACGCCGATGTCGCCGCCGAAGCCGCGCATGGCGGATTGACAGATGGCGAGGCCGAGGCCGGTGCCCTTGTCGCTGCCCTTGGTGGTGAAGAAAGGCTCGAACACGCGGCCCAGCAGTTCCGGCGGAATGCCGCCGCCCGAATCGGCGAAGCGGATGCGCAGCATCCCTTCCTCCTGCGCGGCGGTGATCCGGATCTGCCGCGGTGCGCCCGCCGGCAGCCGCGCCAGCGCGTCGCGCGCATTGAGAAAGAGGTTCACGAAGACCTGCTCGGCGCCCACCGCGTTGGCGCGGATGGCGGACAGGCCGGCGGGCAGGGCGTTGTGCAGCGTGATCCCCGCGTCCCGGAGCGCGCCGCGTACCAGCAGCATGGCTCCCTGCAACACCTGACCCAGCTCAACCGGCGCCACGGCCTGGCGTTGGTCGGGGCTGCTGAACAGGCGCAGGTGCTGCACCACCCCCTTGCAGCGAGCGGCCTGCTGGGCCACGAGATCCAGCGTCTCGAGCGCGTCGGGGATGCCCGCCAGCCCGTCATCCTGCAGCGCCGCGGCCGCATTCTCGGCCGCAAGCGAGATGACGGCGAGCGGCTGGTTCAGCTCATGCGCCATGTTGGCGGCAAGCTCCCCCAGCATGTTCAGCCGCGCGCTGGCCGCGGCCCAGGCTGCGGCCTCGCGCTGCTCGGTCACGTCCAGCAGGTAGCCCACGACCTCCGGCCCTCCGGGACTGACGCGCCGCGCCTCCTCGCGCAGCCAGCGCCAGCTCCCATCCGGCCAGCGCCAGCGGAATTCAAGCACGGCCCGCCCCTCGGCCAGGAGGCGGCGGCGGAACTCCGCACGCGCGCCCAGTGCCGCGTCATCCATGCGCAGCCGCGCCTGGTCGGCATCGAGGAAGACCTCCGCCTCCCACCCCGTGACGCGCTTGACGTTGGGCGAGGCAAAGGCGGCCTCGATTGGGGTGGGACCGGCATCCGACAGGCGGCCCGCATAGATGGCGACGGGGGCTGCCAGCAGCAGCTGTTCCATGCGCGCCCATGCCGCCGCGCGCGCTGCCCCCTCGGACTGGGCGTCGGCCAGCTGGCGCCGGGCGGCGCGCAGACCAGCGGCGCGCAGCGAGGCGAGCAGCCCGCCCAGCAGCAGCAGCATGATCGCCGCGAAGGAGCACCAGGCGGCGCGCTGCAAGGCCAGGAAGGGCTGGGAGACGACGGCCCAGTCCTCGGCGAGGACCAGGACCATCGGCCAGCCCGGCACCTGCCGGAAGCACATGATGATGGGCCGTCCATCCACCGTGCTCACGGTGCGGAATCCGGGGCGCGGCGGCTCGTGGGCGCCGGCGACGGCCGGGTGGGTGCCCAGCGGCGCGCGGCCCAGCTGCGCCTCGGCGTCGCGGCTGCGCGCCAGCAGCGCGCCATCGGGCAGCCGCATGACGGCGGCGGTGGCGGCCTCCGCGGTTGCGACCTCGGCGAGCCGGCGCGAGACGAGCAGGGGGTCGAGCGAGACGATGGAGGCGCCGGCGAAGCCGCCCCCGCCATCCTGGAGCGGCTGGCTGAACTCCAGCCCCCAGCGGCCCGAGACGCGGTTCACCCCCGGCTCGCTCACGAAGGCGCCGGGCTCGCGGGCGAAAGGCCCCCGCACTTCTTCGTGAGCCGGCCCGGCGACGGGCGCCCAGCCGGGAATGCTGGAGGAGGAGAGGGCGCCCGTGGCATCGGTCGTGGCGACCCCGAGGATGCCGAAGGCCCAGCGCGCGGTGAGGTCGGCCAGGTGGTCGTCGATCGCCCGCGCGGCATCGGTCCGGCCCTCACGCAGCAGCCTCTCGCGGCTCTGCAGCAGGGTCTGCACATGGCCGACCCCCTCGAGCGTGCGGAACAGGGTCTGGTTGAGCGCATCCACGGTGGTGACGCAGCGCGCGGCAACCTCGCGCGACAATTCCGCCTCCTCGTGCCGCAGGAAGGACATGACGCCGGCGCCGCCGCCGGCCAGCGCCACGAGCCAGAAGCCGGCGGCGGCGAGGCGGGCGGGCCGCCCGAGGAGGCCCGCCTCCGGCTTCATGCCTCCTGGTCGTCGCGGCGAGCCCGAAGGGCGCGCGCGGCGGGTCCCGGGGGAGCGACATCGAAGCCCACGAAGACGTAGCCCACGCCGCGCAGCGCGTGGATGCGGCGCTGGCCGGCACGCTCCGGCTCGATCTTGCTGCGCAGCTTGGCCACCAGCGTATCGATCGCCCGGTCCTCGACGCGGTAGGGGCGGCGCAGCACGAGGCGATGGCATTCCTCGCGGCTGACCGGCTGGCCCTGCCGTTCATGCAGCAGGTGCAGCAACTCGAACTCGGAGGAGGTCAGCCGCACCGGCTGCCCTGAGGGGTCGCACAAAAGGCGCTCGCTCGGCGAGAAGCGCCAGCGCGCGCGGGCCGAGGGGGCGGCAGACTGGGGCGTGGCCGAAGCGTGGGCGGGTTGCCCGGCAGCGCGGCGGAGCGCGATGCGGATGCGGGCCAGGATCTCCCGCGGGGGGGCGGATTTGGCGATGTAGTCATCGGCGCCGCCCTCGAGTCCGGCGATACGCGTCGCCTCGTCCTCGCTGCCGGTGAGCATGATGCAAGGAAGTGCCGAGCTGGCACGCACCTGGCGAAGCACCTCCATCCCGGTGGCGCCGGGCATGATCTGGTCCAGGAGCACAAGGTCCGGCGCCGAGTTGGGCAGGGCAGCCAGAAAGGCCTCGCCATGATCATAGGCAATGGCGGTGAAGCCTTCCCGCGTCAGCAGGCGGGCCAATTGCGCGCCGAAGGTGGGGTCATCATCCACCACAGCGATCTTCGCGGTTTCCATCTCCATTCGATCTACCAGCGTTCCGGTCCCGTCGCCATGCCGCGTTCGAGGAGCGTGCCTTATCGTAGGTCCGCTCCGAAGCAACGTGAATATGCGCGCCTGACCTTCCTGTCAGAATAACCCAGCGGTCGCGCCCGGTAGGGCCAACGCGATGCGCTTTTGCTGCCTTGTCCTGAAGTCTTAGGCAAGACGGCGTCACGTCCCGCCGACAAGATCAAGGAACAAACTTTGTATTTTATTTTTGTTATTTTCATCAATTTAAATGCATGCTGTAGCAGTAACAATTTCCACCGGTTGTAACGCTGAAGGCGGTATACGGCATAGAATTCCGAGTTCAGCGCTTGCATGGCCGGCCAGTTCAGCGCGATCAGGGCCAGTCCATGCCGAAAATAGAAGAATTTTTCATATATCCATGGGGGAGGCGCAGACGCGCCGACGTGAATATGCCGGCCGATTGTGGATTTTTGTACTTTTGCTTGTGCCGCGCGAGGGCCGGCGGCAATTAGTTACGCATCGCGCAGTTGCTGGGTCACATGTCGGCCCCCGGCCCGTACAGCCGGCGGGTGCGCGCCCGCTGAGAGGTTTATTGATGTCCAACCTGATCCCCGCTCGGGGCACCAACCCGCGGCGGCAACGCCTTGACCAGGAGCTTGACGCCGAGATTGGCCGCCGCCTGCGGGCGCGCCGCCGTGAGCGGATGCTGACCTTGCAGCAGCTGGCCGATTTGTCGGGCCTGACGGTGCAGCAGATCCAGCGCAGCGAATCCGGCGCGGCGCGCGTCACGGTCGTCGTTCTGCTCCGCCTCGCCGAGGCGCTGCGCCTGCCGCCGCTCGCCCTGCTGCCCGAACTCACGTCAGAGGAGGGTGCCGCCGATCTCCCGCCCCTCGCCGAGGAAGCAGCTCCCCAGGACGGCGCGGCCTCGGCGCATGAACTGGCCATGGGCCTCGCACAGTATCTCCGGCAGCAGGACGCGGCCCGCGGCGGGGCGCGCTGAGCCTCACCCGCGGCGGCCGAGCGCGTTCAGCAGCGCCAGCAGCAGCAACGCGCCCAGCGTCGAGACGATGAGGCTCGGCAGGAAGCCCGCATAACCGAAGCCCGCGAGCCCCGCGACGAAGCCGCCCAGCGCCGCGCCCACCAGCCCCACGATGAGGTTCGTCAGCAGCCCGTGCCGCCGCCCGATGATGCGCTCAGCCAGCCAGCAGGCCGATCACGACAGCCCCCAGGAACCCTGCGCCGCTCATCGCTCTCTCCTCATCGTCGTGACAGGCGGATCGCAAGGCCGATCGCCAACAGGGTGGCTGGCAGAGCCAGCCTGTCCGGCCGGCGTTTGCGGTCCGCTGCATCCTTGGGCCCACCGCCCAAACCGCCATCGCGGCGCACCAGGCCCTGGGGTGTTTTGGGGCTGTCCGTTGCAGGGGTGAGTGTCGCCGGTTCCTTGCCGCTCCAGGCGCGGGTGAATTCCGCGCCGAGCAGGAAGATGGCGGCCGAATAATAGAGCCAGAGCAGCACCACTGCGAGCGAACCGGCCCAGCCGAACCCCTCCGAGACCTCGGCGCGGCCTATGTAGAAGCCGATCGCCCCCTTGCCGAGGGTGAAGAGGAAGGCGGTCGCGATGGCGCCCACGATCACGTCGCGCCATTCCAGCCGGCGGTCCGGCAGGATCTTGAAGACCGCCGCGAACAGGCAGGCGATCAGCGCGAAGGAGAGCGCGAAATTCGCGAGGCTCAGAAGCCAGGCCGCCGCCTGCCGCCCCGCCGTGGGCCATTCGCCCAGCGCCGTGATGGCGGCACTCGCGATCAGCGAGGCCAGCAACAGGAAGGCCGTGGTGCCGACCAGGCCGACACTCAGCGCGCGTGCGCGCAGGAAGGCCCCGATGACGCTGCCATGCGTGGCCATGATCGGCGCCTCGGTCTTCCAGATGGCATTGAGTGCGCCTGGCAGCGCCGCGAAGGCGCCCGAGGCGGTGACGACGAGCGTGGCGAGCCCGATGGCCAGCGCCCAGCCGCCCCGCACCTGGCCGAGTGCGCTCTCCGCCATGCCCTGCACGGCGGATGCGGCCTCGCCGCCCAGCAGGCCGCGGCGCTGGGAAGCGAGGGCGGCCTGCACCTCTGCCTCGCCGAAGATGAAGCTCGCGATGCCGGAGGTGAGGAAGATGAGGGGCCCAGGGAAAACAGGGTGAAGCAGGCGATGGCGGCCGCGCGCGTCAGCGCGTCATCATCCACGAAGCCCTGGAGGGTGTCCCAACCCAGCCGATACGCCCTGCGCGAAGAAAAAACCCCTGGTTGCCGCCCGCGCAACGCAGGGCCGCGCCCAAGGTTGCGGGGCGCGCAGTTCAGTGCAGCCGGGGCGCCTTGAGGTGCCGCGTCCGATCCGCGCTGGTGATGGCGAGGTCGAGTTGCCGCGCGCCGCGCGCGAGTGTCAGCCGCACCTCGGCCCCGGCGGGGCCGGCCGCGCGCACCGCCGTCCAGAGCGAGGCGAGGTCACTCACCTTGCGGCCATCCACCGCGACGATGCGGTCGCGCGGCTTCACGCCGGCGCGCTCGGCCGGGCCGCCCTTGGCGAGCGAGCCGACACCCACTTCCTCGTCATCCTCGGTGGCGTAGAGGCCGAGCCACGGGCGGGCGGGGCGGCCGGAATGCCCGGTGCGGCGGAGCGTCTCGAGGATGGGCAGCAATTCGCCGATCGGCACCACCATGTTGAGGTCGAGTCGCTTGCCGCCCCGCTGCCCCTGCTGGAGGATGAGCGAGCCGATGCCGGCGAGCCGCCCCGTGGCGTCGAAGAGACCGGCGCCGCCCCAATGCGGGTGGGCGGGGGCGGTGAAGATCGCGTTGTCCAGCAGGTATTCCCAGTAGCCCGCGAAGGGCTGCCGGGCGGCGACGGTGCAGGCGAGCGCATGGCTGAGGCCGCCGGCCGCCGCCAGCACCCCCGGTGCGCCATGGCGCATCACCTCGGAATCGCCGAGCTCGGCCACCTTCTGGCCGGGGATGCGGCCCAGCATCTGCACCAGGCCGAACCCCGTCTCGAAATCCATGGCGAGCGGCGTGCCTTCGACCACCCGGCCCTCATTGTTGGTGATCCAGACCGTCTCGGCCTCGGTGATCAGGTAGCCGATGGTCAGCACGAGGCCGCCCGAATCGATGACGACGCCGGAGCCCTCTCGCTCGACGCCGAGGGCGGAGGCCGAGGTCGCATCGGGCGGCACGAGGGACTTCAGCGCAACGACGCTGGCGAGGCGTGATTCGAGCTCGAACGCGAATTCCGTGGGGTCGGGCTGGAAGGCCTCGGGCACCTCCCACTCGTCATCGTCATCGTCAGCCATGGCGCGCTGTCCTTGTCATTCGCCCTTATATCAGGCCTCACGCCAGGAGCGAGTGGGCCATCTCGAGGCAATGACGCACCGTGGCCGCGCGGATGGCCGCGCGATCGCCCGGGAAGATGCGGCTTTCGGCGATGATGGAGCCGCCGCGCCGGCCCGCCCCCATCCAGACCAGGCCGACCGGCTTGAGCAGCGAGCCGCCGCCCGGCCCCGCGACCCCGGTGCAGGAGATGGCGAGGTCCGTGCCGGCCGCGCGCAGCGCGCCCTCGACCATGCGGCGGGCCACTTCCTCGCTGACGGCGCCGACCCGCTCGATCAGCGCCGGGTCGACGCCCAGCATCGCGGTCTTGGCGGCGTTGGAATAGGTGATGAAGCCCGCCTCCACGCTGGCGGAGGAGCCGGGGATGGCGGTGAGGGCGGCGGCGATCAGCCCGCCCGTGCAGCTCTCCGCCGTCGCGATGGTCAGGCCCTTGGCTTGCAGGGCGGCCAGGAGGCGGGCGGCGTCGTCCAGCGTGTCATCGGGCAGCATCAGCGGATTCCGAAAGGAGCGAGCAGGAGGATAACCAACGCTGCCATGGCGCCGGCGATCACGTCATCGGCCATGACGCCGAAGGGGCCCTTTTGGCGATCGGCCCAGCCGACGGGGCCGGGCTTGGTGATGTCGAAAAGGCGGAACAGCGCGAAGGCCAGCACCACGCCCACCCAGCCGGTGGCGGCGGCGAGTGCGAGCGACTGCCCGGCCGCCTCATCCACCACGACCCAGCCCGGATCGGCCTCGGCCTCGGGAAGGCGGGTCAGCGCCCAATAGCCGAGGGCGGTGAAGAGGCAGGCCGCCAGCAGCGCGACCCAGGGCGGGAAAAAGGCCAGCGGCAGGACGGCGGCCGAACCCCAGGTGCCGGGTGCCGGCTTCAGGAAGCCGACGCCGCCGAGGGAGGCGATGGCCCTCAACGCGTCCACTGCGACATGGGGTGATCGAGCGCCGCCGCCCGCGGATCCTTCGCGCGATAGACCGCGACATTCTCGATCACGCGCTGGACGTAATTGCGTGTCTCGCTGAAGGGGATCATCTCCATCCAGTCCAGCATGCGGATATTGCCCGAGCGCGGGTCGCCATAGGTGGCGAGCCACTCATCCACCCGGCCGCTGCCCGCATTGTAGCCGGCGAAGGCGAAGGGCATGACGCCGCCGAAGCGGTCCAGCCGCTCCTGGATATAGGCGGCGCCCAGGCGGATATTGTGCGTGGGGTCGCTGGTCAGCCAGCCGGGCTGGTGCGCGATGTTGAGGCGCCGCGCGACGGATTGCGCGGTGGCGGGCAGCAATTGCATCAGGCCGCGCGCATTGGCGGTGGAGACGGCCTCGCTCTCGAAATTGCTTTCCTGGCGGGTGATGGCGAAGACCACGGCGGGCTCCGCGCTGTTCTCGGGCGCGGCGTAGGGCATGGGCCAGCCATCCTCGGCCAGCATCGCGCCATGAGCGCCGGCGCGCCGGGCCACCCAGACGGCCTGGTCGGGCCGGCCGAGTGCGGTGGCGAGGCGGGCGACCAGCAGGCGCTCGGCATTGGAGGGTGCGGTGTCCTCCAGGCGCAGCAGGAAGATGCGGCCGCGCCGCGCCTCGCCCAGTTCGGCCAGCACCAGCAGCAGGCGCGGCAATTCACGGTTCATGAAGGCGCGTGCCTCGGCCTCGGTCGGGCGGGGGATGGCGAGGTTGTTGATGCGGGCCGAGATCTGCGCGCCGCCCTCGCCGAGTGCCAGCGCGCCCATCTGGCCGTAGAAGGTGACGGGGAAGCTGGCCGCGCGCTCGAAATGGGCGCGGGCGCGGGCCTGGTCGGGCTCGGCGCGGCCCTGCCAATAGGCGGCGCGGGCCTGGGTGATGGCGCTGCGGCTGCCCTCGGCCAGGCGCTGGAAATGGGGCATGGCGCGGGCGGGCTCGTTCAGCTGGCGCAGCGCAATGAAGCCGGCCAGGAACTCGGCCTCCTGCCGGGGCTCGCCCGCGACCGTCTGGCCGTGCTGGGAAGCGACCTGATAGGCGGCGGTCGGGTTGCCCAGGCGCATCAGCTTGCGCGCGAGGATCTGGCGCTCGGTCCAGATCGCGCGCTGCGCTTCGGGCGGCAGGCCCGCCTGGGAGGCGGCGCCGGCGGCCCAGGCGGCGGCGGCCTCGGCGTCGCGATCGGCGCGGCGGAGCATGCGGGCGCGCTCCAGCGTGGCGCCGGCATCGCGGGCG
>JAIYCD010000321.1 GCA_027488195.1 Acetobacteraceae bacterium | reverse complement strand
GCCGGCGGCGATCACCTCGGCATCCGCCAAGGGTTCGGCCGCGCCCAGCACCTCGGCGCCGATCTGGTGGAACTGGCGGTAGCGGCCCTTCTGCGGGCGCTCGTAGCGGAACATCGGGCCGGCATAGAACACCTTGCGCGGCAGGCCCGATTGCGTGAGGCCGTTCGAGACCAGGGCGCGGCAGACACCGGCCGTGTTCTCCGGCCGCAGCGTCACGGAATCCCCGCCGCGATCGGTGAAGGAATACATCTCCTTCGTCACGACGTCGGAGGTGTCGCCGAGGGAGCGTGCGAAGACGCGGGTGTCCTCGAAGATCGGGGTCGCCCATTCCTCGAAGCCGTAGAGGCTGGTCACGCGCCGCGCCGTGTCGATGACGTGGTGATGTGCCCGAAACTCCTCGCCGATGAGGTCACGGGTGCCGCGGACGGGCTGAAGGGAACTGGCCATGGGGCGGTTTGTGTCGCGCCGCGCGGCGCGGGGCAAGGGGCCGGGGGACGGCGGGGCGGAAGCGCCCCGCCGTCGGGGGTCTATTCCGCCGCCGCCTGCTCCGCCGCTGCCTCCGCCGCCTTGGCGGCCTTCATCGCCTCGGCCTTCGCGGTGACCAGTTCGACGATGTGCTCCACCATCTCCTCGGTCTTGATCGTGTGGCTCTGCTTGCCGGCGCCATAGACCATATGCGTGCCCGCGCCGCCGCCGGTGAGCCCGATATCGGTCATCAGCGCCTCGCCCGGGCCGTTCACCACGCAGCCGATGATGGAAAGCGAAATGGGCTGGTCGATATGCGCCAGCCGTTCCTCCAGCTTCTCCACCGTCCGGATCACGTCGAATCCCTGCCGCGCGCAGGAAGGACAGGAGATCACCTTCACGCCGCGATGGCGCAGATGCAGCGACTTCAGCAATTCCCAGCCGACCGAGACCTCCTCCTCCGGCTCCGCGGACAACGAGACGCGGACCGTGTCGCCGATGCCGGCCCAGAGCAGGGAACCGAGGCCGATGGCCGATTTCACCGTGCCCGCGCGGCGGCCGCCGGCTTCCGTGATGCCGATATGCAGCGGATGGTCGCAGGCCTCGGCCAGCTGCTGATACGCCGCGACGGCCAGGAAGACGTCGGACGCCTTCACGCTGATCTTGAACTCATGGAAATCGTTCTGCAGCAGGTGGTCGGCATGCCAGAGCGCGCTTTCGACCAGCGCCTCCGGGTTGGGCTCGCCGTATTTTTCCAGCAGGTGCTTCTCGAGGCTGCCCGCATTCACGCCGATCCGGATGGCGCAGCCATGGTCGCGCGCCGCCTTCACCACTTCCTTCACGCGCTCGGCCGAGCCGATATTGCCGGGGTTGATGCGCAGGCAGGCCGCACCCGCCTGCGCCGCCTCGATGGCGCGGCGGTAGTGGAAATGGATATCGGCCACGATGGGCACATTCACCTCGCGCACGATTTCAGCGAGGGCGGCGGTGCTCTCCTCATCCGGGCAGGAGACGCGGACGATGTCTACGCCGGCCAGCTCGGACTTGCGGATCTGCGCGATGGTGGCGGCGGCGTCCGAGGTCAGCGTGTTCGTCATGGTCTGCACGCTGATGGGGGCGTCGCCCCCCACCAGGACCTTGCCCACGCGGATCTGGCGCGACTTGCGGCGCGCGATGTGCTGATAAGGCCGGTAGCTCATGCATTCCCTCGGAAACGGCGTTCGGTGCGCAATATAAGCGCGGCCGCGGGAATGCCCAAGCGCGCTATTGGCGCGGCGGGGTGGGTGCCGGGGGCGGGTTCAGCCGGGCGGGCGCCGGCGGCTGGGCCGCGGGCTGCGGCGGCACGGCGGCGGCGGGCGCAGCTGCGGCGGGGCGCTGGCCAGCCGGCGCATTGGCCGGGGCAGGCGCTGGCGCCGGGCTCGGACGCAGCTGGTTCGGCACCAGCGGCACATCGCGGCGGACGCCGGGCGTATTGCCGAAGGCGGGGGAAAGCTGGCCATCCACCAGCACCTCCAGCAGCGCCGCATTGCCGACCGAGAGCAGCAGCCCTTCGCGGTTCGGCACGACGAAGCTCTCGCCGGGGCGGAGGTTGCGGGAGATCAGCGTCTGGTTCGCGCGGGTGTCGCGCACCTGGGTCCAGATCTCGGCCCTGGCGCGCAGCGTGATGCGCGACTGGTCGGCCGGCGGTGCGGCTGCGGCGGGGGGCGCAGGCGGGGCGGGCACCTGGACTGGCACGGGCGTCGGCACCGGGAGGGCCGGGACGATGACGGTGGTGGGTGCGGGGCCGGCCGTCACCACATTGGGCCCAGAGGTGGGCCCTGAGGTGGGCCCAGAGGTGGGCGCCGTGCCGGTGGCGGGCGCCGGCGTGGCCGGGCGCAGCGCCTCGCCCGTGCGCGCGGCCGGCTCCAGCCGCGCGGGGACCGGCGGCACCGCATCCACGGTGCGATTGCCCGAACCACCCCAATTGTACCAGGCGACATAGGCGCCGATCGCGACGACGGCGCCGGCCAGGACCAGCACGCCGGCCGGGAAGCCGCGCTCGGGGACGGGCTCGGGGAAGACGAGGTCGGTCTTGCGGACGCCGGTCGCCACCGCATCGCGCAGGCGGCGGACCATCTCGGTCGGGTCGAGGCCGAGCGCACCGGCATAGTTCCGCACGAAGCCCACGGCATAGGCTGGCGAGGGCAGGTCCTTCAGGCGGCCTTCCTCGAGCGCGATCAGATAGACGCGCCGGATGCGCAGCTCCGCCGCCACATCCTCGATCGAGAGACCAAGGGCGAGACGCGCGTCGCGCAGCTCCTCGCCGAGGCGGGCGGCATCCACGGGCTGGGCCTCCTGGGGGCGGAAGCGTTTCATGTCGTCGAACACGGGGGCATGGTTAACCCCATCCGGGCGGGCGCGCAAAGCCCCCTCCCCGGCCGGGGCCGAAACTTCATGCGAGGCCGCGCCGCGCGGCCACGGCCGCCGCGGCCTGGCCGATCAATTCCGCCACGATTTCAACGGCCGGCTGCTCGCGCGTGACCATGCCGACCGATTGGCCGGCCATGAGCGAGCCCTGCTCCACATCGCCATCCACCACGGCCCGGCGGAGCGCACCGGCCCAGAAATGCTCGATGTCGAGCTGGGCCTCCTCCTTGGCGAGCTCGCCCGCCTGGAAGCGCTTCAGCACCATGGCCTGGTGCTCCATGAAGCGCTTAGTGCCCTCATTCTGCAGGGCGCGCACGGGGATGACGGGGAAGCGCTCGTCGATCTGCACGGTGGGCAGCGCATCGCGCGCATTGCCGCGGATGAAGGCGCGCTTGAAATTGGGGTGGGCCACGCATTCGGTCGCGCAGACGAAGCGCGTGCCCAGCTGCGCGCCGGCGGCGCCCATCTCCAGATAGGAGAGGATCGCCTCCCCCCGGCCGATGCCGCCGGCCACGAAGACCGGCACTTCCGTGATGTGGGGCAGGATTTCCTGCGCCAGCACATTGAGGCTGACCGGGCCGATATGCCCGCCCGCCTCGCTGCCCTCGATCACCAGCGCGTCCGCGCCGCTGCGGATCAGCTTCTTGGCCAGGGCGAGCGCGGGCGCGAAGCAGATGATCTTGGCCCCGCCCTCCTTGGCGCGCTTGATGGCGGCGCCCGGCGGAATGCCGCCCGCGAAGACGATATGCGTGACGCCATGCGCGAGGCAGGTGTCCACCAACTGCTCCAGGCGTGGATGCATGGTGATCAGGTTCACGCCGAAGGGCTTGGTCGTCAGTGCCTTGGTGCCGGCGATCTCGGCATCCAGGTGGTGCGGCTCCATCGCGCCGCAGGCGATCACGCCGAAGGCCCCGGCATTGGAGAGAGCGGCCACCAGGTGGCGCTCGCTCACCCAGGACATGGCGCCGCCCAGCAGCGCGTAGCGCGAGCCGAAGAAGGCGGCGCCGCGCGCCATCAGGCGATCCACCTCGGCGAAGGCGGCCTGGGGGATGACGGGCGTCGCGTCCATCATTCCGGCCTCCGATTCACGCTTCCGGTGCTCAGGCTGGCGCCTTGCGCCCTGCAGCGATCGGGGCTCATGCGGCGTCCAACCCATAGGCCGTGTGCAGCGCGCGCACCGCCAGCTCCGTGTAGTCGGCCGCGACCAGCACGCTCACCTTGATCTCGGAGGTCGAGATCACCTGGATGTTGATGCCCTTGTCGGCCAGCGTCTTGAACATGGTCGACGCCACACCCGCATGCGTCCGCATGCCGATGCCGACGACGCTGATCTTGGCCACGTCGGGGTCGGCCACCAGCGCCTCATAGCCCAGCTCGGCCTTGGCCTTTTCCAGGATGTCGGTGGCGCGCGGCAGGTCGGAACGACCCACCGTGAAGGTCATGTCCGTGCCGCCATCGGCGCCGATGTTCTGGACGATCATGTCCACATTCACATTGGCGGCCGAGAGCGGGCCAAAGACGCGGGCGGCCACACCCGGGCGGTCGGGCACGCGGCGCAGCGTGACCTTCGCCTCATCGCGCGAATAGGCAATGCCGGAAACGATCGGCTTCTCCATGATCTCGTCCTCATCCACGACCAGGGAGCCTGGCTTGTCTTCAAAACTGGAAAGCACCTGCACGCGCACCCGCGCCTTCATGGCGAGTTCGACCGAGCGGGTCTGCAGCACCTTGGCGCCCACCGACGCCAATTCCAGCATCTCCTCATAGGAAATGCGATCGAGCTTCTTCGCGCGCGGCACGATGCGCGGGTCGGTCGTGTAGATGCCGTCCACATCCGTGTAGATGTCGCAGCGATCGGCCTTGAGTGCGGCGGCCAGCGCCACGGCGGAAAGGTCCGAGCCACCGCGGCCCAGCGTGGTGACGCGATTGCGGCCGGGCTCCAGCCCCTGAAAGCCCGCGACGACGGGGACCTGGCCCTGCTCCATCCGGCGGATCAGTTCCTCGCCCTCGATGCGGTCCACGCGGGCCTTGCCATGGGCATTGTCGGTGATGATCGGCACCTGCCAGCCCTGCCAGGAGCGCGCCTCCACGCCGATGGCCTGAAGCGCGATGGCGGTGAGGCCGATGGTTACCTGCTCACCCGTCGCGACCACGGTGTCATATTCGCGGGCGTCATGCAGGGGCGAGAGGTCCTGGCACCATTTCACCAGCTGGTTGGTGGTGCCCGACATGGCGGAGACGACGACGGCCACCTGATGGCCGGCATCCACCTCGCGCTTCACGCGGGCGGCGACATTGCGGATGCGGTCGAGATCGGCGACGGAGGTGCCGCCGAACTTCATCACGATACGGGACATGCGAGTTCCTGGCCTGCCTCTCGGACGGGGGCAGGCCTTGCGGTGGGCCTGAGGGCGGGTCAGATACCTTCCATGACGCGGATGGGCAACATGCCAGAGGAAAACAGGCCAATGGGAAGCCGGTCCGGTAGCGCAGACCTCAACGAAGTGGCGAAGTTCGACGCCCTGGCCCAGGATTGGTGGAAGCCGACCGGGCCCATGGCCCCGTTGCACGCCATGAATCCCGTCCGGATGGGCTGGATCGCGGAGCGGCTCGGCCCGCTGGAAGGGCTGCGTATCCTGGATGTGGGCTGCGGCGCGGGCCTCGCCTCGGAATGGCTGGCCCGGCGGGGCGCCATCGTCACTGGCATTGACGCCGCCGGGGCGGCGCTGGAGGCCGCCCGCGCGCATGCCGCGGCCCAGGGCGTCACGGTCGATTACCGGGACGGCACGCCGGAACAATTCGAGGCGGGCGGGTTCGACGCCGTGATCTCGCTGGAAGTGATCGAGCATGTCCCGCCGGCCGAGCGCGCGGGCTTCTGCGCCTCGCTCGCGCGGCTGGCGCGGCCGGGCGGGCAGATTTTCCTCTCGACATTGAACCGCACCCGCCGTTCCTACCTCTTCGCGATCCTGGGCGCCGAGCAGATCCTGCGCTGGCTGCCGCGCGGCACGCATGACTGGAAGCAATTCGTGACGCCGGATGAGCTGGGGGCGCTGCTGCGCGGCGCGGGCCTGGCCGTCACCGACGCGGCCGGCATGGTGCCGAGCCTCACCACCGGCTTCCGCATCGCCCGCGATACGGGCGTGAACTACCTGATGGCGGCGCGAAAGGTCTGAGCATGGTCAAGCATTGGGTCCGCTTCCGCACGGCCGGTGGCGCGGAAGGCTTCGGCACTTTGGAAGGCGAGGCCATCACCCCCCATGCGGGCGACATGTTCGGCGCGAATGCGCCCGCTGGTGCCGCCGTGCCGGCGGCTTCCGTCACGCTGCTGGCGCCCACCCGGCCGCTGCGCTTCGTGGGGCTTTGGAACAATTACCACGAGCTGGCCGCCAAGCAGGGCAACGCCATCCCCGAGACGCCGCTCTGGTTCCTGAAGTCGCCCGGCAGCGTGATCGGCCCCGCCGAGGCGATCCGCCCGCCCGCCGATTACGCGGGCAAGACGCTGTATGAGGGCGAGCTGGGCCTGGTCATCGCCCGGCGCGTGAGCCGGGCCGATGAAGCCGAGGCCGGGGCCGCGATCTTCGGCCTGACCTGCGTGAACGATGTGACCGCGCTCGACATCCTCACCGCCGACCCCTCCTTCCCGCAATGGGCGCGGGCGAAGTCGCCGGACGGATTCGGGCCGATCGGCCCCTGCATCGCCCAGGGGCTGGATTGGCGGGAATTGCGCGTGCAGGTGGCGCTGAATGGCCGCGTCCGGCAGGACTACGCTTGCGCGGACATGATCATCCCGCCGTCCCGCATCATCTCCCTGCTGTCGCGCGAGATGACACTGGAGCCGGGCGACGTGATCGCCTGCGGCACCTCGGTGGGTGCGCTGCCGATGCGGCCGGGGATGGAGGTGGCGGTGACCATCGCGGGCATCGGGACGCTCACCAACCCCTTCGCACCGGCGGAGTGACCTCAGCCCCGGCTGGCGCCCAGATGGGCCACGCCCTCGATCTCGACGAGGATGCTGGGCTCGGCCAGGGCCGCGACCTCGACGAGGGAGCAGGCCGGGAAATCGCCCGTGAAGAACTCGCGCCGGGCCTTCCAGACGGCCTCGCGCTGGGCGATGTCGGTCACGAAGATCGTCAATTTCACCATATCGGCCATGCAGCCACCGGCGGCCTCCAGCAGCGCCTGCATCTTGCCGAAGATGATGCGCGCCTGGGCCTCCATGGCGGTGCCTTCGGGGGCGCGCAGGGCCTGGTCGCGGGCCGTGAAGCCGGAAAGATAGGCGATGCCGTCCACCACGCGGCAATTGGACCAGAGGCCGGGCGGCGGCTCGGGCACGGCGGGGCTGGTGACGCGACGGATTCGGGACATGGGCGGGTTCCTCCTGTTGGACGGGAGGCTGCCATCCTGGCGGAGATTGTCACCCCCAAAGCTGCCGGAGGGCGCCGGTTGCGACTTGACGCGCGGCCCCGCCCTCCCCTACACGCTCCCCTCCCGGGCGGCGCATGCGTGTCGCCCGTGGTCGTTCATGGGGCGCCCCTGCGGTGCTTTCGGACAGCGGCCATAACCATTCAGTATCACGGGCAGCGTCGCCACGCGCGGCCGCCCGAAGGGCGCGTGTGATGAGCTTCGCAGTGATCCGCACTGGCGGAAAACAATACCGGGTGACGCCGAATGCGGTCGTCATCGTCGAGCGCCTGGAGGCTGAGCCCGGCGCCACCATCACCTTCCATGAGGTGCTGGCCGTGAGCAACGACGCCGGCCTGCAGCTCGGCGCGCCGACCGTCCCGGGTGCGACGGTCACCGCCACCGTGGTGGACCAGAATCGCGGCGACAAGGTGCTGATCCTGAAGAAGCGCCGCCGCAAGAACAGCCGCCGCAAGCGCGGTCATCGCCAGGAACAGACGGTCCTGCGCATCGCCACCATCGCGGCGTAAGAAGGAGCAAGACAGATGGCACACAAAAAAGCAGGCGGCTCCTCGCGCAACGGGCGTGACAGTCCCGGTCAGCGGCTTGGCGTGAAGAAGTTCGGCGGCGAGCACGTGCTGGCCGGCAACATCATCGTCAAGCAGCGCGGCACCAAGATGAAGCCGGGCACCAATGTCGGCGTGGGCCGCGACCACACCCTCTTCTCGCTGGTCGAGGGGCATGTGAAGTTTCTACGCAAGGCCGAGGACCGCGTCCATGTCTCGGTCGAGCCGATCAAGCTCGCGGCCGAGTGAATTGACGCCCTCGATGGCGTGACCAGCGGGGGCCCTCGTGGCCCCCGTTTTTGTTTTGGAGCGACCCTCCCCACCCCCGCCCACCCCCGAAAAAGGGGGGGTATAGGGGGGGCCCTGCCCCCCCTTGCCGCCGTGCAAGTAGGGTTGGCGTCGCGGCTACTTTCACGGCGGCACAACTATGAAATTTCTTGACGAAGCCAAGGTGTTCATCAAATCGGGCGATGGCGGTGACGGCGTCATCGCCTTCCGGCGTGAGCGCTTCATCGAATATGGCGGCCCCGATGGCGGCAATGGCGGCCGGGGCGGCCATGTCTATGTCGGGGCGGTGGAGGGGCTGAACACCCTGATCGCCTACCGCTCCGCCCAGCATTTCAAGGCCCGCAAGGGCGGCAATGGCGCGGGCAGCGACCGCACCGGGGCCGCCGCCGCCGATGTCACGCTGAAGGTGCCGGTCGGCACGCAGATCATGGACGAGGATCGCGAGACCGTGCTCGTCGATCTCGACGTGGTGGGCAAGCGCGTGCTGCTGGCCAAGGGCGGCGATGGCGGCTTCGGCAATGCGAACTACAAGAGCAGCACCAACCGCGCGCCGCGCCGGGCCGATCCGGGCTGGCCGGGCGAGGAGAAATGGGTCTGGCTGCGCCTCAAGCTCATCGCCGATGCGGGCCTGGTCGGCCTGCCCAATGCCGGCAAGTCCACCTTCCTCGCGGCCGCCAGTGCGGCACGCCCGAAGATCGCCGACTACCCCTTCACCACCCTGCATCCGCAGCTGGGCGTGGTGCGGCTGAACGCGACCGAGGAATTCGTCCTGGCCGACATCCCCGGCCTGATCGAGGGGGCGAGCGAGGGTGCCGGTCTCGGCACGCGCTTCCTCGGCCATGTGGAGCGCTGCCGGGTGCTGCTGCACCTGATCGATGGCAGCCAGGCCGACCCCGCCGGCGCCTGGCGGCTGGTCCGCAATGAGCTGGAGGAATATGGCGGCGGCCTCGCGGAGAAGCCCGAGATCGTCGTGCTGAACAAGCTCGACGCGATGACGCCGCAGGCCCGCACCTCCCGCGTGAAGGCGCTGGAGCGCGCGACGGGCCGGCCGGTCATGCTGGCCGCCGGTGCGACGGGCGAGGGCGTGCCGGCCGTGCTGCGCGCCATCATGGATGTGGTGAAGGCGCGGTAGACCCGGCTACCGCCGCTCCTGCCAGGGTTCACGGCGCGGACCGCGCTCGAAGGCCACGATGCTGTCGTAAAAGGAGATGGCGCGCGTGGTGCGGGTGAATTCCGGCACCTCGGCCTCGGCGCCCACCCGCTCGGCCGGATGGGTGTGGTAGCGGCGGAAATTGGCGTGGATGCCGCTCCAGGCGTGCAGGTCCTTCACGCGCTCCGCCGCGTAGTCGAGGAAGGTCATCCCGGGCCGGTCATCCCACTCGCCGCCCCAGAGTGCCGTGTGCGTGTCCTCGACCATGTAGACGCCGTCGGGCGCCATGGCGGGGTAGAAGACCTCGAAGCTGTTGATCTGCTGGTTGCTGGTGTGGCCGCCATCATCCACCACGATGTCGGGTGTCCCGATCTCGGCCAGCACCTGGCGCAGGAAGCCAGGGTCGGCCTGGTCGCCGATGAAGACCTTGGTGCCGGGCGGCGCCAGCTCGGCCGATTTCGGGTTGATGTCCATCCCGAAGATGCGCGCCCCCGGGCCCAGCCATTCGCGCCAGATTTCGAGCGAGCCGCACTCATCCACGCCGATCTCGAGCAGCGTGGGCGATTGCCCGCGATAGCGCGCGAGGAAGGCGTCGTAGATGTCGAAGTAGTGGTGCCACTTCGCCGTCTTGTGGGCGCGGGCGCCGCGCTCCAGGAAGAGCCGGTAGAGCTCGTTCGCCGGGTCCGATTGGAGCAGGGCGTCGGGGGTTGCCGGCTTGCGGCGGCGGAAGGGCCAGATCATGGGCAGCATCTAGCGCGCCGTTCGGCAGGGCCGCAATTGGCGCACGGAGCCGGTCAGGGGCGTGGTGCGCCGCGCGCGCCACGCCGCCAGATCCCTGCCCGCGCTTGACGCTGCGCGAGCCTCACGTCTACAGCGCCTTTCCCAAGCCAGGGCCTCATCCAGAGATGCGCCGCCAACCCGTGACCTTGCGGAATTTCCTCCGCTCGGTCTTCGCCCATCGCCAGCTGATTCTTCGTCTGGCCAAGCGCGAAATCGCCCAGCGATTCCGGGGCAGCATGCTGGGCCTGGGCTGGATGCTGCTCACGCCGCTGCTCACGGCCGCGGTGTTCACCTTCGTCTTCAGCGCGGTGTTCCAGACCCGCTGGGGCGGCACGCAGGGCGGCCCCTTCGATTTCGCGATCCTGCTGCTGGCGGGCTTCGCGGTGCACAGCATCTTCGCCGAAGCCATGGGCCGGGCACCCACCCTGATCCTCACGCAGTCGAGCTACGTGACGAAGGTGGTCTTCCCGATCGAGATCCTGCCTGTCATCGCGGTCCTGAGTTCGGTGATCAGCGCCTTTGTCACCATCTGCATCGTCGTGCTGGGGCAGGCGGCGCTCAAGGGCGTCCTGCACTGGACGATCATTTTCTGGCCGCTGGTCGTGACGCCGCTTCTCACCTCCATCGTCGAGCAGTCCCGCACGGTCATCGTCTTTGGCGGGCTGCCCGATGTCCTGAGCCTTGCCATCTACACCGCCTGCGCCCTGCTCTCGCTGGCGCTGGCATTCTGGATGTTCCAGCGGCTGCGTCCGGGCTTTGCCGATGTCCTCTGAGGTCGCGATCCGCGTCGAGGGGCTGTCCAAGGCCTATCTGATCTACCAGCAGCCAGCCGACCGCCTGCGCCAGGCGGTGGTGCCGCGCCTGTTCCGACTTTTTGCCCCACTGTTCCGCGCCCTCGGCCGCGCACCGGCTCCGCGCCGGTATTTCTCCGAGTTCTGGGCGCTGCGCGCGCTGTCCTTCGAGGTGGCCAAGGGGGAGACGGTCGGCATCATCGGCCGCAACGGCTCCGGCAAGTCCACCTTGCTGCAGCTGGTATGCGGCACGCTGACGCCCACCCAGGGCCAGGTGACGGTGGCCGGACGGGTGGCCGCGCTGCTGGAGCTGGGTTCGGGCTTCAACCCCGAATTCACCGGGCGGGAGAACGTGTATCTCAACGCGGGAATCCACGGCCTCACCAAGCAGGAGACCGATGATCGGCTGGAGGCGATCCTGGATTTCGCCGATATCGGCGACTTCATCGATCAGCCGGTCAAGAGCTATTCCTCGGGCATGGCGATGCGCCTCGCCTTCGCCGTGATCGCGCATGTGGACGCCGACGTGCTGATCATCGACGAGGCGCTGGCCGTGGGCGATGCCTATTTCCAGCAGAAATGCCTGCGGTGGCTGCGCGACTTCCAGGCCCGCGGCACCGTGCTGTTCTGCGGGCATGACCCGGGCACCATCGTCAATCTTTGCACACGCGCGATCTGGCTCGATCGGGGCCGGGTCCGCATGCAGGGGTCGGCCAAGGCCGTTTCCGATGCCTATGGCGCCTTCGTCGCCGCGGCGGCGATGGGGATGAGCGAGGAGGCGGTCCGTATCGCGCCGGAGCTCGGGGCAGCGTCCGCTGGACCGGCTCCTGAAGCGGCGCTGACCGAGGCGCCCCCCTCCGAGCCCGGCATGATCCCGGTGGTCGAGCGGGGCACGAGCTACGGCTCCGGCCTCGTACGGATCACCGACATCGGCTTCACGGACACGCACGGTCGGCCGATTTCCTGCGCGATGGGCGGCACGGAGGTGGTCCTGACCATACGCTTCAAGGCGCAGGTGGAGATCCTGGGCGCCATCGCCGGCTTCGTGGTCAAGGACCGCCTCGGGCAGCCCCTCTTCGGCGAGAACACTTACGAACCCGGCGCCATGCCGATCTGCGACGTCCCCGCCGATACGGTGATGCTGGCAAGCTTCCGCTTCGTCTTGCCGGATCTGGCGGCCGGCAAGTACAGCATCACCCCCGCCATCGCCTCCGGCACGCAAATGGACCACGTGCAGCACCATTGGGTGAATGACGCACTGATGTTCGACGCAACGCCCAGGCGCGATGTCGGGGTCATGGTCCGGTTTCCGATGCTTGAACGACAGGTCACCCGGGCGCAGGGGGATGGCGCCGTTTCTTGACCTGACAGGTTTTCCACTCTATCCGCCGCCTCGATCCCTGGCGGCTCCCCGCGCGGAGGCTTCTTGACACTTCTCATCACAGGCGGCTTCGGCTTCATCGGCTCGGCCGTGGTGCGGCATCTCCTGGGCAGCACCGACCACGCGGTGGTCAACATCGACAAGATGACCTACGCCGCGAGCCCGGCTTCGCTGGGCATGCACGCGAGCCATCCACGGCACCTGCACATCCAGGCGGATATCTGCGACGTAGAGGCGATGCGCTCGGCTTTCGCCACGCATCGGCCCAGCGCCGTGATGCACCTGGCCGCCGAGAGCCACGTGGACCGTTCGATCGACGGCCCGGCCGAGTTCATCCGCACCAACGTGGTCGGCACCCAGGTGCTGCTGGAGGCCGCGCGCGAATACTGGAACACGCTGGAGGGCGCGGCCCGCGCCGAATTCCGCTTCCATCATGTCTCGACCGACGAGGTCTTCGGCTCGCTCTATCCGGGCGACCCGCCCTTCACGCCCGAGACGCCCTACGACCCGCGCAGCCCCTACTCGGCCAGCAAGGCGGCGTCCGACCATCTGGTGCGGGCCTGGAACCACACCTATGGCTTCCCGGCCTTCGTCTCGAACACCACGAACAATTACGGCCCCTGGCAATTCCCGGAGAAGCTGATCCCGCTGGTCACGCTGAACGCGCTGGAGGGCAAGCCGCTTCCCGTCTACGGCGAGGGCACCAACATCCGTGACTGGCTGCATGTCGAGGATCATGCCGAGGCGCTGGTGCTGGCGCTGATGCGAGGGAAGCCGGGCGAGACCTACTGCATCGGCCCCCGCCAGGAGCGCACGAATCTGGAGGTGGTGAAGGCCATCTGCGCCACGCTCGACCGGCTGCGACCCGATGGCGTGGGCCCGCGCGAGCGACTGATCACCTTCGTGCGCGACCGGCCGGGCCATGATTTCCGCTACGCCATGGACCCCTCCGGCGCCGAGGCAGCGCTGGGCTGGAAGCCGCGCTTCGACTTCGAAACCGGGCTTGAGCAGACGATCCGCTGGTACCTGGATCACGAGGCCTGGTGGCGGCCGATCCGCGAGAAGGCCTATGCCGGCCAGCGCCTGGGTGGCGTGAAGTCTTGAGCGACCTGGCAACACGAGGCGCCCCCCCCGATGGATCCGGCCGCACCGCGGCCGGCGCCGCCAAACCGACCACCACAACCCGCGCACGCCTCGCGCGGCGAAGCCAAGCGCGCGGAGCGCGCGCCCGGCGTCTGAGGGCATGAGAACATGAAGGGCATCATCCTCGCCGGCGGGTCGGGCACGCGACTGCATCCGATGACGCTGGCGGCGTCCAAGCAATTGCTGCCGGTCTATGACAAGCCGATGGTCTATTATCCGCTCGGCACGCTCATGCTCGCCGGCATCCGGGACATCCTGGTCATCTCGACCCCGCAGGACCTGCCCTCCTTCCAGCGCCTGCTGGGCGATGGCAGCGCCTTCGGCGTGCGGCTGAGCTACGCCGAACAGCCCTCGCCCGACGGTCTCGCCCAGGCTTTCCTGATCGGCGAGAGCTTCATCGGCGGCGAAGCCTGCGCGCTCGCCCTCGGTGACAACATCATATACGGCGAAGGCCTCTCCGTGCGGCTCGGGGCGGCGAAGGGCCGTGCGGAGGCGGGTGGCGCCACCGTCTTCGGCTACCGCGTGGCCGACCCGGAGCGCTATGGCGTCGCCGAATTCGACAGCGCCGGCCGCGTGATCTCCATCGAGGAAAAGCCGAGCCAGCCCAAATCCGACTGGGCGGTCATCGGCGTCTATTTCTACGACAAGCGCGTCGTGGAAATGGCGAAGCGCGTGAAGCCCTCGCCCCGCGGCGAACTCGAGATCACCGATCTCAACCTGCTCTACATGCAGTCGGGCGATCTCTCCTGCGAGCAGCTGGGGCGCGGCTGCGCCTGGCTCGATGCCGGGACGCCGGCCAGCCTGTTGCAGGCCGCGACCTTCGTGCAGACGGTGCAGGAGCGCCAGGGCCTCGTCGTCGGCTGCCCCGAGGAGATCGGCTTCCGCAGGGGCTTCCTGACGGCCGAGGAGTTGGGCGCGCGTGGCAGGTCGCTCGGCAAGACGGCCTATGGGCAATATCTCGTGCAGCTGGCCCAAGGGCACCACGCATGAAGATCACCCCGCAATCCATCCCGGATGTCCTGCTGATCGAGCCCAGGCGCTTCGGCGATGCGCGTGGCTTCTTCAGCGAGGTCTGGAAGCGCAGCGCGCTCGCCGCGCAAGGCTTCACGGTGGATTTCGTGCAGGACAACCACTCCCTCTCGCGCGAGGTGGGCGTGCTGCGCGGGCTGCATTTCCAGCGGCCGCCAACCGCGCAGGGGAAGCTGGTGCGCGTGGTGCGCGGGCGCATCCTCGACGTGGCGGTGGATATTCGCGCGGGCAGCCCGACCTACGGGCAGCACGTCGCCTGCGAGCTTTCGGCCGAGAACTGGCAGCAGCTCTGGGTGCCGCGCGGCTTCGCCCATGGCTTCATGACGCTCGAACCGGACACCGAGGTGCTCTACAAGGTCGACGCCGAATACGACCCGGCCACCGATGCGGGCATCGCCTGGGATGACCCCGCGCTCGGCATCGCCTGGCCCGTCCCGCCCGGCGGCCTGATCCTCTCCGACAAGGACCGCAAGGCGCCGCGCCTGGCCGATCTGCCGCCCCCCTTCCCGGCCGGCTCCCTCTGATGCGGCGCGTCCTCGTCACCGGCCAGGGCGGGCAACTCGCCACCGGTCTCGCCGACAGCCTGCCCGCCCGGGGCTTCGAGGCGCATCTGGTCGGCCAGCCCGATTTTGAATTCGACAAGCCCGCGACGGTGATCGCGGCCTTCGCCGCGCTGCGGCCCGAGGCGGTGGTGAATTGCGCCGCCTGGACCGCGGTGGATGCGGCCGAGGATGACGAGGCGGGCGCCTTCCGCGCCAACGCGCTGGGCCCGGCCCTGCTGGCGAAGCTCTGCGCCGAGGCGGAGATCCCGCTGATCCAGATCAGCACCGACTATGTGTATGACGGCCTGAAGGGCGCGCCCTATCTCGAGAGCGACCTGCCCAACCCGCTCGGCGCCTATGGCCGCACCAAGCTCGCGGGCGAATGGGCGGCGCTGGCCGGCAACCCGATGACGAGCATCCTGCGCACCGCCTGGGTGTTCAGCCCGGTCGGCAAGAATTTCGTGCGCACCATGCTGGCCGTTGGCGCCACGCGCCCGGAATTGCGCGTGGTCGCGGACCAATATGGCCACCCGACCGCCGCGCCCGACCTGGCCGACGCCATCGCTGGCGTGCTGGCCCGCATCCGCGACACCGGCTGGCAAGCGGGCTATCGCGGCGTCTTCCACGCGCGGGCCGAGCAATCCACCCATTGGCACGGCTTCGCCGAGGCGATCTTCGCTGGCGCCGCCCGCTTAGGCGGGCCGCAGCCGCGCGTGTTGCCCATCGCGCAGCCGCGCGTCCTGCCAATCGCCACCCACGAATATCCGGTGAAGGCCACGCGCCCGGCCGATGGGCGCATGGAGGGCGGCAAGCTCGCCGCCACCTTCGGCGTCACCCTGCCGCCCTGGCAGGATGGGCTGGAGCGCGTGCTGCGCGTGCTGATGGCGGGCTAGCTTGTTCCCCCGGGTGCAGGTTCTGCTCGCCTGCTACAATGGCGCGGCATACCTGTCGGAGCAGTTGGAAAGCCTCGCCGCGCAGCGGGGCGTCGACTGGTCCCTGCTCTACCGGGATGATGGCTCGACGGACGCGACCCTCGCCACGCTCGACGCCTTCGCCGCGCGCCATCCGGGCCGGGTGGCAGCCCTGGCGTCCGACGGGCGGCTGGGCGCGGGTGCCTCCTTCATGCGCCTGCTGGCCGCCGCGCCCGAAGCGCCCTTCCACGCCTTCATGGACCAGGACGACGTCTGGCTGCCCGACAAGCTCGCGCGCGGCGTGGCCCAGCTGGACAGCGCGGACCTCAGCTGCGCACGCCTCATGCTCGTCACGCCGGAACTGCGCCCGATCGGCGTTTCGGCCATGCCCTCGCGCCCGCCGGTCTTTGCCACGCTGCTGGCGCATAATGTGGCGGCGGGCTGCACCATGGTGATGACCGCACGCGGCCGCCGATGGGCCCTTGCCGCGCCCATGCCCGAGGGGGGGCTGCATGACTGGTGGTGCGCGCTGGCCGTGACGGGCTGCGGCGGCCGGCTGGTCTTCGATCCCGAACCGGGCCTGCTCTACCGGCAGCATGCGGGCAACCTGGTGGGCGGGGGGGCGGCCTTGATCGCCCGGGCGCGCCGCATGCTCGGCCGTGGTCCGTCAAGCTTCTACCTGCCCCTGGCCCGGTTCATGGCGACGCTGCCGGCGCTGCCGCTGACGGAAGAGGCCCGTGCCGTCCTGCGGGAGGCGGAAGGCCTGCGGGCCGCCTCGCCGCTGCGCCGCCTCGCGGCGCTGCGGCGCTCTGGCCTCGCCCATCACGCGCGGGGTGGGCAGATCCTGCTCAGCGTTTGGGTCGCGCTCGCACGGTTGCGCTGATCCGCGCGGCCGCATGCGCGGCGGCCTCCGCAAAGGCGGATTCAAGCCGCTGCTCGACCGCGGCGGCGGAGAAGCGGTTCCCCGCATAATCACGCTGGCGGGTGGCCTGGGCGGTCCAGGCGGCGTCATCCGTCATCAGGCGGAGCACATGCCCGGCGAAGTCGCGGGGGTCCTCCGCCACGGCGCAGGCCGCCTCGACGTCCTCAAGCCCCTGTGCGCCCACGGGCGTCGTCACCAATGGCACGCCGCCATGCAGCGCCTCGACCACCTTCAGCTTCACGCCCGCGCCGAATCTCAGCGGGCAGACGACGACACGCGCCTGGGCATAGCGCCGCGCGAGTTCCTCATCGGAGATGTAGCCCGTGACCTCGATGCCCGGGCCCGCCAGGGCGCGGACCCTCTCGGTGGGCTTGGAGCCGGCCAGGGTCAGCGTCACTTCGGGATGGGCCGCGCGGAGAAGGGGCAGGATTTCGGCCACGAACCAGCAGGCCGCATCCTCGTTGGGCGGATGGCCGAAGCCCGCGACGAAGAGCAGGCCGCTGCGCCGCTCGGGGCGCGGCATCTCGGGCGCCAGCGGCGGCAAGGCATAGGGGGTGATGGCGCCGACCGGCACCTCGGGCGCGATGGCGCGGACGGCCGTCGCTTCCTCCTCCGAGAGATAGAGGCTGAGGTCGGCCGCATGCCAGGCGGCGGTTTCCTCGGCCAGCGCGCTGGCGGCCTCGGCCCGCAGCGCGGCGGAGTCCAGCAACGCCGCCTCGCGCTGGAGGCGGGCATGGTGCAGGTCATGGCCGTAGAAGATGATCGGGGCACGGCTATGGGCCCGGATCTCAGGGAAGGTCGCCGTCGCGACATGCGGGCGGGAGACGAGGATCTCGTCGATCTCGGCGCCATTCGCCTTCATCCAGTCGGCGAAGCGTCCCGACCACGGGCCGTACAGCACTTCGACGCCACGCTCCTGAAGCGCCTCGCTGTAGCCGGGCGTCTTCCAGCCGTTCAGGGGCCAGAACTTGACGACCCGTCCCCGCGCCAGAAGGGCGTCGATCACACCCACCATGCAGCGGGAACCCGCGTCGCGATCCGGCTCCGGCACATTGTTGTCGATGACGAGCGCGATCTTGCGATTCAGCGCCCGGTCGGCCGCCCGCATGACCCTGGTGCCATGCGGAAGATGTTCGGCCCGCAGCGTTGCGCCCCAGCGCTCCCGAAGCTTCTCGAAGTTGGCGATCTGGTAGGCCTTCACCCCCGCCTTGACGTCCGTGCCGTGGGAGATGCCCTCATGGTGGATCACGATGGCCCGGGGCTGGTAGAGCACGCGCCGGCCGGCCGCTCGCACTCGAAAGGCGAGGTCCGTGTCTTCGCAATAGGCCGGCATGTAGTGCGGATCGAACCCGCCGAGTTCCCGCCAGAGGGGCGAGGGCAGCATGATGGCCGCGCCGGAGATGTAGTCGGCATCGCGAAGGTAATTATAGGCTGGCCTGCGCGGGTCTGCCCGGTTGCCGTGGTTCCAGGCGGTGCCGTCATTCCAGACGATGCCGCCCGCCTCCTGCTGCCAGCCATCCGGATAGAGCAGCCGCGCGCCGACGAGACCCGCTTCGGGATGGGCGACGAAGGTCTCATGGAGAGCGTCGAGCGCGCCCGGCATCACTTCGGTATCGTTGTTGAGAAGGAACAGGTATGCCCCGCGCGCTTCCTTCGCGGCGTCGTTGCAGGAGAGCAGGAAGCCCAGGTTTGCGGCGCGCTCCGTGAGACGCAGTCCCCGGACGCCACGCAGCTCCGCCACGCGTGGATCGCCCGAGGCGTCATCAACCACCAGGACCTCGAAGGCGATGCTGGGGGGGTGGGCTGCGATGGAAGCGAGGCATCGCAGGGTATAATCGACCTGGCCATAGGTCGGGATGATGATCGTCAGCACCGGCGCGTCCGAGGTGGGGAGCACAAGGGCGGAGGGGTCGGGCGTCGGCAGGGCGGGCGGCAGGCCGAGCGTGGGGCGCAGATTGGCGCTGACGCGGCTCCTGATGCGCACCCTCTCCAGCAGATAGTCCAGCCGCGCCTGGATGAACTCGCGCCGGTCGCGCAGCTGCCGGAACAACTGCCCTGTCACGGTCCAATAGGCGAGCTTGCGGACACGGCCCGCTTGTCGCCTCAGAAAGCGCGGCGTCGAAGAGGAGGCTTTGGACACACTTATCTCCAACCGGAAATTCATGAGCGATGGCAAGAAGTCAGTAGAACAACAATTCAATAGCGGGCTGTAGCAGGCCTGCCGCCTGGAAACAGCCGCAGCGAAAACCCAAGGGTTGATGCCTTAGGCTCGTACCGGCTTGATGGAGACCAAGTCTAGCCTACCTCGGCGTTGGTCAGCGGGCGATCTGGGACATGTCGGCGCTGTCGCCTGATCGCAACACGAGCACCTGCCCTGCGCGCTCCTTGCCGCGCGAGGGAGAAGCGGCAGGTGCCTTCATGGCGCCAGATGCGCCGGGCTTCAGCAAGCGTTGGGCGGCCTGTCAGCCGCGGTCCAGAACAACACCCCAAGATTGGGCGTCCCGTCCCGCTCTGCGTAATCCGTTCGGCGTGGCGGGGTCCAACCCAACTCGACCTCCCACCGCGCCACGCGGTCCTCACCCCGCGCGGGAAGGAAGGCGAGGGCGACATCCCTGCCCTGGCAGAGCCGCCGACGGATCGCATTCGGATTGAACTCGGTCCAGACGGGGACTCGGCCACCGCCGATCATGGCGACAGGCATGAAGATGCCCCAATCGGCCGCCACCACCTGCGGCGCCGGCCGCTGGACGGACATTTCCTGCGCGAAGCGGGAAATTGCGTCTGAAAACAGTCCCTTGCCTCCCGTCGCAGCCAAGCGCCGCATCCCATCATGCCAGCCCGCAAGGTTTGCAAGGACGAGCAGCGCGGCGACAAACAGCCCCACAGGGCGCCAGGCGCCGCCCGCCTTCCAAAGAGCGAGAAGACCCACGGCACCGACCGCGGGAATCAGCGCCGCCAGAGGGGCGAAGTGGTGCACCCACAAGCGATTGCCGAAGACCAGGCCGAGTGGGACGAAGCCGAGGATCGCAGCGGTCAGGACGAACGTCGCCGGGCGCGTTGCGGGACGGGCGACAGCCGCCGCCCCGCCGCCCGCCGCCAGCAGGAGCAACAGCCAGAGCCGGATCTGTGCCCATGCCATTTCTCCGCCCCCGAACATGAGTGCCCAGCTGCCGCCATTGTCCAGCGCCAGGCGGGACAGCGTAGCGACGGTTGCGAGGCGTTGGGCGAAGTCCTGAGAGGATTGGCCCGGCGACTGTGCGCGGACGAAGGACATGAAGCTGTCCGCAAACTGCGCGGTACTGGGAGATACCGCCCAAAACAGCAGGTAGCCCAGCGCGTAGAGCGAGAGGCCGCCAGCCGCCCCGGCGACGAAGGCCGCGCGCGCGCGCCAACCCAGCGGCAGCGCCAGGACCACCGCTGCCATGAAGACCAGCGGAAAGGCCCAGATGAAGTAGCCATAAGCCGCCAGCCCGGCACAACCGCCAGCCGCAAGGGCTCGCCGCCAGTCGGCCTGCCCCGTGAGCAGCGCCGCAGCCGCAAGTACAAGGGCTGCCGGCATCGTCGTGATATAGAATTGGGAACGGAAGCTCATCAGGAAAACCGGGTCGGTTGCCAGCACCAGCAGGCCCGCGGCAGCGACCAGCCACGCCGCGCCCAGGCGGCGAAGCAGGAAGGCAAGCGAAAGCAGGACCAGGAGCGCGAACCATCCATTCGCCACGCGGATGCCCCAGAGCCCTGTCCCCGCCAAGGCATAGACTGGCAGCCCCAGGTGGAAGGTGAGCGTACCATGGTAGATTTGCATCAGAAGCGGCCAACGGCCCGCGATCAGGTTGCCCGGAATCACCCAGGCCGGCACGTTCGTCCGTGCATCAGTTCCGCCCAGCAGGCGCACCACGATGTAATCCGGATTGATGGAATCCATGTAGGCGCCAGGGACGTCCCACAACCACAAGTGCAGGCCGAGCAGGACAAGGGTGGCACCCCCAACCGCAGCAATCCAGGCGAATTCGCGACGCATCCCGCGGGCGCATAGCACAAGCCCTGCCGGCTAGCTAGCTAGATCGCGGTTTCCTCAGGAAGTCCTCCCGTGAGCAAACAGCCTTCCATCGCAGTCCTGATCCCCTGCCAAAACAAGGCACTCACCCTAGCCGAAGTGGTACGCGGCTTCGCCGCCGCCCTTCCGCATGCGGCCATCTACGTCTACGTCAACAACAGCACCGATGCCACGGCGGAGGCCGCACGCGCAGCCGGCGCGGAAGTCCGTGCCGAACAGCGGCCGGGCAAGGGCAGCATCGTGCGCCGCAGGTTCGCCGACATCGAGGCCGACTGGTACCTGATGGTGGATGGCGATGCCACCTATGAGGCCACAGCCGCCCCGCGCCTCCTGCAGCACGCCATCGCCAACCACCTGGAGATGGTCAACGCCGCGCGGGGGAGACGGGCAGCAAGGCGTACCGGCGCGGCCACCGCTTCGGCAATCGCGTGCTCACGGGATTGGTGGGCCGCGTCTTCGGCCAACAGACGCGCGACATGCTGAGCGGCTACAAGGTGTTCTCGCGCCGCTTCGTGAAGTCCTTCCCGGCCATGTCGGCCGGTTTCGAGATTGAGACGGCGCTGATGATCCACGCCCTGGAGCTCAAGCTGCCCGTCGGCGAGATCACCGCCCCCTACGGCGAGCGGCCCGGGGGTTCCACCTCAAAGCCCGCCACCCACCGAGATGGCTTCATCATCCTGCGGCTGATCGGGGTCCTGGTGGAACGCGAGCGCCCCATGGAATTATTCTCGGCCGTCGCGGCGCTCCTGCTGCTTGCCGGACTGGCATTGGGCCTGCCGGTGGTCGCGGAGTTTCTGGCCACTGGGCTTGTGCCCAGGCTGCCGACCGCGGTGCTTGCATCAGGTTTCGTCATCTCCGCGCTGGTCATGCTCGCCGTGGGCCTCATTCTCGCGGCGATCACCCACAGCCGGCGTGAGATCAAGCGCCTGGCCTATCTGGCGGTTCGCTAAGCTCGCTTCCTCCCTGCGATCGCATCCGTGAGTCCCCGGCTGCCATGCCCTTGATCATTCGATGCGCGGAGTGCCAGGCCATCACCGGCGGGCGATCCGTCTCAGACGCCCAACGACGCCAGAGGAATCACCTGGACCGCCCCGCCCTTGGCCAGCGCCGGCGCGAAGGGCGCGCGGAGGATCAGGCCATCCGCCGAGGCCAGCACCGCCAGCATGGAACTGTCCTGCCGGCTGGCGGGCGTGGCGATCCAGCCGCCTTCCGTGGCGGGCGTCAGGGTGGCGCGCAGATGGTCGGCGCGCTGGTCGTTCTCCGGCAGGTCGGTGCCCGCGATCGCGCGGATGGTGGGCGGCGCGTCCTCGGGCTGGCCCTGCATGCGGGCGAGTGCGGGCAGCAGGAAGACCACGGCGCAGACCAGCGCCGAGACCGGGTTGCCCGGCAGCCCCAGCACCGGCATGGCGCCGAGCTTCCCCCAGATCAGCGGCTTGCCCGGCCGCATCGCGATCTTCCAGAAATCGAGCGCGAAGCCCCCAGGGGTCGTGGATTGGCCCAGCGCCTTCTGCACCAGGTCATGCTCGCCCACGCTGGCGCCGCCGGTCGTCACCAGCAGGTCATAGCCGCCCGAGCCCGCGAGTGCGGCGATGCTGGCCGCGTCATCCGGGGCGATGGGCAGGATGCAGCCCTCGCCCCCCGCCGAGGCGATGAGGGCCGCCAGCGCATGCGCGTTGGAACTGACGATGCCGCCGGGCGGCAGGGGCTCGCCCGGCAGCGCGATCTCGTCGCCGGTGGCGAGGATGCCGATGCGCGGCCGGCGATGCACGGTGAGCCAGGGATGGTTGGACGCGGCCGCCAGCCCGATGTCGCGCGCCGTCAGCCGCCGCCCGGCGGGGAGGAGTTCCTGCCCTTCGGCGAAGTCGAGCCCGCGGCGGCGGATCCAGCGGCCGCGGGCGACGCCCTCGGTCACGGTCAGGCTTGCGCCCTCGGCCTTCGCATTCTCCTGGATCAGGATGGCGTCGGCGCCCGCCGGCACGAAGCCGCCGGTGAAGATCCGCACCGCCTGGCCCGCGCCCACCTCGCCCGCGAAGGGGCGGCCGGCAGGGGCGGCGCCGATCATGCCGAGCGTGGCGCCGGCCACCGCATCGGCCGAGCGCACCGCATAGCCATCCATGGCCGAGACATCGGCCGGCGGCTGCGTGAGGCGCGCCACCACGGGCCGCGCCAGCACGCGGTTCCAGCCGGCGGCGAGCGGCACCGTCTCCGGCCCCGTCGGATGAATGGCGGAGAGGATGCGCAGCCGCGCTTCGTCGAGCGCGATCACGGCGCCGCTTCGAAGCGGCCCGACTTGCCGCCCTCCTTCAGCGCGAGATGGATGCCCTCGATCCGCATGCCGCGATCCACCGCCTTCACCATGTCATAGACGGTGAGTGCGGCGACGCTGACGGCCGTCAGTGCCTCCATCTCCACGCCGGTGCGGCCGGTGACGCTGACCTGCGCCTCGATCTCGATCGTGTCGGCGCCCGCGATGGAGAGATCCACGCGCACCTTGGTCAGCATGAGCGGGTGGCAGAGGGGAATGAGGTCGCTGGTCTTCTTCGCGGCCATGATGCCGGCGAGGCGTGCGACACCCAGCACATCGCCCTTGCCGGCGCGGCCATCCGCGATCAGGGCGAGCGTCGCGGGCGCCATGACCACGCGGCCCCGCGCAACGGCCAGCCGCTCCGTCTCGGGCTTGCCCGCCACGTCCACCATGGCGGCGCGGCCCGCTTCGTCGAAATGGGTGAGGGTGGACATTCTTACGCCCTCGGACGGCGGGCGGCGCGGGCCGCATTCGCGGCCCGATCCTGCCGTGGCGCTGCGACGCGGCCACTCATGGTCCCAGCAGCGCGCGCGTCGCTTCCGCCACGTCGGGCTGGCGCATCAGATGCTCGCCCACCAGCACGCAATTGGCGCCGGCGGCGGCCATGCGGCGCAGGTCGGCGGGCGTGCGCAGCCCGCTCTCGGCCACCGGGATGCGATCGGCCGGGACCATGGGGATGAGCTCCTCGCTGGTCGCGAGGTCGGTCACCAAGGTTTTCAGGTTGCGGTTGTTCACGCCGATCAGCCGCGTCTGCAGGCCCAGCGCACGCTCCATCTCGCGCGCGTCATGCACTTCGGCCAGCACCGCCATGTCGAGGCTGCGGGCCACCTCCTCCAACTCATGCGCCTGGTCGTCGCTGAGTGCGGCCATGATCAGCAGGATGGCATCCGCCCCCATGGCCCGGGCCTCGAAGACCTGGAAGGGATGGATCATGAAGTCCTTGCGCAGAACCGGCAGCCTGCAGGCGGCGCGCGCGGCGATCAGGTCGGCGGGGCGGCCCTGGAACCACTTCTCGTCGGTCAGGATCGAGAGGCACGCGGCCCCCGCGCTCTCATAGGCGCGGGCAAGTGCTGCCGGCTCGAAGGGGTCACGGATCAGGCCGCCGGAAGGGGAGGCGCGCTTGATCTCGGCGATCAGGCCGGTCCGCCCCTCGCCGATCTTGGCGCAGAGGGCGCCGGTGAAGTCGCGCGGCGCGTCCTGGTCCAGGGCGCGCTTCTCCATCTCGGCGAGCGGGGTCGCGGCCATGCCGGCGGCAACCTCATCCTCCTTGTCCCGCAGGATGCGGGCCAGGGTATCGGAGATGACATCAGTGTTCATTCGGGAACAGCCTCGGAGGTCGCACGGCGGAGGCGGATGAGAACATCCAGAGCGCGCCCGCTGTCAATGCTCTGGGCCGCCAACGCCACGCCCTCACGCAGGTTGCCGGCGCGGCCGGCCACGACGAGCCCAGCCGCGGCATTGAGCAGCACCATGTCCCGGTAGGCGCCGGGTTGGCCTTCCAGGAGGGCGACGAGGGCCGCCGCATTCTCCGCCGGCTCGCCGCCGCGGATCGCCTCGATCGGCCAGAGGGGCAGGCCCGCATCCTCCGGCGCCACGGTGAAGCGGCGCGTCTTGCCCGCCGCCAGTTCCACCACATCCGAGGGGCCGGAAATGGCGAGTTCATCCATGCCCTGACCGTGCACCACCCATGCGGCCTCGGTGCCGAGGCGGCCCAGCGCCTCGGCCATGGGTTGGAGCCATTCGGCCGAGAAGGCGCCGGTCATCTGCCGCTTCACCCGGCCCGGATTGGCCAGCGGTCCCAGCAGATTGAAGATGGTGCGCGTGCCAAGCTCGACGCGCGCGCCGCCGGCATGGCGCAGCGCGGAGTGGTGGCGCGGCGCCAGCAGGAACACCATGCCGGCCTCGCGGATCACCTCCGGCAGGCGCTCCAGCGGCACGTCGAGATTGACGCCGAGTGCGGCCAGCGCATCCGCCGCGCCCGATTTCGAGGAGAGCGCCCGGTTGCCATGCTTGGCGACCGGCACGCCCGCACCCGCCACCACCATCGCGGCCGTGGTCGAGATGTTCAGGCTGCCCGAGGAATCGCCGCCTGTACCCACCACGTCGATCGCATCGGCCGGGACCTCGACGGGGATCATCCGCGCCCGCATGGCGCGCACGGCGCCGGTCATCTCGGCCACCGTCTCGCCGCGCACGCGCATGGCCATGAGCATGCCGGCGATCTGCGCGGGCGTCGCCTCGCCTGCCATGATGATGCCGAAGGCGGCCTCGGCCTCGCTCTCGGCCAGGCGTTCGCCCGCCGCAAGGCGGGCCAATATGGGCTTGAGGCCGTTCATCCGGGGTTTGTGACCTTTTCTTCCTGGCGCGGCGCTGGGGCCCGCATCTCCCTTATACGGCGCATGGCGGTTCCGCCAAAAATGGGCCATAGGGAGCGCATGTTTGTTCTCGTCCTGATGGCGGCGGCCTGGCATGGTTTTCCGCGCCCGCGGCCGTGACCGGCCGCCGACCCTTCCCGCCAAGCTCTTCGATTCCCTCCCACCGCCCTTTGCTGTAGGTTGCGCCGCGTGCGGAAATTTCTTTTGATCGCCCTGGGATTCGTCGCGGCCGCGGGCGTGGGTGGCGCCCTGTTCTGGACCCACCCCTCCCCGCCGCAAAGCGTCGGCGCCGCCCCCGTGGCGACGCCCCTGCCGGACAACCTCCCCTTGCCGCCGGAAATGCCGCGCCTGGCCGATGGGGCGGATTACGACCGCTGCCTCTCCCTGCTGCGCGACGACCCCGATGAGGCGATGCGCTTTGCCCAGGCCTGGGACGCGACGGGCGGCGGCGAGGGGGCGCGCCACTGCATCGCCCTCGCTTTGCTCGGCCTCGGCGAGCCCGACCGCGCGGCCGAGCGGCTGGAGCGGCTGGGGGCCGCGAGCCGCGCCGGCAGCCTCGCCCGCGCCGCCGTCTTCGGCCAGGCGTCCCAGGCCTGGATGATGGCGGGCGACGCGAACCGCGCCTTCGCCGCCGTCACCATCGCACTGACGCTGGCACCGCAGGATGTGGAATTGCTGGTGGACCGTTCGGTCGTGCTCGCCTCCATGCAGCGCTACCGCGAATCCATCGAGGACCTCGATTCCGCCCTGGCGCTGGAACCCGAGCGCGCCGAGGCCTGGGTGCTGCGCGCTGCGGCCCTTCGCCACCTGGAGCGGGTGGACCAGGCCTTCGTCGCCGTGGAACGCGCGCTGGTGCTGGCCCCCGACAATGCCGAGGCACTGCTGGAGCGCGGCATCCTGCGCCAGCTGCGCGGCGATGCGTCGGGCGCGCGCAATGACTGGCAGCGGGCGATCCAGCTGGCGCCGGACAGCATGGCGGCGGACCTCGCCGCGCAGAACATCCAGCTGAACGAACTCGGCCCGCAGCGGCGGTAACCGCCGGGCTCAGGCTAGTTTTCCATCAGCCGCGGCATCAGTTCCACGAGGTTGCACGGCCGGTGCCGCGCATCCAGCTGCCAGACCAGGATGTCATCCCAGGCGTCCTTGCAGGCGCCCGTGCTGCCGGGCAGCGCAAACAGATAGGTGCCCCGCGCCACGCCGCCCAACGCGCGGGACTGCATCGTGGAGGTGCCGATCTTCTGGTAGCTGAGCATGCGGAACAGCTCGCCGAAGCCCTCGATTTCCTTTTCCATCACCCGCTTGAACGCCTCGGGCGTCACGTCGCGGCCGGTGATGCCGGTGCCGCCCGTGGTGATCACGCAATCCACCAGGGGGTCGGCGATCCAGGCGCGCAGCTGCGCCTCGATCAGGTCGGCCTCGTCGCGCAGGATCTCGCGCGCGATGCAGCGATGGCCCGCCGCCTCGATGCGCGATTGCAGCGTCTCGCCCGAGCGGTCGGAGCTGAGGTCGCGCGTGTCGCTCACCGTCAGCACGGCGATGTTCACGGGGAGGAAGGTGCGGCTGGGGTCGATCGGCATGCCGATCAATTGGCCCGGGTCGACGTCATGCGCAACATCGCCGTGACTTCCTCGATGCCCGCGAAGTTCGGGAAGCCGCCGCCGGCGATCTGGTCGAGGGAGGGGGTCGGCAGGCCCAGGCGGTGGGCGTAGATCCAGCTGAAGGTCAGCACGCGCGTGACGAAGCTGCGCGTCTCATGCACCGGGATGCTCTCGATGAAGAGCAGCGGGTCGGCGCGGCGCTGCGCGGCGGGAAGCCAGCGATTGAGGTTGCCCGGGCCCGCATTGTAGGCGGCGAGCAGACGGATCAGGTCGCCCCGCACCGCCTCGTGCCGCGCCAGGTAATGCACATAGCGCTGACCGAGCTCGAGGCTCAGGCCCGGATCATGCAGCCGCTCCACGCCCTCGCCGCGCAGCGAGGGATCATTCGCCACATAGCTCGCGGTGGCGGGCATCAGCTGCAGCAGGCCCCGCGCGCCGGCGCGACTGACCGCACTCGGGTCGAAGCGGCTTTCCTGCAGCGCGAGCGCATAGAGCAGCGAGGGGTCCATGCGGAAACCGCCATTGGGCAGCAGCACCGGCAGCGGGTAGCGGGCGCCGTCGCGGGCGCGGCCATCCTCGAGCTGAGCGGCCGTCGCCACCTGGGCGGCGAGGCCCGGCATATTGGCCTGCTGTGCCACGGCGAGGATGCCCTGCGTCACCGCCGGGTTGTTGCGGGTGCGGCGCTGCAACAGGCGCAGCTCGGCCTCCGCCCGCTCGCGCTGGCCGACCTGGAGCAACGCCAAGGCACGCCAGCCGCCGGCGGTCTCGGCCAGGCCCTGGGCGCGGGATTCATTGGCGACGTCGCGCTCCCACACGAGGCCGGGCGGCAGGCCCAGGCTGCGGCGGGCGATCATCCCATGGAAGGTGCGTGGCTCCTGCGCCGCCTGGAGCATCCAGGGCAGGTATTGCGCGGGGCGGCGGGCGCGGACGGCGGCGCGGGCGGTCCAGAAGGCGGCGGCGGCGCGGAGCGTGGGCGGCGCCTGGTCGTTGCGCGCGGCCCGCTCGAAGGCGTGGTAGGCGCTTTCGTAATTCTGCATGCCCCAGGCGGAGAGGCCCGCCTGATAGGCCAGCAGGGCATTCTGGGGCGCGAGGCGCAGCCCTTCCTGGGCGATGGTCCAGGCATCGGCGTCCCGCCCCTGGCGGAACAACGACTGCGCGAGCTCGGCCTTCAGATGGCCGAGATAGGCTTTGCTCAGCCCGCGGCGGGCGCGGATCAGGCCGAGCGCCGCATCCAGGTTGCCCTCGTTGATGCGGGCCTGGACGGCGCGTTCCAGCGCCGAATCCCGCGTGAAGCTCGGCTCGGCCGGCGCGCGATCCTCAGGCAGGAGGTCGGCCATGGTGTCGGGCTGGCTGGGCGGCGGGGGGGCGGCGGCGCCGCGCGGCAGCAGGCGGAGCAGCGCCTCGTGCAAGGCGGGCGCATCGGGCAGGTCGGCGAAATCGGCGAGCCAGGCCTGGAGTTCGTGCAGGGTGGGCTCGCCCCGCCCGTAGCGGTCGGCCAGCAGGTGGCCCATGAGCCGGCGGTCATCCAGCCGCTCGGCCTCGCGGATGGCGGTTGCCACATCGCCGCGGGCCTGCGCCTCGAAGGCGCGGCGCATGCGCGCGGCATCGTTCGGCCCCATGGGCTGAGGCAGCGCCGAAGCGACGGCTGGGCCGGGTGGCGTTCGGGTCCGCACCTGGGCAGGGGCGGTCTGGTCTTGGGCCCGCTGGGCGGTGGCCGGGCTGAACCCGGCGCCGAGGCAGAGAAGCCCGGCAATAATGCCGGGCAGGGTGCGGGCCATGGGGCGCAGCGCTCGCATGACGGTGGCACCCGTAGCCCAGCCCGCGCTGGTAAATCAAGCGTTGATTTCGGACTCGGCATTTATCCGTTTCGCGCTCGACAATCCTGACGTTAACCTTTTTCGGCTGCCCCAATCCCGCCATCATTCATGACGCGCTGCAACAGCAGCAGATCCGCCCATGCATCACGCTTGGCGATGGGGCTGCGCAGGAGATAGGCAGGATGTAGGGTAGGAAGCGCCATCAATACTTGTCCGTCAAGTATTGATACTTGGTGCCACCGACCACGCAGCCGCGTGATTCCGTCGCGCGACTGAAGAACGCCCTTCGCCGCGACGCCGCCCGCCAGCACCAGGAAACGCGGCCGCGCCAGCGCCACATGGCGCAGCACGAAGGGGAGAAACAGCGCGATCTCGGCATCCGTCGGCGTGCGGTTCCCGGGCGGGCGGAAGGGCAGGATGTTGGTGATGTAGAGGCTTTCGGCGCGGTTCAGCCCGATGCTGGCGAACATGCGGTCCAGCAGCTGGCCCGAGGCGCCGACGAAGGGCTTGCCCAGCCGGTCCTCCTCCGCTCCCGGCGCCTCGCCGATCACCATGACGGGCGCACCCGGCACGCCGTCACTGAAGACGAGGTTCGTCGCCGTCTCGCGCAGGGGGCTGCCGGTGAAGCCGGCCATGGCTTCGCGCAGTTCATCGAGGGTGGTGGCCGCGGCGGCCAGGGCGGCCGCGGCTTCACCATGCGGCGTCGCCTTGCGCGGCGCGGCCGGGATGCGCTGGGGCGCCTTGCCGGAGGGCTCCGCTTCCGGCGGGCGCTCGGGCTCGGGTGCCGGCCTGCGCGCGCGGGGAGCGGCCGCCTCCAGGATCGCCTCATCGGCGCCCATGGCGATCTGCCAGCGCAGGCTGGCCAGCAGCGCGAGATGGTCGGGAGGGGTCGCCATGATCTCTTCTACCTTGTCATGCGGGTTCCGCGAAACCGGCGGCTCGTCTAGGTTCTCCCCCCACGGAATTGGATGCGAAGGGTGGCCGGGATGAGCGAAGAACGCGAAGCGATGGAATTCGATGTGCTGATCATCGGCGCGGGCCCGGCGGGCCTCGCCGCGGCGATCCGCCTGAAGCAGCTCAACCCCGAAATGAGCGTCTGCGTCGTCGAGAAGGGCGGCGAGGTCGGCGCCCATATCCTCTCGGGCGCCGTGCTCGAGCCGCGCGCGCTCGACGAGCTCCTCCCCGACTGGCGCGAGGACCCACCGGCGCTGGCCACGCCCGCCGGCGAGGACCGCTTCATGCTGCTGACGGAGACGAAGGCCTTCAAGCTGCCGACGCCGCCGCAGATGCACAATGAGGGCAACTACATCGTCTCCCTCGGCAATGTCGCGCGCTGGCTGGGCGCCAAGGCCGAGGCGCTGGGCGTCGAGATCTACCCGGGCTTCGCGGCTTCCGAGACGATCATCGAGGATGGCGTGGTGAAGGGCGTCGTCGCCGGCGTCATGGGCATCGTGAAGGATGGCTCGAAGGGCGCCGACTACCAGCCGGGGATGGAGCTGCGCGCCACCACCACCCTTTTCGCCGAGGGCTGCCGCGGCAGCCTGACGAAGAAGCTCTTCGACACCTTCAACCTCCGCGCCGAATGCGATCCGCAGACCTACGCCATCGGCATCAAGGAGCTGTGGGAGATCCCGAAGGAGAATCACAAGCCCGGCCTGATCTGGCACAGCGCCGGCTGGCCGCTCTCCAGCGACACCTATGGCGGCTCCTGGCTCTACATGTTCGGGGAAAACCTGGTCAGCGTGGGCTTCGTGGTGGGCCTCGACTATCCCAACCCCTGGCTCTCCCCCTTCGACGAATTCCAGCGCTACAAGCATCATCCGGCGGTGGCGCCCATGCTGGCCGGCGGCAAGCGCATATCCTACGGCGCGCGCGCGCTGAACGAGGGCGGCTTCCAGTCCATCCCCAAGCTCACCTTCCCCGGCGGCGCGCTGATCGGCGACACGGCGGGCTTCCTGAACGTGCCCAAGATCAAGGGCACGCATCTGGCCATGAAATCCGGCATGGTGGCGGCCGAGGCCATCGCCGCCGGCGGGATCGGGACCTATCCGGAGTTGCTGAAGCAATCCTGGCTCTGGTCCGAATTGGAAGGCGTGCGCAACATCCGCCCGGGCTTCGCGAAATTCGGCTTCTGGGGCGGCATGGTGAATGCGGCACTCGACACCTACGTCTTCAAGGGCAAGGCGCCCTGGACCATGGGCCACCATCACGACCACACGCAGCTCAAACCCGCGGCCGATGCGCCGCGCATCGCCTACCCGAAGCCCGATGGCGTGCTGAGCTTCGACCGCCTCTCCTCCGTGTTCCTGTCCAACACCAACCACGAGGAGAACCAGCCCGCCCACCTGGTGCTGCGCGATCCCGGCAAGTGGCTGGGCGAGAACTGGGAACGATTCGCGAGCCCGGAGAGCCGCTACTGCCCGGCCGGCGTCTATGAGGCGGTCGGCGTCGAGGAGGGCAAGCCGGCCCTTGTCATCAACGCGCAAAATTGTGTCCATTGCAAAACCTGCGACATCAAGGACCCGTCGCAGAACATCGACTGGAAGACGCCAGAGGGGGGTGGCGGCCCCAATTATCCCGGAGGGATGTAGCGCATGGGCGAGGGCAAGACCGAAGCGCAGAGCGACGCGGACAGGATCAACGCCTTCCTGCCCAGGCGCGGCGCGCAGGGCCCTTGCGCGGCCTGCGGCGAGAATAGCTGGACGCTGGTGGGCGGCGCCGGCTGGTCCGTCACCTTGCCCATGATCGATGCCGCTGGGACCATTCCTTCAGCGCCGCCACACGTCCCGGTCTACACGCTGGTCTGCAACAATTGCGGCAATCTCCGCTGTTACCCGACAATTGAAACCGGAAATCCGGGACTATCCGGGATGAGCGGGGACGATACGGGATAAGATACCGGAAAAATTTGGTTTTCATCCGTCGCGCGCCTGCAGGTGGGCAAGGCCTGCAGTTCCGGAAATCGGCCAGAAAAAATGGATTCCGCCATCTGAAATCGGAAATGCGCCGGGCGCCTCTGGCGCGGCTCTTAGAACCGCAGGCATGCCTCTAGACCAGCTCTCAACGGAGGGCACCGCTGCGCCACAGAACCTCTCCGACGACGTCGAGGGGCGTCGCCTCAGACGGGCTGATGACCTCGGGCGGGTACCGCGGATTGTCGCTCAGGATGGCCACCGTGCCGTCCAATCGAGGCTGGACGCGCTTGGCCAGCAGGGCGCCGCCGACACGCAGGATGTAGATGGCGCCGTGCCGTAGCGTCGTCGCGCTGGTGTCCACCAGCAGCTCGTCACCGTCGAGGAGAGCGGGCTCCATGCTGTCCCCGCAGCACTCGATCAGCGCCAGGTTCTCAGGCTTCCGGCGTAGTTTGTTGCGGATGAAATCCCCGGAAAACAACACTTTTTCGACCGGATATCCGGTATTCTCCGTCGCACCCAGTCCAGCCGCCGCGCGGGCGTCATAGCGGGAGATGAGCACGTCGTCGCCGGGTGCCGGGCGGCTGACAGCAGCTGCAAAGGCGGTTGGTTCCTCGGCGAAGCCGGAGCCGTCGGCGCGCATCGGCCCCGCGCCAGTGGCCAGCCATTCGACACGGACAGAAGCGGCTAAAGCCAGATCCAAGATATGAGACATTTTCGGCTCTTGCCCCGCCAATAGGCGGCTGAGCGTGCGTCCGGGCAGGCCGGGCTTATCCGCCACAGCGCTATAGCCGCCGGCCAGCTGAACGGCCTTGCGAATGCGCTCATGCAGGCCGCCGGCGGCACTGTTTGCCCCCTCGAACTGTGCCGGCGGGGCTTCATCCGTGTTTTCGCCGCTTTCGCGCGCCTTCTCAATGGCTTGGGACATTTTCGGCCAATTCCATTCTGTGCCGCCATTTTCGTCTTGACGAAAAGGACATAAGCGGCGAAGTCTGTGTCTCAGGAACTTGAAAATTGCACCCAACGCAAACGGCGCGGGTGCCGCACCGAGGAGCTGGAGTGGATGGCGAAGCAACAGCCGCAGGGCTGGCATCGGGAGGACATCAAGGGCGCGCTGCGAAAGAAGCACCGCTCCCTGGAAGCCCTCTCCAAAGCCTGGGGCTACCACCCCTCCGCGATCAGCGTGGCCCTCAACCCCGGCTCATGCTGGCCGGGGCTGGAAGCCCGCATCGCGGAAGAGCTTGGCGTCACCCCGCATGCCCTGTGGCCGGACCGCTGGACCCCCGAGGGGACCCGGAGGCCGCCCTCCATCGCCGCGGACGATAGCCCGGCCCGGCGTCCTGCACACCGTCAAATCGGGAAGGCTGCCTGAACATGACTGAAATTCTCACAATTCCGGTCGGGCGCATCCTTGTCGCCAACCGGCTGCGCGCGGTGGATGCAGATTACGTCCAGCTGCTCGCCGCCTCCATGGCCGAGACCGGTCAGCACACGCCCATCCAGGTCGGCTCCCCAAATGCCGCGGGCGAGCACCGGCTCATCGCCGGCGCCCATCGCCATGCGGCGGCCCTGGTGGCCGGGCTGCCCAGCCTGCAGGCCATCGTCTTCACCGGCAGCGAGCTGGAAGCCCGCATGCTGGAGGTGGACGAGAACCTCCTCCGCCGCGAGCTTTCCGAGCTGGACCGCGCGGTCTTCCTGGCCGAGCGCAAGGCGCTCTACGAGGCGCTGCACCCCCAGGCCCGCCACGGCGGGGACCGCTCGAAGCAAGTGGAAGAAAACTTCCACTTGCCCGGCCAGGCGAGCTTCGCGGCCGAAACCGCCAAGAAGATCGGCGTCTCGCCCCGGCAGGTTCGCACCTACCTCATGCGCGCGCGGATCGAGCCCGAGCTGCGGGCCCAGCTGGCCGCCACGCGCTGGGCCGACCATGGCGCCACGCTCGACGCGCTGGCCAAGGCGGCGCCGCTCATGCGGGCCAAGCTGGTGGCCGCGCTCACCCGGCCGATGGATCCCGCCCGGAACATCGCCGCCGCCCTGGCCGAGGCTGAGCCCCGGCTGAACCCCCAACGCTCGGCCGATGATGAGCACCTGGCGCGGCTGATGACGGCCTGGCGCAAGGCGCCCAAGCGCGCGCGGGACATGTTCCTGGGCCACCTCATGACCAGCGACGCCGCCGCCCAGGCGCTGGCGGTCGAGCTGCTGGAGGGCAAGCTGTCCGACGAGGATCGCGTCCTGGGCGCGATCGGGCGGGCGGCATGACGCGGGCGAAGATCATGACGCGCACGCTCTCCTGCATCAGGGCTGTCGCCGTGGGGTGTGTCGACGCTGCTGATTGCGACACCGGGATCGTCGAAGAGCTTTACCTGGGCGGGAAAGGCTTGCTCCGGCTCGGAGAGCTACTGGAGCAGGAGTTCGCAGTCACCATCGGGTGCGACGAGCTGCTGGACGTCGCGCTGAACTCGCGCCCGAGCATCCGGCACCTGGTCGACCTGGTCGAGGGCAAGCTCCATGCGGCCTGAGCGCATCATGCCCTGGTGGCAGGTGCTGCTCGGCGGCATCGCGACCGCCGCCGGCGTCTTCATCCTGCTCTGGTCCATCGTGATCCTCGGCTGGGCGCTGGAAGGCATCTCCGCCTGATGGCCGCACGCCAGCCCGATCTGCTGGACTGGACGCCGCCCGAGCCGGTGGCCGCCTTCGCGCCCGAAGCGGTGCGCGGTGCCACGCTGGAAGCGCGCATCGCTCGCGCTGTCTCCGTCGCCCTGCAGGACAGCAAGCTGAGCCGCGAGGAAATCGCCGCGCGGATGAGCGGCTGGCTGGGCACGAAGGTCACTACCAACATGCTGAACGCCTATGCCTCCGTCGCGCGCGAGGATCATCCCATCGGCCTCTCGCGTTTCCTGGCGCTGGTGCAGGCCACGGGGGATCGCCGCCTGCTGGAGCTGCTGGCCGAGATGTTCGGCTGGGCCGTGATCGAGCGCCGCCACCTGCCGCTGATCGAGATGGCGGCGGTGCAGGAACGCCTCGACGAACTCCATCGCACCAAGGAAGCGCTGCGCCGCCAGGCCCGCGCCGGAGGTGGCCTCTGATGCCCCGCGACGGCAGCACGGCTTTCGCCTCGCGCGCCTCCGGCGCTGCCGGCGCCATCGCCTGCGAGTGGTTCTCCGCCGCCGAACTCGCCGCGCTCGCCCTGCCGGGCATGCCCACCACCAAGGGCAAGGTGCTGGACATGGCCAAGCGCCAGGACTGGCAGCGCCCGGCGTGGGAGGGCACGCATTGGCGGCTCCGCGCCGGGCGCGGCGGCGGCATCGAGTACCACCTGGCCGTCCTGCCCATGGTCGCCCGCGCCAAGCTCGCCTTCGCCGAGCACCAGGCAGCCCAGGAGCCTGAGACCTCCGCGGCCGAGGGCCTGTGGGAATGGTATGCGCGCCAGCCCAGCACGAAGAAGGCCAAGGCCGAGGCGCGCGTGAAGGCGCTCGACGCGGTCGAGACGCTGGTCCGCGCCGGCGAGCGCCGCGTCTCTGCCATGCAGATGATAGCGGCCGAACAGAAGGTGGCGCTCTCCAGCCTCTATGAGTGGGCGAAGCTCACCCACGGCATCGCGCGGGAGGACTGGCTGCCCGCCCTGGCCCCGCGCCATGGCGGCGGGCGCGAGACCGCCGAGCTGCCGGACGAAGCCTGGTCCATGCTGAAGGGCGATTTCCTGCGCCCCGAGGCACCCAACTTCAGCGACTGCTACCGGCGCCTGCTGCGCGAGGCCGCCCGGCAGGGCTGGAAGGTCCCGGCCGAGCGCACGCTCCATCGCCGCATGATGGACATCCCCGGGCATCAGCGGGTGCTGATGCGCCAGGGCGTGGACGCGCTGCGCCGCATGTTCCCGGCCCAGCAGCGCGACCGCGGCGTCTTCCACGCCATGGAGGCGGTCAACGCCGATGGCCACACCTGGGACGTCTTCGTGCGCTGGCCGGACGGCACCATCGGCCGCCCGCACATGGTGGTCTTCCAGGATCTCTACTCCGGCAAGATCCTCTCCTGGCGGGTGGACGTGTCCCTCTCCTGGCATGGCGTGCGCCTGGCCTTCGGCGACATGGTCGAGAGCTTCGGCATTCCGCGCCTCTGCTGGCTCGACAATGGCCGGGAGTTCGCCGCCAAGCGCATCACGGGCGGGCAGAAGACCCGCTACCGCTTCAAGGTGAAGGACGAGGAGCCCGAGGGGCTCATGACCACCATGGGCGTCGAGGTTCACTGGACCACGCCCTACCACGGCCAGGCCAAGCCGATCGAGCGCGCCTTCCGCGACCTGGCGCAAGGTGCGGCCAAGCATCCGGCCTTCGCCGGCGCCTATACCGGCAACAGCCCGACCACGAAGCCGGACAATTACGGCAAGACGGCCGTGCCCCTGGACGAATTCCTCCGCGTGATCGGCGAGGAAATCGCCGAGCACAATGCGCGCGCCGGCCGCCGCTCGCCCATCTGCGCCGGGCGCAGCTTCGACGAGACCTTCGAAGCCTCCTACGCCGTCTCGCCCATCCGCCGCGCCTCGGCCGAGCAGCGCCGCCTCTGGCTGCTGGCGGCCGAGGCGGTGAAGCCGCGCGCCCAGGACGGCGCCATTCACCTCTATGGCAACCGCTACTGGGCCGAATTCCTGCTGACCGAGCGCGGCAACCAGGTGGTGGCCCGCTTCGACCCGGACGCGCTGGCCGAGCCCCTGCACATCTACGCCGCCGATGGCCGCTACCGCGGCGCGGCCGAGTGCCTGGAAGCGGCCGGCTTCAACAGCGTGGCCGATGCCCAGGCGCAGAGCCGCCGCTGGAAGCAGTTCCTGCGCGCGACGCGCCAGGCGAGCGAGATCCAGGGCCGCATGGACCTGGCCGAGCTGGCCGCGCGCCTGCCGAAGATCGAGGCGGCCGAGCCGCCGGAGAGCCGGGTGGTGCAGCCGATCTTCGCGGGCAACGCGGCGCTGAAGGCCTTGCACCGGGCCGAGCCCGAGGCGGAGGAGGAGGCGGACCGCGTCCTCTCCGCGCTCCGCGCCGCGCCCCGCCAGCAATTCCGCATCGTCGAGGGCGACGAATGAAGCCGCCTCGCGCCGCCTTCGGCAGCTGCCGGATGGAATGAAAAACGCCCGCCGCGTTGGAGCGCGGCGGGCGTGGGTACCACTGAACCGAGAGGATTGAGCATGTCAGACGACGTCACGGGCCGCAAGTTTTCCAGGGAGGAACAGGACGCGCTGCGCCAGCGCGTCCTGGACACGAAGAACGGCAAGGATCTCCGCTGGAAGGACATCGCAACCGAGAGCGGCGTGCCCATGGGCACGATCAGCGCCTGGGCGGGCGGCACATACCAGGGCGAGGGCAGCCCCATCGCCGAGAAGGTGGAGCGCTATCTCGCCTCGCAGGAGCGGCGGGAGGCGGTGCGCGCCGTGGCTCCGGACCTTGGCTTCGTGATGACGCCGAGCGCGGCTGACTTCATGGCCCTCCTGGCCCGCGCGCAGCATCTGCCGGACATCTCCCTTCTCACCGGCTCGCCCGGCTTGGGGAAAACCCAGGCGATTTGCGAATACAAGCGGCGCAACTCCAACGTGTTCAAGGTGACGGCCGAGCCTGCGCTGAACAGCGTGCCGGCCCTCCTGACCGCCCTGGCGACTGAGTTGCGGGTGAACGAGGCCGGCAGGCAGGACCGCATCGCGCGGATGATCAAGCAGCGGCTGCTGGGCACGCGCGCGCTGATCATCGTGGATGAGGTGCAGCACCTCAGCACCGAAATGCTCGACCAGCTCCGCACCTTTCACGATCAGTCCGCGATCGGCATCGCGCTCGTCGGCAACCAGGCGGTGATCGGCAAGCTGGAGGGCGGGCGCCGCTCCTCCGAATACGCGCAGCTCTACTCCCGCGTCGGCATCCGCCTGCATCGGCGCGATGCGCTGAAGGCGGATGTGGACACGCTGCTCGATGCCTGGAGCGTGGATGAGCTGGACGTGCGCAAGGCCCTGCATGCCGTGGCGCGGCAGGGTGGCGCGCTGCGCACCTGCAACAAGACCTTCCTGCTGGCCGACATGATCGCCAAGCACGAGCAGCGGCCGATGACGGTCGAGCATGTGAAGGTCGCCTACGCCCAGATCAGCGACCAGCGCGTGCCGATGAAGGACACGGCATGAGCGACCGCAGCACCATCGGCCTGATGCGCGACGAACTGGCGCGGCTCACCGCCCGCGTGGCGGAGCTGGAGGCCAAGCTCGGCCCGGATACGCCGACCGGCGGGCCGATCACGGTCCGCGCCATCCTGGATGAGGTCTCGGCCGAATTCGGCGTGCCCGTGCCGGAGATCCTGAGCCCCTGGCGTGAGGCGCGCCTGCTGCCCGCGCGCCATGCCGCCATGGCGCTGGCCAAGCGGCTGACCAAGCTGAGCCTGCCGCAGATCGGCCGCGTCATGCGGCGGGATCACACGACCGTCCTCTCCGGCATCGCCGCGCATGAGCGGCGAGAGGCGACATCACCTGAAATCGCGGCCCGCGTCAGGGCCGTTTCACAGCGCCTGAGAGGAGCCTGAGCAATGCATGAGAAGAAGCTGAAGCGCGCGGCCGAGACCGTCCGCGTGCCCCAGAACCGGGAGGAGGCGGAGGCGATGCTGGCCCGCATCGGCGCCATTCAGCGGGAGAAGACCCTGCTGACCGCCGCCCTGGAGGAGACGCTGGACGCCGAGCGCCAGCGCACGGAGGCCGTGGCCCAGCCGCTCAAGGCGGAGGCCGAGGGCCTGGTCCGCGGCATCCAGCTTTGGGCCGAGGCGAACCGCCCCACGCTCACGCAGGACGGCCGGACCAAGACCATCAAGCTGGCCACCGGCGAGATCGCCTGGCGTGCGCGCCCGCCCAGCGTGAAGATCAAGGACATGTCGGGCGTGATGGAGCGCCTGATGCAGCTCGGCCTCGCGCGCTTCCTGCGCACCAAGAGCGAGATCAACCGCGAGGCGATGCTGGCGGAGCCGAGCGTGGCCGGCGAGGTGCCTGGCGTGACGATCAGCAGCGAGGGCGAGGAGTTCGTGGTCTCGCCGCTGACCGAGCAGGTGGCGGCATGAGCGCGCTTCCTGCCCTCATGATCGGCTGGGGGGTGTTCTGGCTGCTCATCTGGGGCGGCCTTGCCGCCGTCTTCGCCCTGCCTCCGCGCTTCGAGGGCGATGCCGATCGGAAGTTCGCCTGCATGACCTTCGCCACGATCGCGATGTTCTGGATCATCGCCTGGGCCGTGGTGAGGGCTGTGGCATGAACGACGCAGGCATCCAGCACGAAACCGCGCTCGCCTACCGCCTGATGTCCCAGATCAGCGCCACCATTAACCAGCAGTGTGCCTCGCCCGCGACGGCCCTCCTGGCCCTGGCCAAGCTGCTCGGCCAGACGGTGGTCATGGTAGACCCGGCCAAGCCGGCCGAGCTGCTCGACTGCGCGTGCCACGTCGCGCGGGACGAGATGCGGCTGCGCGCCACCGCCCAGGCGCTTCAAGCGGCTGGCCTCGGCGCCATCATGCCGGTCACCCGCGCATGAGCGCCCGCACGCCCGAGCAGCTCGTCGAGGATCAGGCGGCCACGCACCTGGCGCAGAGCCTGGTCAACACGCTGGCGCGGATGCGGGTGGCGCCGAATGTCGCCGTCAACGCCCTGGCCGGTGCGCTGGGCTGCTACGTCGCCATGGCCGCGCAGGGCGAAGACCAGGCCAGCGAGCTCATGCGCGAGATGGCCACCCAGGCGCGCGAGGAGATGGAGATGCAGCTCGCCATCCAGCGGGCCGAGGCCGCCGGCGTCGTGGGGCACGCATGAACGCGATCCGACCCTGGGCGCCGCGTGGTGCGGCGGTGCGTGGCGCCGTCTTCGCCCCGCGCTGCCTCACCAGCCTCGGCCGCGTCATCGAGCGGCTGGAGGCGATGGAGGCCAGCCCCGCGCTGGATGCCGAGATCTTCCGCAGCCTGGGCTGGCAGGTTTCCGCGCCCGCCAGCCCGCGCGCCGCTTACCGCGTGCGCAGCCCGCTCTCCTCGACCTGGATGCCGCTGCCGCCCGTGACGCTGCTCACGGACGGCGCCGCCATCCTGGTGCCGCCCGGCTGGGATCACGGCGTGGGCCGCCGCGGCGCCCACGCCTTCGGCTGGTGCAAGCAGGGTGCCCGCTTCGCCGAAATCACGTCCTCCACGCCCGCGCTCGCGCTCGCGCGCGCCGGTCTGCACGCGTGGCGCCACATCCTCATGGAGAGCCCATGACCCCCAGCCAGATCCAGCGCGCCTTGGCAGTGGCGATCGCGCGGGAGCTTCCGCCCATGATGGACGCCCTGGCGGAGCGCATCCTCCGCGAGCTGCGCCAGCAGCCCGCATTGCCGGCCGAGCTGCCGCCTGCAGAAGTGCCGGCCGAGGCCGAGCCGCCTGTCGCTCAGGAAGCCTGGGCCATCGGTGCGGGCGCTGGGCGCCGCCTCACGGATGCGGGCCGGGCGCGGCTGAAGGAACTGGCTGCGCAGGGCCTGCTTCCCGGCGCCATCGCGCGCGAGCTGGGCGTGTCCCGCGGCTCGGTCGTGCTGCGGCTCGGTGATGAGCAACGGCCGGCAGAGCCCGCCACGGCCCGGGTGGAGCGTGACCTCGCGCGGGCGGAGAAGCTCCGCGCCTATCAGCGGGAGCGGGTTCGGAAGGCCCGCGCCGCGAAGCACCGGGCGCCGGCGCCCCAGCCCGAGGCTAAGACGGTCGTCGTCGTGCCCGCGCACCAGGTGCCCGCCCCGCGCATCCCGCCGCCGCCTTCGACGCTCGTCATGGCGCGCCACGTCCCGGCCGTCGCCGCGCGGCTCGCGCAAAGCGCGCCGGTTCCCGCCAAGCCGCAACATGCGCCCAATCCTGCGCTGCCCATGGACCCCGCCCAGCTGGAGCCGGTGCCCGCGAGCTATGAGGACGCTCTCGACTGGCTCTTCGCCCACCTGGTGCGCGAGGGGTTGAACACGGCTGAGATCGAGGGGCGCCTGGCGCAACTCTCGACGAAGCAGCTGCTGGCCACCTGCAACGCCCAGCGCATCAAGGCGGGCCTCTCGCCCTACGTCCTTTCGGAGCGCGCCGCATGAGGCAGCCGGCCATGTTCCCCAAGGCGGGCCTGCCGCGCGCGCTGGAGGCCCCCTTCGCCGCTTTCTGGGCCGCCTATCCGGAGCGCCGCCCGAACCCGCGCGCGCTGGCCGAGAAGGAATTCGCCCGCGCCATCAAGGCCGGCGCAGCGGCCGATGACCTGGTGGCCGCGGCCGGCGCCTACGCGGCCGAGGTGAAGCGCCTGGGCACGGCCATGGAGTTCGTGGTCCACGCCGCCACGTTCCTGCGTCAGCAGCGCTGGCGGGATTACCTGGCGCCGGCCGAGCCGATCGGCGCGCCGACCGTGGGTGGCGTCGAGCCCGACCATCCCCTCTGGCCCCGCCTGAAGGGCGACTTGGATGCCGCCACCTTCAACGCGTGGATCGGCCGCTGCCGGTACCAGTGCGAGGGCTCGGTCATCACGCTCTTCGCTCCCAGCGTCTTCATCGGCCGCCGCGTGGCCGAGGAGTTCGGCGCCCTGCTGAACCGCCGCTGCGGCCCCGTCACCGTCAACGTCCCGGGAAGGAGCACGCCATGACCCCGCGCGCCACCATGATCGCCAAGGTCCACCTGGCGAAGAAGCAGCTCGCCCTCGCCGATGAAAGCTACCGCGACATCCTGCGCCGCGTGACCGGGCAGGAAAGCGCGGGCGCGCTGGACGAGCGCGACCTGGACCGCGTGCTGGCCGAGTTCAAGCGCCTGGGCTGGAAGCCGAAGCCCAACCGCACGGGGACGAGCAAGCACGCGCAGATCCGCATGATCCACGCCGTCTGGGCGGACCTCTGCAAGCTCGGAATCGACGCTGAGGATGAGGCGGCGGCACTCCGCGCCTTCGTCGCCCGCCAGACGAAGACGGCCGCGAACCCGGCCGGCGTGAGCGACCCCGCCTTCCTCGACAGCCACCAGGCGAACAAGGTGCTGGAGGGCCTGAAGGCCTGGCGCACGCGGCTGCGGCGCGCCGGCGCCCGGGCGGAGGCGGCGTGATGGATTGTGTCCGCTGCAAAGCTCCGGGGATCTGCATCTGCCCGCCGCCGCGCGTCTACGCCAACCGGGACAACGCCGCCTTCTTGCCGTTCGGCGGCATCGCCTTCGCCTTCGCCGCCCTTGCCACGGCAGCGGTCGCCCGTGCTCCCGGTTTTGCGAGCGCCGCCCCCGGCCCGAGGCGGCGGAACCCGAAGCGGCAGGCCCAAAAGGCGCAGCGCATAGCCCGCAAGAAGTGCCGGAGGAGCAAGTGATGGACAGCCTCGATACCATCAAAGCTCGCATCCGCGCCCTCATGGCGCGCACCACGGCCAATGGTTGCACCGAGGCCGAGGCCATGGCGGCGGCCGAGCGCGCGATGGCGATGATGCGCGAGCACGGCCTCGCGCCCGACTTGGTCGAGTGCGGCGAGCAGCGCGTCCGCCTTGGCAGGCTGAAGCTCCATCCGGTGGATCGCCTCTGGAGCGCGGTGGCCTATGTCTGCCGCTGCGAGCTCTGGCGCCATTCGAATGGGCAGGAGGCATGGATCGTCTATTTCGGCCGCGAGCCCTGGCCCGAGATCGCGGCCTGGCTGCATGGCGTGATCCAGGGTGCGCATGACCGCGGGCTGAAGGAGTATCGCAAGACCCCCGCCTACAAGGCGCGCCGCACGGCCAAGACGCGTGCCGCCTGGGCGAAGGCATGGAGCGAGGGCTTCGTGATGGGTGTTCTGCGCCAGCTGAACGCGCTGCTGCTGCCCTCGGAGGGCGAGGCGAGAGACGCCGATCTGGCTCTCGCCAAGCGCGCCCTGGACAAGCGGCAGATGAATTTCGGGAAGGCGAAGCCCATGCCGGCCCTGAGCAGCGATCGCCGCCTCGCCGCCGCGCGCGGTGCCGGCCAATCCTCCGGCCGCGGTACCCAACTGAACTGGGGCGTGGGCCAGGCCGAACAGTTGAAGATCGGGGGGCGGTGATGGTCGCCTACAGCTTCCAGAAGCGCTTCATCGGCCAGGTGCTCGCTGGGCTGGAGCCCGGCCCCTGGCTGCCCGGCATGAAGCGCCACACGCTGCGCGCCCCGCGTGAGGGGCGGAGCCAGCACGCCCGGCCCGAGCAGCCGGTCCACCTCTACACCGCCATGCGCACCAAGCAGTGCCGCCAGCTCGGCCGCGCCGTGTGCCGCCTGCAGATGCCGGTGGAGCTCGTCTTCGCTGCGGGGCGCCTCAGCATCCGGCGCCGCTTTGGGGCCACGCCGCGCAGCAAGGTGGCGGAGCTGGCGCCCATCGTGCAGCAGCTGCTGGCCTGTGACCGGCTGGAGCGGGCCGCCGATGTGGACGAGTTCGCCCGTACCGATGGTTTCGCCAACGCGCCCGAGATGGCTGCCTACTTCGAGGCGCCGCTGAGCCTCGGCGCGCACTACCTCGCGATGGTCTTGATCGCCTGGTCTCCCGAGGTGGCGGAATGACCGCCGCCGTCCTCCTCCTCGTCTATGTCTGCGCCATGCCGGCCGAGGATCGACGCCTGCTCGACTGCCGCGCGCGCGAGGTCCAGGCCGAGAGCTGCGCCATCGCCACCGCCATCCTGGAGGCCGGGCTGGGCCAGGACCGCCTGGCCGTCATCGCCGCCTGCGTGCCGACGGTGGACCGCCCGCGCACGCCCGCCCCCGCACCGAGGGCCAGCCGATGAGCCCCGAGGCCGAGGCCCGCATCGCACGGGTGGTGGAGGAAGTGTGGCGCGAGGCCTCCAAGCCCGGCGCGGCGCGTGACTATGCTGCGCGCACGCGGATGATCGCCTACGCCAAGGGCATGCTGGAGACGGCGGTGAATGGCGAGGTCGAGCGCCGCATCGGTGAACGGTTCGGCGTCTGATGTGCGAGCGCTCGCCCACCCTGCTCAGCCGCCAGTATGTGCGCCGCCGCAAGGCGATGCTGCGCCTGTGGCGGCTGAAGCGCGGGACCTTTGTGGGCGTGCGGTGGTGGTGATGTTTCTTGCGGTGAGCATGCCTTCGCAGCCATCATTCGCGAACATTGATGGAGGAAACGATGCGGTTTCACAGCGCCTTGGCTGCAACTGTGGCTCTCGGCCTGATTGGGGTGGCGCATGCCCAGCAGCCGCGCCAGCAGGCTGCGCCAGCGCCCACCGAGTGGCGTCCCGACTGGGCGAAGGAACTGCCCTACACGCCGCCGGACGGCACCATTGGGATCTTCGTGTTCCCGCACAACCGTTCCCCCTGCCAGCTGCAGATTTACATCGCGAACGGCACCAACGCGGCGATCCGGGAGATCTTCGGCGTGATGCTTCTTCACACACCCAACGACCGCATCCCCGCCCGCTTTCACCTGAGCTACATCGACCCGCAGACGCGGCGCGGAGGCGGTGCAATGGGCAATGCGCCTTGCCCGAGGGGTGTCACGAGAGTGGAGCTGCGAGAGGTCAGCCCCTGCTCGCGGGACCGGGCGCATATGCGAGGCTGTGGTGCGCCAATCGTGGCGATAGCCCCACGCATGGAGCGGCGCTCGGACATCATCGAGTTCACGGTCGCGCCAGACTACGACCGCTAAACCGCAGGGCGGAGCAAGCCCACATCTTGCTCCTCTTAACCGGCGTTGCTGGGTTTATGCCGGTTCGTCGGCGGATCAATCTTCGCCTCGGAGATCGGGGATGACACCCGATCTTCCCCCACCCCCGGCCGAGCTCGCCTGGCTCTCCCAGCACCTGGCGCCGCCCGCGCTGCTCACGCTGATCCAGGCCTTTGGCGGCACGCGGCTCTATGTCCCCAAGAGCCCCAACCAGGCCTCGCCCCTCGTGCAGGCCATCGGCCGTGAGGCGGCGCTGGCGCTGGCTGCCGCGCATGGCGGGGAGGAACTCAGCATCCCGATCGCCCGCCACTGGCAGATCCGCTGCCTGAAGCAGAAGGGCATGAGCTACCGGCAGATCGCCCTGAAGCTCGGCGTCACCGAAATCACCGTCTTCAACCACCTGCAGGCCGCGCGGCTCACCAACGCGCAGCCGGACCTGTTCGACCTTCCCCCTAGGTCCTGAGGGGTAAAACCCTTCCCCCGCGCGCGCGATGGTGCGCCTCCACATCGGAGGCGCCGCGCCGCATGTCCATCCCGAACACCCCCCCGCCGCGCGGCATCCGGAACAACAACCCGGGCAACATCCTGCGCGCCGGCCAGAACTGGCAGGGCCTCTCGCGCGATCAGCCGGATGGCGAGTTCTGCAAGTTCATCGCGCCCGAATGGGGCCTGCGCGCGCTGATCCTGGTGCTGCGCGCCTATCGGCGGCGCGGCGTCGTCACGGTGCGGGACATCATCCGCACCTACTGCCCGCCCACGCACACCTTCCCCAATGGCCGCACCATCAAGCAGGACACGGGCGCCTACATCCGCTTCGTCGCCGGCCGCCTGGGCGTGCCGGAGGACGCCACCATCAACGTCACCAGCCGCGTGGTCCTGCGCCTGCTGCTGCCCGCCATCGTCACCAAGGAGAACGGCCGCCAGCCCTATGACGCGGCGGTGTTCGAGCGGGCGATGGACCTCGCTAAAGTCGCCAAGGAACCCTGACATGCAAGCTCTGCTCGACGCCCTCCTGCAACTCGCCGCCTCGGGCGTGCTGGCGCTGGGCGGCTACGCCATCACGCGCCTCGCCGCATGGCTCAAGCTGCGCGAGGACAGTGAGGTCCGCGCCTATCTGAACCAGGCGCTGGAGCGCGGCGTGGATCTCGCCCTCGCCGAGGCGAAGGGCCGCCTGCCGACCTATGCCAGGCTCGCCCACCCTGAGGTCGATGCCGTGACCGAGCGCGTCGCTCAATATGCGCGCGACACAGTGCCCGATGCGCTGGCCCGCTTCCGGATCGACAGTGCCGGCCTGCGGGACCGTGCCTCGGCCCGGGTGGCGGCCCGCATGACGGCCGCGCCCCATGCAGCGGGCTGAGCCGGTGGTGCCGGAATTCACCTGGCGTGACCTGGGCGGCCTGCTCGTCTCCGCCACCCTCATCGGCGGCATCGTCATCGGCTGGGTGAAGTGGCGCCTCTCCAGTGACTTCGCCAGCAAGGCCGATGTGGGCGACGTCCAGCGCCGCCTGGAGGCGATCGAACAGCAGATGCGCCTGGCCCCCACCCACGCTGATTTCTCGGGCCTCAGCATCCGCGTCGCCGCCGTCGAGCGCGGCGTGGATGTGGGCAATGCCGAGCTGCGCGGCCTGCGCGAAGGCCAGGCCCGCATCGAGCGGGACCTCAGCATGCTGGTGCAGCACCACCTCAGGACCGACACATGACCAGCTTCGCCGAACGCCTGGCGGCCGACCGCCGCGGCGCCGTCCTGCGCATCCTCGGCGCCGCCGAGGGCTTCGCGCTGAACGAGGATCTGCTGACGCGCGAGCTGCTGCGCGCGCGCTTCGGCGCCGTCACGCAGGATGACATGCGCGGCCTGCTCTCCTGGCTGGAGCGGCAGGGCCTCGTGTCGATCGAGAAGCTGGCCCATGGTGGCACGGAGCTCTGGGCCGTGACGGCCACCCGTGCCGGCCGGGACGTGGCCCGGGGTGCCGAGCACCCTGGCGTGGCCCAGCCTCTCTGATGCCGCGCCCCTCCTCCATCCAGCGCCTGCCCGCCGAGATCCGCGAGGCGATCGGCCGGCTGCGCGATGGCGGGCGGACGATCGACGAGATCCTGGCGCATCTGGGGCAGCTGGACGTCGAGGTGAGCCGCTCGGCACTCGGCCGCCATGTTCAGCACCTGGACAAGCTGGGTGCCAGGCTGCGCCAGTCCCGCGCGCTGGCGGAGGGCCTGGTGCGGCAGCTCGGCGAGCAGCCGGGGGACCAGGTGGCCCGCGTGAACATCGAGCTGCTGCATTCCTTCCTGGCGGACACGCTGGCCAGCGCTGATGATGAGGCGAGCGAGCATGGCGAGGAGACCCGCGCCAACCTGCGCAACCCGAAGGGCGCCGCCCTCTTCGCCGAGGCCGTCGAGCGCCTGACAAAGGCCAGCCGCCACAACCAGGACTTCGTGCTGAAGCTGGAGGAACGCGTGAAGAAAGAGGCCGCCAAGAGCGTCGAGGCGGCCGGCCGCGCCCAGGGCCTGACGGCGGGTACCATCGAAGCGATCAAGGCGAGCATCTTCGGGGTGAAGGCGTGATGCGCTTGCCCATGGGTGTCGCGCTGGCCCTGGCATTCGCCGGCCTGACCGCTGCCTCCGCGCCGGGGCTTACGCGAGCGGCACCGCCTGCGCCGCCACCGGCCCGGACGGACACATTCACGGCCAAGCGCAAGGCGAAGGCCGAGGCAAAGCGCAGGCTGCGCCGCTGATGACCCTCGACGCCGCCACCCTCGGCCTGCCGGACGTCTTCCTGCCCTATCAGCAGCAGCTGATGGCCAGCGTCTCGGCCCATGCCGTCACGGTGGTCGAGAAGTCCCGCCGCACCGGCTACTCCTGGGCCGCCGCCGCCATCGCCGCCCTGACCGCCGCCGCCCAGCGCGGGGCCGAGGGGCAGGACGTGCTCTACATGGGCTATGAGAAGGAGATGACGCGGGAGTTCATCGGCTATGTCGCCGAATGGGCCGGCTTCTTCCAGCTCGCGGCCGAGCCGATGGAGGAGTTCGTCTGGCAGAACCCGGACCGGCCCGAGCAGGATATCGGCGCCTTCCGGATCCGCTTCGCCTCCGGCTTCGAGGTGGTGGCCCTGCCCAGCGTGCCCCGCGCGCTGCGCGGCAAGCAGGGCCTCGTCATCCTCGACGAGGCGGCCTTCATGGATGGTCTGGAGGAGGTGCTGAAGGCCGCCCTCGCGCTGCTCATCTGGGGCGGCAAGGTGCTGGTTATCTCTACCCACAATGGCGAGGCGAACCCCTTCAACCAGCTCGTCACCGATATTCGCGGCGGGCGCGTGCCCTACCACCTGCTGCGCTGCACGCTGGATGACGCCCTGGCCGATGGCCTCTACCAGCGCGTCTGCCTGAAGGCGGGCAAGCCCTGGACGGCCGAGGGCGAGGCGCAGTGGCGGGCCGACCTGGTCAAGCGCTACGGCGCCGGCGCCAACGAGGAACTCTTCGTCATCCCGAGCCCGCTCTCGGGCACCTGGCTGCCCGGCCCGCTGATCGAGGCGCGGCAGGACGCCTCCATCCCCGTGGTTCGCTGGCAGTCGCCCACCGGCTTCGTGACCTGGCGCGAGGATCTCCGCGCGCGGGAGGTACAGGCCTGGCTGGATGAGCATGTGGCGCCCGTGCTGGCGCAGCTGGACCCGCGCACCCCGCACGCGCTCGGCCAGGATTTCGCGCGCAAGGTGGACCTCAGCGTCATCTGGCCGCTGGCCATCCAGCAGAACCAGGCGCGCACCACGCCCTTCGTGCTGGAGCTGCGGGACATGCCCTACAGCCAGCAGCAGCAGGTGCTCCGCTTCGTGGCGGACCGGCTCCCCCTGCTGCGCGCCATCGGGCTGGATGCCACCGGCAATGGCCTGGCGCATGCCGAGGCCGCGGCAGACCGCTACGGCACGCGCGTCATCCAGGTGATGATGACCGAGGGCTGGTACCGGGAGCACATGCCCCCGCTCAAGACCGCCTTCGAGGACGCCGCCTTCACCCTGCCGAACGACCGCGACATCGAGACGGACTTCCGCATGGTGAAGCTCGTGCGCGGCGTGCCGCGCGTGGTGGAGCGCCAGCAGGACGAGGCCGGCGCCCGCCATGGCGACGCGCCGATCGCCGCCGCCCTCGCGCTCATGGCCAGTAAGGCGGCACCCGAGGTCTATGGCTATGAGCCGGTGCGGCGCGAGCGCCCCGGGCTGTTCGAGACGCCGGCAGCGCAATGGGGTTTCGCATGAGCATCCTGGACCAATTCGGCCACTCCATCCCGGCCGCCGAGATCCGCCGCCTGCGCGAGGAGGAGGCGACGCCCACCCTGGCCGGCGTGCGCCCCGCCTTCAGCTTCCACCAGGCGGACAACATCACCCCGGGCAAGCTCGCTTCCATCCATCGCCTGGCGGCGCATGGCGACGGCCGCGCCTATATGGAGCTGGCCGAGGATATCGAGGAGCGGGACCTGCACTACAGCGCCGTTCTGCGCACCCGCCGCCTTTCCGTGGCCGGCCTGCCCATGACGGTCGAGGCCGCGAGCGATGACGCGCGCCATATGGAGCACGCGGACCTGATCCGCCGATGGCTGGATGAGTGCATCCTGGAGGAGGCGCTGTTCGACATCCTGGACGCCGTGGGCAAGGGCTACAGCGTCCATGAGATCATCTGGCAGACCGAGCCGGACCGCATCTGGCCGAAGCAGTTCATCTACCGCCCCCAACGCTGGTTCGACCCCGACCGGGTGGATGGCGAGACGATCATGCTGCGCGAGGCGACGTCCCGTCTGCCACTGCTGCCGCACAAGTTTTTGGTGCACCGGCACCCCAGCAAATCCGGCCTGGTCCTGCGCTCCGGCCTCGCCCGCGTGGCGAGCTGGGCCTTCATGTGGAAGAGCTTCGCGCTGCGGGATTGGGCGGGCTTCGTGCAGAATTATGGCCAGCCGCTGCGCCTGGGCCGCTACGGCCCCGAGAGCACGGCCGAGGATCGCGCCGTGCTCTGGTCGGCCGTGGCCAACATCGCGGGCGACTGCGCCGCCATCGTGCCGCGGGGGATGGAGATCGAATTCGTCGAGGTGGGGGACCTGAAGGCGGGCTCGGATCTCTACGAGCGCCGGGCGGACTGGCTGGACCGCCAGGTGAGCAAGCTCGTGCTCGGCCAGACCACGACCACGGACGCGGTGAGCGGCGGCCATGCGGTGAGCCGCGAGCACCGCCTGGTGCAGGAGGACATCGAGCGCGCGGATGCGCGGATGCTCCGCCGCACGCTGACGCGCCAGCTGGTGCAGACCATCATCGCCTTCAACTTCGGCCCGCAGGATGCCTATCCGCGCCTGCAGATCGGCCGGCCGGAGGAGATCCCGCTGGAGCGCGTGATCGACGGCGTGGCGCGGCTGGTGCCGCTCGGCCTGCGCGTCGAGCAGGGGGACATGCGGGACCGCCTGGGCCTGAAGGATCCGGACGACGATGCCGAGCTGCTGGGCGCGCCGCGAGCCCCAGCGCCGGCGCCGGCCGCACCCGGGGCGAAGCCGCCCGCCCCCGAGGAGCCGCCAGAGGAGGAAGACCCCGAGGACGGCGAGGGCATGCCGGCGCTGAACGCCATCCGCCGCCGCGCCGCCAAGCTGCTGGAAACGCCCGAGGCCGTGGACGCGCTGACCGCGCGCCTGGCGCAGGATGCCGATGGCGCGCTGGCCGGGCTGACCGACGAGGTGCGGGCCGAGATCGAAGCCGCGACCGACATGCAGGACCTGGCCCGCCGCATCGCCCGGATGCAGCTCGATCCGAAGGCGCTGGCGATCGCGATGGGCCGTGGCATGGCCATCGCCCACCTGGCCGGCCAGGCCGCGCTGCTGGATGAGCTGGCGCCGCGCCCCGCCGCGGAGCGGCTTAATGCCGTGGGTGGCTCCGCCGCCGGGCCATGAGCGGCGCCACCTCCACCGCTTCCGGGATCTCGCTGCCGCCGCGTGAGGCGATCCGCTTCTTCCTGGGCAAGCTCAACACGCCCACGCGGGGCTGGAGTGACATCTGGCAGGAAGCCCACGCCCGCGCCTTCATGGTGGCGGGTGCCGCCAGCCAGGCGCTGCTGGGCGACTTCCGCGAGGCCGTCACCAAGGCGCTGGAGCAGGGCACGACGCTGGCCGAGTTCCGCGCCGACTTCGACAACATCGTGACGCGCCACGGCTGGGCCTTCAACGGCACGCCTGGATGGCGCGCGCAGATCATCTACGAGACCAACCTCTCCATGGCCTATGCGGCCGGGCGCTACGCCCAGCTGATCGAGCCGGAGACGCTCGCCGCCTTCCCATACTGGCAGTACGTCCATTCCGGCGCGGCGCATCCGCGCAAGCAGCATTTGGCCTGGAACGGCCTCACGCTGCGCGCTGATGACGGCTTCTGGCGGACGCACTACCCGCCCAATGGCTGGAAATGCGGCTGCCGGGTGCGGCCCCTCTCCGCGCGGGATCTCGGCCGGCAGGGCAAGCAGGGGCCGGACGCGGCGCCGCCCATCCAGCTGCGCCCCTGGAGGCGCCCGAGCGATGGCCAGATCCTGCAGGTGCCGGACGGCATCGACCCGGGCTTCGCCTACAACCCGGGCCTCGCCTGGAAGCAGGGCGCGCCCGCCATCCCGGGCAATGCCACGCTGACGCCGCCGCCGGGCTGGATGCCGCCGGCGCCCGAGATTCCGGCGCCGCCGAGGCCGACGCCGTCAGCGCCAACGCCAACGCCAAAGCCAAGGCCGATCCGCCCCCGTCGCTTCGCGAGCGAGGCGGAGGCGGACACTGTTCTCTCCAGGCGAACGGGAGCATGGGCTGCCGGCCTGTCCGCCGATGAGCGGACGGCATTGCGCCTCTACAAGGGCGCGCAGCACGCGCCGATGAACAAGCATCTCCGCGGCTTGGAAGACCATTCCTCCAACCCGATGCTGATGAAGCAGATCGCCGACCTTGGCTCTGCCCTGGCCCGTGCGGGGGCTCCAATGGACCTCCGGCTCTATCGGGGCGTCACGGGCGAGGAGGCCGCGCAGCTCAGGAAGCTGGCGGTGGGCGAGAGCCGGCCGGATCCGGGCTTCCTCAGCGCATCGGCCGCTCGCCGCTCCCCGGATGCCTTTGCCTCGGTCGCCGAGGGGATCGTTGTAGAAATCCTGGTCAGAAAGGGGCATAAAGGGGTGGCTTATGTGCACCCCTATCCCGATGTGAACCATGACGAGAAGGAAGTCTTGTTCGCTCCGGGTGCCAATGTGCGACGGATCCGGGCGACAGGTGGGCGCATCGTTTTGGAGGTTGTGACGTGACGGAGAGCGAGCGAGACGCGCTGATCGAGCGGTTGGTCAAGGCCACCGGCGACGAGGGGTATCGCACCGGCGCGCGCTCATTTTCGGAAGAGTATCTGCGCCGCTATGTCGAAAGCAGCGAAGCGGCCGCGCGAGAAGTCAGGCGCTTCGGCCATCTTGGCGCCACCTCGCGCGAGAGTGCGCGGGCGGCGGAGATCCTCGCAAGGCGCGGCTGATGGCGGGCGCCACCCTCGAAATCACCTTCCAGCCCGGGCGCACCCTCACGGCTGTGGCGGCGCTGCTCGCCAGCTCGCGCAATCCGGAGCCGCTGCTGCGCGCGATCGGCACCGGCCTTCTCCGCAACACGCAGGACCGCTTCGAGGCGGAGACGGCGCCGGATGGCACGGCCTGGGCGCCGCTGAATGCCTGGTACCTCGGCTTCAAGCGTGGCCCAGGGATCCTGCGCGGCGCTGGCATGCGCGGCGGCCTGCAGGGCAGCCTGGTCATGGACACCGAGGCGGGCGCGGTGCGCATCGGCTCCAACAAGATCTACGCGGCCGTCCATCAGTTCGGCGCCACCATCACGCCCAAGAACCCGCGCGGCGTCCTTGCCATCCGGGACTACAAAGGCCGGCAGCAGGGAGCGGCGCGCTCCGTCACCATTCCGGCGCGCCCCTATCTCGGCCTCTCCCGCCGGGACGAGGACACGATCCTGGACGTGACAGAGGATCATCTGGATCGCATTCTGCGGCGCGCCTGATCCCCCTGGGGTCAGAGGCGCGAATAAGAGCCCAAAGAGGCCACTAAGAGCGGCCTCACCGCCTTCTCAGGGGTGACGACACCACGGCGCCCCCCTCGGCCGCCCAGCGGCCCCGGAGAGGGCTATTCCCCCCTCTGCCTTTGGGGGTGAACCGGAACCCCGCCCGCGCGCGATGGTCCGGCTCCATGAACCGCATCGCAACCCTCTCCATGCAGCTTCCCGACGCGCCCGCCGGCGCGCCGGCCGCCGTGCCCGAATGGATCCAGCTGGTGCCCGCGGGGACCTTCAAGGGGCGCGACGGGCGCGGCCCCTGGACCGTGGCCAACGCGGCCGCCGTCATCGCCGCCTCCGAGCTGCCCTTCGTGATCGACGAGGCGCACGCGACCGACCTGGGTGCCAAGGACGGCTCGGCCGCCCCGGCGCGCGGCTGGGTCGAGGAACTGGAGGCCCGCCAGGGTGCCATCTGGGGCCGCGTCTCCTGGACGCCGACAGGTCAGGCCCTGCTGGCCGAGCGCGCCTATCGCGGCATCTCGCCCACCTTCACCCACGCCAAGGACGGCCAGGTGCTCCGCTTGCTGCGCGCGGCGCTGACGAACGTGCCGAACCTCACGCAGCTCCCCGCCCTCAATCACCAGGAACCCGACCACATGGACCTTCTTGCCGAACTGCGGCAGCTGCACGGCCTGCCGGCCGATGCCAATGAAGCCGCGGCCCTCAATGCCTGCCGTACCGCCCACCAGGCGGTGGCGGAGCACGGCACCGCGCTCAACGCGATCGCGGAGGCCGCCGGCCTCTCCCCCGGTCAGGACGCCTCCGCCATCGCGGGCGCGATCACCACGGCGCGCAATGCCGCCGGCGAGGCCGGCCGCATGGCGGGCGAGCTGACCAGCCTGCAGAGCCAGCTGACCGCGCTCAAGACCGAGCGCGCGAAAGAGAAGGCCGAGCAGGTGGTGGATGCCGCCATCCGCGACGGGAAGCCCATCAAGGCCCTGCGCTCCCATTACATCGCCCGCCACGCCCAGGACCCGGCCTCGGTCGAGGCCGAGCTGGCTGGCCTGCCCGCGCTGAACGCGGGCGGCATCACGTCGCGCACCGAGGCCGGCGCCGGCGCGGCGGATCCGCAGCAGGTCGCCATGCAGGCGCAGCAGCTGCAGGACAAGGAGCGCGCCGCTGGGCGTGAGATCAACATGGCCGAGGCCGTCCAGCGCGTCGTCGCTGGCGCCGCGGCCTGACGGGGAGGAGCCCGAGATGAACCGACTGCTCGAAAAGAATTTCACGGCGGGGGCGGCCATCCCGGCCTACCGCCTCGTCCAGTTCAGCGCGGCCGATACCGTCATTCTGGCGGCGGCGGCCACCAACGTCCTGATGGGCGTCAACGATGACGTGGCGCCCGCCAGCGGCGAGCGCACGGACATCATCATGGCCGGCATCTGCCTGATCGAGGCGGGCGCCGCCTTCGCTATCAACGCCCGGATCACGAGCGACGCGACCGGCCGTGCCGTGGCCGCCGCACCGGCGACCGGCGTGAACAACAACTGCATCGGCTACGCGATGGAGGCGGCCGTCGCCGCCGGCGATCTCATCCGCGTGCTCATCGCGCCGCATTCCTTCCAGGGCTGAGGAGAAACACCCATGGCCACCAGCGCCTTCCAGCACAATCCCGAGCTTTCCGCGATCGCCATCGGCTGGCGCAACCGGGACATCGACCTCATCGCCGACATGGTGCTGCCGCGCATCCAGAAGGGCAGCAAGGAATTCCGCTACACCCGCTACACGCCCGCCGAGGCCTACACCGTGCCGGGCACCCGCGTTGGCCGGAAGGGCGTGCCGCAGCAGGTCGATTTCGGCGGCACCCTGGTGAACTCCGAGTGCCAGGACTACGGCCTGGATGACCTGATCCCGAATGACGAGATCCTCCGCTGGGAGACCTCGGCACGCCCGGCCGTGGGCGGCCCCGTCTCGCCCGAGGCGAAGGCGACCTCGCTGCTCACCAGCCTGATCATGCTGGACCGCGAGATCCGCGTGGCCAACCTGATCTTCAACAACGCGACCTACAACGCGGCGCTGCGCGCCACTCTCTCCGGCACCTCGCAGTGGAGCGACTTCGTCAACAGCAACCCGCTGAACGCGATCCTGCAGGCGCTGGACGCGCCGCTGGTGCGGCCGAACACCCTGGTCTTTGGCCAGGCCTGCTGGACGACGATGCGCCAGCACCCCCGCCTGGTGCAGGCGGTCTACGGCACCGCCCAGACGGGCGGCGCGGTGACGCGCCAGCAGCTCGCCGACCTGTTCGAGGTGAAGCAGATCCTCGTCGGCTCCGGCTTCGTCAACACCGCCCGGCGCGGCCAGGCGGCGAGCTACAGCCGCGTCTGGGGCAAGCACATGGCGGCGCTCTACATCAGCCCGGACGCGGCCGATGCCGACCAGCCGACCTTCGGCTTCACCGCCCAGTTCGGCGACCGCATCGCCGGCACGATGGATGATCCCAAGGTGGGCCTGCGCGGCGGGCGGACCGTGCGCGTGGGTGAGAGCGTGGCCGAGGTCATCTCGGCCGCCGAGAGCGGCTACTACTTCGAAAACGCGGTGGCCTGACCATGGCGAAGGCACCGAAGAAGGCTGAAGCCGCCCCGCCGGCCGACGGCGAAGCCGTCTCAGGCGACATGGGCGGCTCCGCCGCCGAGGGCTGCGTCACCATCGTCGCCCATCGCAACCTGGAGGTGGATGGCGTCGCCATCGCCGAGGGCGAGACGGGCGAGATCCGCGCCGAGCTGCTGGACGGCCTCGTGGCCATCGGCGCGGCCTCCCTCGTCGAGGACATGGGCTGAGCCATGCCCTACGCCACGGTCAACGACATGGTGGAGCGGTTCGGGCAGATCGAGATGATCCGCCTCTCCACCCGCGACGATGCTCTGCCCGAGAGCATCGACGGGCCGCGCGTCGAGAATGCCCTCGCCGATGCGACCGCGTTGATCGACAGCTACCTGCGCGCCCGCTACGCCGTGCCGCTCTCGCCCATCCCGCGGGAGATCATCAGGGCCTGCTGCTACCTGGCCCGCTATGACCTGGCGCAGGGCGGCGAGCAGAAGCCCAGCGAGCAGATGACGAAGGACCGGGACGACACGCTCGCCTGGCTCAGCGACATGGCGAGCAGCGACGGGCGCCTGGACGCGCTGCCGGCGCGCGCCGCCTCCGACGCCCGTGTGCGGGACCGGGTGCGGCTGATCGATGGCGTGGCCCTGCCGTGACGCTGCTGCTGACCCCCGACACCGCCGCCGCCAGCGCCGGCCCCATCCATACGGCGATCGCCGGCATCGAGACGCGCCTGAAGGCCGCCTTCCCGCCAGTGCGCTTCACGCACGAGCTGCTGCCCGCGCCGATGACGCGCGCCACGATGGCCGAGCTCGCCTCGCGCCGCACGCCCTTCGTGGGCCTCGCCTTCCTGGGCCTGAAGCCGGCGCCGAATACCGCGCGGCTGCCCAGCGTGAAGCTGAACTTCGGCGTCTACCTGGTCGTTCAGCATCCCAACTCCCGTGGCCGCACGCTGGGCGACCTCCAGGGGCCGGGCCTCGCGCAGATGGTCCACGCGGCCGTCTGCACCCTGCATGGCTTCACCATCGCGGGGGAGCGCGACGCCGGCGTCGGCTCGATCGAGGTGGGCGATGTGGACAACACCGATGGCGCCGAGTGGGCGAAGGACAACACGGCCTGCGCGGCGCTGACGCTGACGCTGCCCGCCACCTTCACCACCAGCGACCCCGACACCCTGCAATCCATCCTCGCCACCTGGACCTTCGGCGGTGACGTCGAGGTCGCGTCCGACCTGTTTGAGAGGGCTCCATGAGCAGCATCCATGTGAAACCGGCCACCGGCCGCGTCGTGCGCGCGCCGGACGGCCAGATCATCCCGCCCGAGGGGCTGCACCTGGTGCGCGACCTCTACCTGGACCGGCGCATCGCCGATGGCGACCTCACGGTCGTGGAGAGCAACCGCAAGAAGGGGAATGACGCATGAGCGGCACCATCGCGGGCGGGACGATCAGCTTCGACGAGATCCCCGTCGACTGGCGCGTCCCCGGCACCTACACCGAGATCCGGCCGGACCGCCGCAACCGGGGCCTCTACCCCTATCCGGCGCGGACGCTGATCATCGCCCCGCGCCTGGCGGCCGGCACCGGCGTCCTGGGGCGCGCGCTGCGCCTGACCCGCGTCGAGGACGCGGTGGCCTGGGGCGGTGAGGGCGGCATCGCGGCCGAGATGGCCGAGCTCTTCCTCGCGAACAACCGCACCGGCGACGTCAGCCTCTTCCTGGTGGCGGACCCGGCCGGCGCGCGGGCGAGCTGCACCATCACCCTGACCGGCACGCCCACCGCCAACGGGACGCTGGTCACGAACATCGGCGGCCGCCGCATCGCGATCGCGGTCAACGCGGCCGAGACCGTCACCGTCATCGCCGCCCGCCTGGTGGCCGCCATCACGGCGCTGTTCGGCCGCCAGGCCGCGCAAGTGACCGCGGCCAATGCCGCCGGCGTCCTCACCCTGACGGCGCGGCACTTCGGCACGGTGGGCAATGCCATCCCGGTCATCGTGGCGCCCGAGCCCGAGATCCCGGTGCCGCCCGGCCTGACCGCCGTGGCGACGGCGATGACGGGCGGCACCCTGGAGGCCGACATCGCGCCCGCCATCTCGGCCATCGCCACCGAGTGGTGGACGGACCTGGTGCTGCCGCAGATCAGCACCGCCTATGCGACCACGCTGGCCACCGAGCTGGAGCGCCGCTGGAACGCGATGGTGCGCCTGGACGCCCATGTCTGGGGTATGGCGGTGGGCACCTTCTCGGCGCTCTCGACGCTGGGCAATGCGCGCAACAGTCGCTTCATGACCGAGCTCGGCGTCAATGCGCCGGCGAACACGCCCTGGGCCTGGGCCGCAGCACTGGCCGGGCGCGCCACATTATTCCTGCTGAATGACCCGGCGCGGCAGCTGCGCGGCATCCCCCTCGTGGGCATCCAGGCGCCGCTCTCGGTCAATCGCTTCATCGACACCGAGCGGGACCTGCTGCTGCGCGACGGCATGTCCACCTGGCTCGCCACCGATGACGGCCAGGTGGTGCTGGAGCGCGTGATCACGCAGAACCAGCGCACCACGCTGGGCGTCGAGGACACGGCCTGGCTGGACGTGATGACGGTGAAGACGCTGTCCCGCATCCGGTACGACTGGTGGGCCTACATGACCTCCACCTGGCCGCGCGCCAAGCTGGCGGACGACAACGCGGCGGCCGCCGAGTTCGACCCCGAGATCGCCACGCCGCGCCGGCTGCACAACAGCTGGGCCGCGCGCTGCACCCTTTATGAGCGCCTGGGCTGGATCCAGCAGGCGAGCGAGAGTGCCGCCGAGAGCTTCTTCGTGCGGGACGTGACCGACCGCAACCGGGTGAATGCGCGCCTGCGCGTGCGGATCCTGGGCAACCTGATGACGCTCGCCGGCGTCCTCGAATTCAGCCAGTAAGGAGCGCGCGCCATGGCACAGACCCTGGGGATTGTGGACATCGTCTGGCGGGGCAAGCGCATCCCCGTCGAGAAGGGGGCGAAGTTCAAGCCGGGTGGCCTCAAGAACAACGTGGTCAAGACCGGCCGTCGCATCGACCGCTCCGAGGAGTACATGGAGGGCGAGGTCTCGGGCATCACCATCCTCCAGCGCGGGCAGAGCTTCCTCGGCATGTACAGCACGGGCGAGGGCGAGCTGCAGGTGCTCTGCGACACGGGCCAATCCTTCACCTGGCCGGATGCCTTCATGGCGGATCTGATCGAGGCCACCGGGGGCGAGGGCGGCAAGATCGAGCTGAAGTGGGTGGTGGGTGAGCCGGAGGAACTGCTCAATGGCTGATATCGGAAACGACCTGGATCCGAACCTGGTGGACCTGGACGGCGCCGCCGGCCCAACCGCCGTGCTGGAGCCTGTGGAGCCGGGCGTCGTCTCCCTGGATGACGGGGTGCCGGATGACGCGAAGCTGCCCAAGCACGCCATTCCGCGCGCCGATGGCACGATCGAGCTGCCGCTGCTGCACCCCGTCACCCTGAAGTTCAAGAAGGGCGGCGCGGTGCGCGAGGAGACGACGGAGCGCCTGGTGTTCCATGCCCTGACGGGTGGGGACATGCGCGTGATCAGCAGCAAGCCGGCCGACAAGATCACGAGCACCGCCATCGCGCGCAGCACGCGCATGGCCGAGATGAAGATGGACGCGATCTATGACCGGATGGATGCGCGCGATGTGAACGCGGCGGAGCGCTGCGTCATGCATTTTATGGACGGTGGCCGGCCGACTGGCCGCTGATGCTGGCGGCGCTGGGCGGCCATTTCGGCTGGCCCCGCGCCGAGCTTGAGGCCCTCAACCACGAGGACTGCAAGTTCTACACCGATGCCGTGGTCGAGCTGGCCGCGCTCCGTGAGGAGACGCTCCGAAGGAAGGCTCCCGAATGAACCGCTCGCTCATCGCGCAATTCATCCTTCGCCTGCAGGATCGCACCTCGGCTGGCCTGGGGGCGATCCAGCGGCGGCTGCAGGGGCTCACGCAGGTGGCGCGGCGCTTGGCGCTGGTGGGGGGCGCGCTGGCCGGGCTTTCCGTCGCGGGGCCCATCGCCCAGGCGGCGGCGCTGGAGGGGCAGATGCGCGCGACCGCCATCACGGCCGGGCTGAGCGGCGCGGCCGTCGAGGAGATGATGGCGCGCTCCCTGGTGATGTTCCAGCGCGTGGCGCGTGAGACCAACCAGCGCGTCAGTGACCTGGCACAGGCGGCGGGCACACTTGTCGCCGGCGGTGGCCGCGCGGGCGAGGTGTGGGAGGAGCTGGTGCCCATCATCGGCCGCGTCGCCACGGCCTCGGGTGCCAATGCCAACGACCTGAGCCAGTCGGTGCTGGCCGTGGTGAACAACCTCCGCCTCGGGCCCGACCAGGTCGAGCAGGCGCTGGCCTCCATGGTGCAGGCGGGGCGCGAGGGCCAGTTCGAGCTGAAGGACATGGCCCGCGAATTTGCTGGCCTGACCGCAGCCGCGGCGGGCATCGGCCTGACGGGGCCGAGCGCGATCAGCAGCCTTTCGGCTGCGCTGCAGGTGGCGCGGCAGGGCGCAGGCAGCGCCGGCGAGGCCGCAACGAACCTCACGAACATTCTCCAGAAGATGACCAGCCCGGATGCGGTGCGGAACTTCCGGGAGATGGGCGTGGATCTTGAGGCAGTGATGAAGGATGCCGGCACGCGCGGCATCAACCCGCTGGAGGCGCTGATCCAGAAGATCCGCGAGGTGACCGGGGGCGACATGTTCCGCGTGGGAGAGCTCTTCGCCGACAGCCAGGTGCTCGCCTTCCTGCGACCCATGATCCAGGACACCGAGCGCTACATGGCGGTCCGCGACCGCGCCGCTGCGGCCAGCCCCAGCCTGATCGCGGACGGGCAGGAGGATGCGATGCGCGGCCTCGCCGCCGCCACCCAGCGCGTAACGGTGGCCTGGGACGAGTTCACCGTCCGCGTCGGTGCCGCCTCAGAGGGCGCGATCCGCATGGCGGGGGACGTGATCTTCTGGCTTTCCGACCGCATCGGCGCTCTGGAGGCCGCTTTCCCCGGCCTGACGGCTCAACTCGGCGCCGGCATCGCGGTCATCACCGCCGCGGCCATCGCCATCACCGCGCTGGGCTTCGCCATCGGGCCGCTGGCGGCCGGCATCGCCATCCTCGTCTCGCCGATCGGCCTGACCGTCGCGGCCATCGCCACGCTCGCCGCCGCCGCCTGGGCGCTTTGGCGGAACTGGGAGCCCATCGCCGCCTGGTTCACCGGCCTCTGGAATGACATTCGCACCGGCATGCAGCCGCAGGTGGACTGGCTGCTGGATGTGCTGAATGGCGCCGGCGCCATTGCGGTGGGGCTGTTCCGCGCGGCCTGGGATGGGTTGGCCGGCAACTTCGTCGGTATCTGGGCCGCCATCACCGCACCCTTCGAGGCCTTCGGCGCCTGGGTTTCCGGCTGGGCGGCCGGGCCGGTGGCCGCCCTCGTCGCCGCCATCATGGCCCCCTTCGCTGGGTTGAGCGGGTGGTTCGCGGCCCTGTGGTCCACGATGATCGCACCCTTCGAAGGCTTCATCAGCACCATCACGGCCGGGCTGGAGCGCGTGCGCGCGGTCTGGGACGGCATGCGCTCGGCCTTCTCCTCCGGGCAGGCGGCGCAGGCCACGGCCAATGCCGCGCCGCCCGCGCTGGGCGGCGTGCAGGCCCGCCAGGCCGCGGCGCGGGGCAACCCGGCCGGGGGTTTCTATGCGGCGAATGACCTGGCGGCTGCCACGGCGGGCGGCGCCGGCGCACCGCCCGCGCCAGTGAATGGCGAGATCATCGTGCGCGCGGCGCCCGGCACCGAGATCGTCTCGGCCGAGGGCAGCAACAGCAATGTGCCGGTCACCGCCGCCGCGCAGAACCGTGGCGGCACGAGGGGCAGGCCATGAGCGGCTTCCTGGGGGGCTCTTCCAGCCTTCTCGATGATCTCTATGACGCCGAATTCCGCGGCATCCCCTTCCACATGCCCGACCCTCGCGAGGAGACGGGCCGCCGCGTCATCCGCTTTTTCTATCCTGGACGCGATGACACCTGGCACGAGGATATGGGCGCGCTGGATGGCCGCATCTCGGTCAGCGGCCTCATCGTTGGCGAAGACTATGTCCGCCGGGCCAACCGGCTGCGCGCCGCCTTCCGCACGCCCGGCCCCGGCCTCCTGACGCACCCCTGGCTGGGCGACATCGATGTCGTCCTCGCTGAGCCGGCGGAGATCTCCTTCAGCGATCGCGAGATCCGCCTCGCGCGCTTCACCGCCATCTTCGAGCCCTATGTCGAGCGGCCGCCCATCCGCCTCGACACGCTGGGCCAGCTGCTGGCGCTGCTGGACGCCATCCGCGAGGGGGCGCGCGCGCTGGTGCGCTTCATCCTCGCCCCCATCCGCCTGGCGCTTTCGGTGGTGCGCGCCGTGGTGGGCTTCGTGGGTGGGATGGTCGGGCTGTTCCGCTCGACCATCGGCGCGGTGCGCGGGCTGATCGGCCTGCCGCGTGAGCTGGAGGCAAGCTTCGTGGGCCTCCTTGCCGTGGGCAGCCTCAGGCTGGATCGCAGCTATGGCAGCGCCGTCGTGGCGCGCATCGAGGGGCCGGGCGCAGTGATCCGCAAGGCCGGCCTGCCGCGCCTCAACCCGGCCGTGGGTGTCTTCGGCGGAAATCTGAGCGTGGCGCCCGTGGTCGAGACGGCGGCAGCGACGCGGCTGCTGCTGGCCGTCGCCTCGGGCGTTCGGGGGGACGCCACGGTGCCGGCCGGGCTGCGCCTCGGCGCGCAGGCGCTGCTGGTGGCGGATGCGGTGCAGCTCGGCGTGCAGGTCCCCTTCGCCTCGCGCACCGAGGCGCTGGCCATGCGCGCCACGCTGGATGCGGCGCTGGCGGTGCTCGCCAGCGATGCGGCCGCGGCCGCCGTGACCGAGCCCGCCTATGCCGGCGCCATCTGGCAACAGGCGGCGGCACTCCGCGCCGGCCTGGCGCGCGACATGAGCGAGCGGATTGGCCGCTTGCCCGCGATCGAGACGCTGACCTTGCCCGGCGCGGCGCCCACCTGGCTGGTCGCGAACCACCTGGTGGGCGATGCGCCAGGGCGCGTCGTGGGCCAGTACCAGCAGCTCGTCTCCCGCAACCGCATTCGCCGCCCGGCCCGGCTGCCGGCTGGCGATATCGAGGTGCTGCGCGCGGCCGGAGGCGGGCTCTCGTCATGAGTGGCCGCTCCGAGCCGCGGGTGACAATGAGGCTGAGCGGCGGCGAGGAGCTGTTCGAGGAGATCATCTCGGCCGAGATCATCCGCGACCTCGAGGAGATCTCCGGCGGCTTCAAGATCGAGTGTCTGGACATGGCGAGGATGCAGGCGGCCCGCCCGGCCTGGTGGCGCTTCGGCTCCGCGCGCGGGCCGCTCCAGCCCGGTGAGCGGGTGGTCATCGCCCTCGATGGCGAGGTGGTGCTGGTGGGCTGGCTGGACCGCGTCGAGGTGAATTACGGCCCGGACAAGGTGAGCATGCTGCTCTCCGGCCGCGACGTGACGGGGGACCTGGTGGATTGCGCGGCCGCGCCGGATGGGCCGGCCGAGTATTCGGGACTGACGCTGACCGAGCTCTGCGCGCGGATCTGCGCGCCCTTCGGGATCTCCGTCACGGCTGATGTCGATGTCGGTGCCCCTTTCCCGAAATTCGGCATAGAGCCGGCTGAGACCGCGATGAGCGCGATCGAGAAGGCGTGCCGGCAGCGCGCGGTGCTGGCGGTGAGCGATGGCGTGGGGGGCCTGCTGCTGACGCGCGGCGGCCAGGGCAAGGCGCCGGCGCCGCTGATCTTCGGCGAGAACATCCAGACGCTGGATGCCACCTTCGACCAGAGCGAGCGGTATGCCGAGTATATCTGCAAGGGGCAGGGCGGCCCCGCCAGCTCGCCGCCGGCGATGGACCGCACCGCCACACCGCTGACCGCCGCCGCGCCAGATCGCCGGCCGGCGCCGACCTCGCCCGCGGGGGGGCGGCCCCGCGTGGTGACGAGCGCCCGCGTGTCGGACCCGGCCGTGACGCGCTATCGCCCGACCGTGCTCATGGCCAAGACGCAGAGCGGCGGCGTCAGTGTCCAGGAACAGGCCGAATGGAAGATGCGGACCGCCCGCGCCAAGAGCGAGAGCCTGCGCGTGACCGTGCAGGATTGGCGCGCGGGGGAGCCCATGGGCGTCACCGATGACGGCAACCTGACGGGTGAGGAGCCCCGCCTCTGGCGCATCAATGAGCGCGCGCTGGTGGATGACCCGCTGAGCCAGGCCTCGGCCGAGCTGCTGATCGCGAGCCTCACCTGGCGCTACTCGAAGGAAGGAGCGCGCACCGAGCTGCGCCTCTGCGGCTGTGACGCCTTCGATGTGCTGATCGAGCCGGGTGAGACCGCCCGCTCCTCCGCGCCGCGCCGGCTGGACGGCACGGCCGGCGAATTGACGGCCGAGCCCCCGCCCCGCACCCCGACGCCGGCGCCCAGCCGATGAACGCTGAAGACGCAGCCAGCCTGCGCGGCCAGGTGGTGCGGGGCGTGGTCCACGGCATCAACGATGCCGGCGGCAGCCAGGCGCTGACCGTCGAGACGCATGAGGGCGTGATCCGCACAGGCGTCGAGGTGCTCCAGCCCTATGGCCTGGCCAGCAAGCCCGCGCCGGGCGGGTTGACCGTGCTGCTGGCCATCGGCGGTGACCAGGGGGACATGGTCGCGCTGCCGCCCGCGGGCGGCGTGCGCCTCGGCGTGGATGATGGAGAGGCCGCGCTCTACACCGATGAAGGCACGCGCGTGCATCTGCGCGCCGGCGGCCTGGTGGAGGTGGCGGCAGCCACGGCCGTCCAGGTGACGGTGGCGGGGGTGCGGCTGCGCGTTTCGGCCACCGGCGTGGAGATCACGGGCAGCCTGGTGGTGACGGGCAACATCTCGGCCAGCGGCATTGTGAGCGACGGCGCCGGCAACCTGCGCTAACCAGGCTCTTTCACACCATGCCGCACATGGCCGGCGGATAACTCCCCCCCCTTTCCCTTTGGGGGTGAACCCACCCCTCGCGCGCGTGCGAGGGATGGGACATGGCTTCGCACCTCGCTCTCACCTATGACCGCGCGACGCGCCGGGCCGATCTGGCCTTCGCGCGCGGCGGCCTGGTGCTCGACCCCACGCCGCTGAGCCCTGCCATCGTCTCCCTGCTGAGCGACCGGCGCGCGCGGCCGGATGACCCGCTGCCGTTGCCCGCGGCCCCCACGCTCACGCCAGATGTGCTGAACCCGCGCCGCGGCTGGGTGGGCGACGCGCTGGACGCCGAGGGGCAGCGCTGCGGATCCCGCCTCTGGCTGTTGAACCGCGAGCGCGAGACGAACCAGGTGCGCAACCGCGCCGAGCTCTACGCGCGTGAGGCGCTGGCCTGGGCCGTGCCGCTCGGCCTTTCCGTTACCGCCGAATGGCTGGAGCGCGGCGTGCGGGCCGGCGCCGTCGCTGGCGTGCTGGCCTATCGGGCGTGTATCGGCCGGGACGAGGTGCTGGTCTGATGCCGCTGCCCCTGCCGCAACCCACCGAGATCGCCGAGCGCCTTGCTGCCGGCTACGAGCAGGAATTTGCGGCCGTCGCCGGCCCGGAGGGTGTGGATGCCCGGAGCGCCAACGCGCCGCTGGCCGTCCTGGCCCGGGTGCAGGCCATGGGCGCCTTTGACCTCTACCTCTATCTGCAGCGCCTGGCGCAGGAGCTGATGCCCGACACAGCGACGGATGATCTGGCGCGCCACGCGGATGTCTGGGGCATCGCCCGGCGTCCGGCCGCGCCGGCCTCGGGCTTCGTGACCTTCACCGGGACGAACGGCCTGGTGCTCCCCTCCGGCATCGCGCTCAAGCTGGGCGACATCACGGTGCTGACGACGGCGGGGGGCACGATCGCGGGCGGCACGTTGACCGTGGCCGCCACGGCCCAGACGGCGGGCGCGGCGGGCAACTTCCCCACCTCGACCGCGCTGCCCCTGGTGGCGCCGATCGCGGGGCTGAGCGCCCAGGTGGCCCTTGTGGTGGCGCCCGGCTTCGCGGGCGGCGTCGAGCAGGAGGCCGAGGAGGACTGGCGTACGCGCATCCTCGCGCGGATCCGCGCTGGCGTGCCCTATGGCCAACTTGGGGGGTATGCCGCCTGGGCCAGCGCGGTGCCGGGCGTGGCCGTGGTGGCCGAGCGGCCGGGTTGGGTGGGCCTGGGTACCGTTGGCGTCATCGTGGCCATGGGCACGCGGCTGGCGCCCGCCGTGCCCACGGGGCCGGAGCTGGCGGCAGTGCAGGCGGCGCTCGATGCGCAGCGGCCGGTCACGGCGCTGGCGGTGGCGGTGGCGGTGACGTTGACGCCGGTCAACCTGTCCATCTTTCTCTCGCCCGACACCACCGCCACGCGCGCGGCGGTGACCGAGGCTGTGGCCCTGTTCCTGGCGAGCGAGCCGGGCATCGGCGGTGTGATCCAACGCTCCCGCCTCTCGGAGGCGATCAGCTCGGCCACGGGCGAGTATGCCCACCGGCTGGACGTGCCTTCCGGCAACATCACCCTCGGCAGTGCCGCGCTGGCCGTGCCCGGCACCATCACCTGGCTCGGCGCATGACGCCGCGCGAGGAAGCGGGTCTGGCACACCTGCTGGCGCTGAGCCCACCAGGCGACGCCTTTCCCCGCGCGCGGGAGAGCAATTGGGCGCGCGCGCTGGCGCCGCTCGCGGCCGAGCACACGCGCGTCGAACTCCGCGCCGAGGCGCTGCTGCCGCAGGTGGACCCCGGCCGCGCCGATGACCTGCTGCCCGACTATGAGCGGGTGCTGGGCGATGACCCCTGCCTCGGCCCCTCGGCCGCGCTGCCGCTCTCGATCCGCCAGGCGCTGGCGCGGCAGCGCTGGACCAACCGGGGCGGCGCCACGCCCGCCTTCTTCATCGGCGTGGCCGCCGCCATGGGTGTCGTCATCACCATCACGGAGAGCGAGCCCGCGAGCTGCGGAGCCTTCGAGTGCGGCGCGGAGCTAATCCCCGAGGCCGGGCGCTTCGAGTGGATCGTGAACCTGCCCGCCACCAGCCTGATCGAATTCGAGGCGGGCGCGACCGAGGCGGGCTCTCCGCTGGGGGACCTGGCGCCGAGCCCGGTCGAGTGCCTGATCCGGGCCCGGGCGCCGGCCCACACCACCGTCTACTTCAACTACAGCTGAGGAGGCCGGGATGGCTGATCGCACCAATGGCCTGAACAATATCGACATCGGCTCTGGGCGCCGTGGGTTCCGTAACCGCAACCTCGGCCTGGGGCAGGCCGGCACGGTGGTGGATGCCGAATGGGCCAACGGCCTCCAAGAGGAGATCGTGCGGATTATCGAGCTGCTCGGCCTCACGCCCTCGGCCGTCAATCGCGAGCAGCTGATCCAGGCCTTGCGGCGGCTGGCGGGGGGCAATGTCACCAGCTTCTCGGCGAATGCCGCGCTGACGCCAGACCACGCCGGCGTGATCATGGTCTCGGCCGGCTCGGCCAACGTCACGCTGACCTTGCCGGCGGTGAATGCCGCAGGCGGCTTTCCCCTGCGGTTCGACATTGTGCGCACGGACAGCAGCGCCAACACGCTGACCGTCCAGCGCGCCGGTTCCGACACGATCAACGGCCTGACCACCGCGCTCACTCTCCCCGCCGGGGCTTCTGCCCGGCTGCTGGGCGATGGTTCGGCGGCCTGGCGCATCAGCGACGCGCGAGGGCTGGTTGACCTGCGTTCCCTCACGACGGCGGGTACCACGGCGCAGGTGGTGCCGATCTGGGCGACGCGGGTCGGGATCGAGGTTTGGGGCGCTGGCGGCGGCGGGGGCGGGTGCAGTGCAGCCGGCGGGGCGCGCGGCGGTGGGGGCGGGGAGTATCGGCGTGGTCTGTTCTCCGTGACCCCCGGTGGCAGCCTGTCCTGCACCGTGGGGGCGGGCGGCGCTTCAGGGAATTCCTCACCGACCAGCGGCGGGAACGGGGGCACGACGAGTGTCGGGTCGCTGATCAGCGCAGTGGGCGGCAGCGGCGGGTCGGCTTCGGGTGGAGGTGGCGCCACGGGCGGCGGTGGTGGTGGGACCGGTGGCTCGGGCGGTGTCTATGCGCAAAAGGGCGCGGACTCACAGCTGAGCTTTGTGATCGGCGGCAATTACACCATCTCACCCGGCGGTCCCTCGCTCGGGCATGGATACGGCATCTTCGTGCTCGCGACCGCGGGCACGAATGGCAATGACGGCTACGGTCCAGGCTGTGGCGGAAACGGCGCGGCCGGCGGCGTGGGCACCGGCGGCCTGGGCAACAACGGCCGCATCCTGCTCGATTTCCTGCCGTGAGCGCCAGCCGCACCGCGCCGGCCTGGCGGCCCTGGCCCATGCGGCGGGGAAACAACCTCCCGCAGGTGTTCCGGTGGGTGGATGACAGCGGCCCGGTCGACATGACGGGGATGGAGCTGCGCCTGCGCATCACGCTCTTCGACGGCACCACCATCGACAAGCAGGTGGGCGTGGATCCGGAGTTCATCCTCTTCGACCAGTCGAACGAGGCCGAGCGGGGCTTCTTCAGCTACCAGCCCAGCCTGGAGCTGACGCGCAGCCTGCCGATCGAGCCTGCGTCCAAATACGAGTTCGAGGTCCGCTACGAGGGCCTCCAGCAGAGCATCGGCGAGGGGCAGATCGCCATGACCGCCGGGGAGAATGGGGATGGCTAGCTGGATCGAGCTCTACACCCCGGGGGACAGCGCGCTGGTGATGCTGGCGCGGTCCTACCGCGACCAAGCACGGGAAGCGGCGAATGACGCAGCCGCGCAGGTGGCGGCCCAGCTGGCCAATGACCTGGCCGCCTCAGCCGCGCAAACGCTGAGCGCGCAGGCGGCGGCCCAGGCGGCTGCTGCCGTCATCCCCATCACCGCTGACCGCGCCGTGGGCCGCCGCCCCAGCGACACCGATGCCTGGCAGATGCTGCGCGCCACGGTGGCCTACGGGTTCGGCCCGACAGGCGACCTCCAGCAGGTGCCGGTGGACACGCTGCGCTGGGAGTTCGACCCCGTGACGCTGGCCCCCTTCGGGGCGGCCTTTGCCGGTGCGCGGACCAACCGCTTTACCGCCGCGCGGGATCTGACGAATGCCGCATGGCGCAAGGTCAATGCGACCGTTGCGCTGGCGGCGACGGGCGCGGAAGGCACCCCAAACGCGGCCAGCATCATCACCGCTTCGGCGGCTGACGCCTGGGTCGCGCAATACGGCTCAGGCTCGGCCGCAGGCTCTCACGGTATGTCTGTGCTGCTGCGCCGCCGCACCGGCACGGGGAATGTGCGCCTCTCCCTCGGGCAGACGACGGGCGGCGCGGCGGCTGGTCCCGCGCTGTTCCAGTCAGATTTCAGCTCGGCCACCGGATGGACGTTGGGCACGGGCTGGGCGATCACCGGGGGGCAGCTGGTCGGGACGGGCGTTGGCACGGGCAACATCGCCAGCATCAGCCTGCCGGCCGCCATGACCTTCGGCCTCGCCTATGCGGTGACCTACACCATCGCGTCGATTTCAGGCGGCGGCATCCGGCCCCGCTTCGATGGTGGAACCGCGGTTGAGGGAGGGGTTCGCTCGACGGCTGGCACCTATACCGACGTGATCCGCCGCAACGCAGCGCACACGCAGCTGAGGTTTTTCCCGCAGGCGGCGGGTGTAAATGTCGTCATCACGAACATCACGATCCAGCCCTACATGCAGGCGCCGGTCACGCTCACTTCTCGCTGGCAGCGGTTCAATCTGGGCCTGGACACCACGACCTCCCTGCGGCCGCAGCCCGCCATGGCCATCCATCTCGCCACCTCCGGCGACGAGATCGATGTCGATTTCGCGCAGGGCGAGCCCGGCCCCTTCACCAGCGCGGTGATCGGCGACGGCACCCGCGCGCAGGGCGCGGTGACGCTGCCGGTCGCGCAATTCGGTACGCGCTGGAATTACCGGCAGGGCATCCTGCTGCTCGAGTGGAACAGCCAGCCCGGCCCCTTCACAAGCGCCGACGACGCCGATTGGTTCGGCCTCATCAGCTGGGGTGACACGACCGCGAATGAGCGCCTCGGCATCCTGATCAATCCGGCGCACACTAGCCTGGAGGCGCGCTGCACCGCGGGCGGGGTGGTGCGGACGGCATCGGCCGTGACGATCACCGCCCCAGCCGCTGGCGTGACGACACGCGCGGCCGTCGCCTGGGATCTGGATGCCGGATTCCTCCAGGTGGCGGCGCGCGGTGTGGCGGGCAGCAAAGTCGCGCTCGCGGCGCTGCCGATCCCCGGCAACATCATGCTGGGCCGCTACGCCACGACGAACCCGCTATTCGGTCGCATCCAGGGATGGGACGTGCGCCCCGCCGCGCTGTTCGACAGCGCCCTCGCCGCCCTGACCGCCTGACCGGGAGGATCTGACCATGTGGACACATCACGCCTACCGATGGGCCGATCAGGCCGCCTGGCTTGCCGCCCTGGCCGCCGAGGGCTGGGCCGATGGCGCGCCGCCCGACGTCGCGCTCGTGGCTTCGGGTACGCTCTATGCGCCGCAGACAGACCTGGAGGCTGAGCCCGCGGCACTGCCAGGCTGGCACGTCGCCGCGGCGTTCCGAGACCGCGCGCCGCCTGCCGGATGGGCCGCGCTGGAGATCACTCCGCCGCCGCAAATGCCAATGCTCGGCTGGAACTCGCCCGGCTCGCGCGTCCTCACGGTCCTGCAGTTCCGCGATCGCCTGACCGCTGAGGAGGAGATTGCCATCACGGCGGCCGGCATGGCCTCGCCCGCCGTGCGCGTCTGGCTGGACCGCCTGGCCGGCGCGCAGGAGGTGAACCTGGATGACCCGCGCACCGTCGCGGGACTGAACTGGATGGCGACGGTGGGCCTGCTGGCTCCCGGCCGCGTCACGGAGATCCTCGTCTGAGAGCGGGGGCCTGGGGTGCTGGAACACCCCGAGCCGCGCGGAGGAAGCCGCGCACGGATGAACCGCCCCGCCCGTCTCGGCCGAGACCGGGGCAATGGAGCACACCCGTGCGATTCGATCATGAACGAGAGCCGGTTTTGCCGGCCCATCCCGCCGCGCCCTGGCTGGGCGGCAAGAAGCTGCTGGCCAAGCGCATCATCGAGCGCCTGCGCCAGGTGCCCCATGACGGGTATGTCGAGCCCTTCGTGGGGATGGGTGGCGTCTTCCTCCGCCGCCCCTGGCGCGTGCGGACCGAGGTGATCAATGACGCCAGCCGGGACGTGGCCAACCTCTTTCGGATCCTCCAGCGGCACTACGTGCCCTTCATGGACCTGCTGCGCTGGCAGGTGACCAGCCGGGCCGAGTTCGAGCGCCTGAAGGCCGCGGTGCCGGACACCCTGACCGACCTAGAGCGGGCGGCGCGGTTCCTCTACCTCCAGCGCCTGGCCTTCGGGGGCAAGGTGAAGGGGCAGAACTTCGGGGTCGTGCCGGGCGGGGCTGGGCGGTTCGACGTGAACAAGCTCGGCCCGCTGCTGGAGGCGGTCCATGACAGGCTCGCCGGCGTGGTGATCGAGTGCCTGCCCTGGGAGCAGCTGCTGCGCCGCTACGACCGGCCCGAGACGCTCTTCTATCTGGACCCGCCCTATTGGGGGAATGAGACGGATTATGGGGAGGGGCTGTTTGGGCCGGCCGACTTCGCACGGTTGGCGGAGGCGCTGGCGGGGCTGAAGGGGAGCTGGCTGCTCTCCCTCAATGATGTGCCCGGGGTGCGGGCCTGCTTCGGCCGGTTTCGGATCGAGGCGGTGGAGACCACCTACTCGATCGCCGGGGGCAACCGCCAGGGTGGTGGGAAAGTGGGGGAGGTGCTGATCACGCCCCGATGAAGCGCACCGCCTCATCGAGCAGCTCCTCGACGCGGGCGAGGGAGCCCGCCTCGGCCCAGAGGACCCGCTCGGGATCGGCGCCGAAGTGCTCGGCGCTGGCGGTGGCCAGGCGCTCCAACAGGGCGGCCACCGCGGCGTGGCGGGCCATGAAGGCATCCAGGCTGCGGGCTTGGTTGCGGCTAGCGGTGGGGAGTGTTGGGGCTTGGTGCATGGTCTGGTCTCCTGTTCGGTGACCCGACTGACGCTCTGTTCGCGGCGGCCAGCAAGCGAAGAGTGGTGCCACCGGATGGATTGGAGAGGGGTGTCTCCCTTTGGAGACGGAGGGTGGTCTTAGATGGCTCTCATGGAGTTCTGAGAGCGCGCCGCGAGGGTTCCGATTTCAATTGGCGAACCTTCCGAAAGCAATTGGCGCGCTACATCCGCCTGCACGCGCAACGCGTGGTGGATGCCGATGACGGAGGCACGCCCTGATGCTTGACCGCTTCGCCCCCTACAGCCTGAGCCTGCTGCGCATCGTGGCGGGGCTGACCTTCTTCCTGCACGGGCCGCAGAAACTGTTCGGCTGGCCCCCCTCACCCCGGCCTGCGCCGGAACTGTTCTCCATGCTGGGTGCGGCCGCCACGCTCGAGGTGATCGGCGGCGCGCTGCTCATCATCGGCCTCTTCACCAGGCCGGTCGCCTTCGTGATGTCGGGGCTGATGGCCTGCGCCTATTTCATCGCGCATGCGCCGCGCAGCTTCTGGCCGACCAGCAATGGCGGCGATGCGGCGGTCCTCTTCTGCTTCCTCTTCCTCTACCTGGTCTTCGCGGGCCCCGGCCCCTGGAGCCTGGATGCGCGCAAGCGCTGATGCCGCGCATTTTGAGCGCGACGGATACGGACCATGCTAAACTACGCTGCTCATTCCGGGTAAGGCTTGTTCGATGACCGACAGTGACTGGGGAGGTGATCCCGCCTCCGCCCGCCTTACTGGCTTCCTGAAGAAACGGCAGGCCCAAACGGCGTGCCCGTCCTGCGGCAAGGATCAGTGGCAGTTTCTCACGCCACCGGAACATACGGCGGCAGTTCCCCTGGTGCAGGACAATGGCGGCTGGGTTTCGCCACCGGCACGGGTCCCGGTTTATATATTGGTCTGCCGCAATTGCGCTTTCGTCAGAATGCACGCCAAGATTAACGTGGATGAGGCCGAATGAGCGCGAATGTTTTCTCCACCAATGATAACGGCGTGGTCCCACCATTGCGCCTCGTGCAACCTATCCCGCCGCAGGAGGTCTCTGGCGCGCCGCCCGGCGGAGGTGGCCCTGATGATCCTATGTTGACGAAGCGCGTTGATGCTCTGGAGGACGGCATGCGCGACATACGCGCCATCCTCGAGCGAATTGAACAAAAACAGAACGAATTCTCGGCAGAAATGAAGGAGATACGCCGAGACATGACCAGCCTGACCGCCGCATCAGCGGACCAGCGGCGCGAAGCGGGCGAATTGCGCAAGGAGCAGATCGACCAAGGCAAGTCGCTCGCTGAGCTTAAAGGGCGCGTCGGCAACCTGCCCACCACACTGCAACTCATCCTGTTCGTCATCGCGGTCATGGCCTTCGGGGTGGGGCGTAACTTCTTCGGCGCCTGACCCAAATGCCGCTCATCTCCCTCCTGCGCCAGGGCATGGTGCTGTCCCTCGGCTGGGTGGTCTGCGCCGCCATGGCACTGACCCATTACGGCTTCCTCTGGGCGCTGCTGCTGCTGATCATCTGGGCCGCCCTGCTCGTCCGCTTCCAGCGCAGCACGGTCGAGCACGCCAAATCCGTCGCCGCCAAACTGCAAGGACAGAAACCATGATCCGCATTCACGGCATCGCCAAATCCCGCGCCTTCCGCTGCATCTGGGCGGCCGAGGAAGCGGGCCTGCCTTATGAGGTGGTCCCGGTCGGCTTCGGGCCCAGCATCAAGTCTCCCGCCCATCTGAAGGTCAACCCGAATGGCAAGATTCCGGCAATGGAGGATGGCGCACTGGTGCTCTTCGAGAGCCTGGCCATCAACCTGCACCTCGCCGCCCAGGCTGGCCCGCCGCTGATGCCCGCCGGCGACGATGCGAGCCGCGTTCTGCAATGGACACTCTGGGCCGCGACCGAGGTGGAACCCGCCGCGATGCAATGGGCCTACAACACCTATATCCGCCCCGAATCGGAGCGCGACGCAGGCCAGGCCGCCGCCGGGGCCGCCGGAATCAATGCCCGGCTCGATGTGCTGGAGGGCCAGTTGGGTGGCAATCCCTTCCTGCTGGGCGAGAGCTTCACCATCGCCGACTGCAACCTGGCCGGCGTGCTCTACGGTGCCTGGAGCAACAGGTTCGATCTTGGCGGCCATGCCAAGGTGAAGGCGTGGCTGGACCGCTGCTTCAACCGCCCGGCGGCGCTCGCCGCCCGTGCCCAGCGCGACGCGGCGTGAGCCTGATCGAGACGGCCCGGCGCCTGGATGCGCTGGGCTTCATGCCCAGCAAATCCGGCAATGTCTCGATCCGGATCGAGGGGGGCTTTCGCATCACCCCCTCTGGCCTGCCCTATGCCATGCTGACTGACGCCGATCTCGTGGATGTTGCGCTGGATGGCACAATCCTCGCGGGGGCGCGCGGCCCCTCCTCGGAATGGCGGCTGCATGCGGAGATCTACGCGGCGCGGCCGGCGGCGGGCGCCATCGTCCACACCCACAGCCCGCGCGCCACCGCACTCTCCTGCGCGCGGCGCGGCCTTCCTGCTTTCCACTACATGATCGCGCTCGCCGGCGGCGACGACATCCCCTGTTCGGCCTACGCGACCTTCGGCACGGCGGCCCTGGCCGAGGCGGCCGTGCGGGCCATCGAGGGGCGCCGCGCCTGCCTGCTCGCCAATCACGGCGTGGTGGCGCTTGGATCCTCCCTCGCCGCCGCCGAGACCCTGGCGCGGGAGGTGGAGAACCTGGCGGGCGAGTTTCTGGACCTGCTGGCCGCGGGCCTCGCGCCCGTGCTGCTGACGGCGGAGGAGATGGCGGCGGTCACCGCGCAATTCGGCGGCTATGGCCGGCTCGCCTGACGGGTAAGATTGATTATTGGTTATTCCCGCGGACCTTCATTGACCGGCAATCCGGAAGGCGGAAAATTCGTCGCGTAGAACGCCACACGCGAACGGAAAACAGACATGACCCTGCGTCGCCTCCTTCTCAGCGCCCTCATGACCGCGGGGCTCGCCGGCGCGGCCCAGGCCCAGTGCGACACCAGCTTCACCCTGGTGAACCGCTCCGGCTCCACCGTGCAGGAGTTCTTCTTCGGCTCCAGCGCCCAGCGCTCCTGGGGTGCGGATCAGCTCGGCACCAATGTGCTGGTGAACGGCGCCACGATGCGCTTCCGCGCGCGCAATGCGGGCGCGAATGACTTCAAGATCGTCTGGGCGAATGGCGCCACGGCCGAGCTGATGCGCGTGGACATCTGCGTCACCAGCGAGATCGTGGCCACGCGCAGCGGCATCGAGGCGCGCTGAGGCCCCGGGGCGCGCGGCGTTCAGGCCGCGCGCCGCCCCTCTCAATAGCCTTCCTTCAGCAGCGGGAAGGCGCTGTGCACGTTCGGGAAGACAACGGGCGGCGCGCCCAGATGCACATGCCCGCGCGTGAGCTGGCCGAAACCGTTCACCCCCGTCAGGCCCAGCGCCTTGATGACCTCATCCTCCAGGATCTCCAGCAGCCGCTCGATCCCCTCAGGCCCCTCCGCCGCCAGGCCATAGAGATAGAGGCGGCCCAGCCCCACCCAGTCCGCGCCCAGCGCCACCGCCTTCACGATGTCGGTGCCGCGGCTGAAGCTGCCATCCACCATGATCTTGGCGCGGCCGGCGACCGCTTCCACCACCTCGGGCAGCACGTCGAGCGAGCCGCGCCCGCCATCCAGCTGCCGCCCGCCATGGTTGGAGACGTAGATCACGTCCACGCCGTGTTCACAGGCCAGCGCTGCGTCCTCACCCGTGCCGATGCCCTTCAGGATCAGCGGGATCTTGTGCTTCTCCTTGAAGCGCGCGACCTCGCGCCAGGAGAGTGCGGCCTGGTGGTCCATGCCGGTATTGGCGGCGCGCCAGGTCTTCACGAAGCGCTTGGCGATGTCGCGCTCGCGCCGCGAGTAATGCGCGGTGTCCACCGTCATGCAGAAGGCGTCATAGCCGCTATCCACGACGCGGCGCACATAGTCATCCACGAAGGCGTCATCGCCGCGCACATAGAGCTGGAAGACCTTGGGGCCCCTGGACGCCTCGGCGCAGGCCTC
>JAIYCD010000157.1 GCA_027488195.1 Acetobacteraceae bacterium | reverse complement strand
GGTCATGGCGCAGCGGATCGGCACGGCGCCCAGCGGCAGCGTCGCCATCCGCATCCGGGCCGCGTTCATCTCCCCCGGCGGATCGCGGCGGGCGTAGTCTTCCGCCATCAGCGCGCGGGTTTCCTCATGCACCACCCAGGGCACGCCGAAGGCCATCGCCACGCATTCGCTGGTGATGTCGTCATGCGTGGGGCCGATGCCGCCGGTGGTGAAGACGTGGTCGTGCTTCGCGCGCACCTCGTTCACGGTGGCGATGATGGTCTCCGGCACGTCGGGGATGACGCGCACCTCGCGCAGCGGGATGCCAAGCTCGCCCAGGCGCGTCGCCAGGAATTGCAGATTGGCGTCGCGCGTGCGGCCCGAGAGCACCTCGTTGCCGATGATCAGCAGGCAGGCGATCGGATTGGCCATCAGGGCACCTCGGGGGTTGGGTCAGAGGAAATCGCGCAGCAGCGCCACCAGCGGCACATCCGCGGGTGGCATGGGATAGTCGCGCAGCTTGTCGGGGCGGACCCAGGCGAGGGTCTGCCCCTCCCGCGCCACCGCCCGCCCCTGCCATTTCCGGCAGATGTAGAGCGGCATGAGCAAATGGAACTTCGCGTAGGAATGGCTCGCGAAGAACAGCGGCGAGAGGCAGGCCTCCTGCGTCTCGATGCCGAGTTCCTCGCGCAATTCGCGGATCAGCGCGGCCTCGGGCGTCTCGCCCGCATCGAGCTTGCCGCCGGGGAATTCCCAGAGGCCCGCCATGGATTTCCCCTCGGGCCGCTGCGCCAGCAGGATGCGCCCCTCCGTGTCCAGCAGCGCGCAGGCGACGACCAGCAGGATGGGCTTGGGCGGCGCGGGAGGTGCGGCCGCGCGGCGGAACAGCATCACCGGCATGGCACGGTTGCGCGAAAGGAAGGGCTGCATCGCCGCGCCCGCCGGCACGAAGCCCAGATGCTTCAGCACCGCCTGGGAGGCAAGGTTGTCGGCCAGCGCGCTGGCCTCCACCTCGGTGATGCCGAGATGCGTCTCCGCCCAGGCGAGCAGCCCCTCACCCGCCTCGCGCGCCAGGCCCTGGCCCCAGAATTTCCGGCCGATCCAATAGCCGATCTCGGGCGCCGCACTGCGCTTGAGCGTGAGGCCGATGCAGCCGACCAGGGCGCCCGCCTGGGTGATGGCGAGATGGAAGGCATCCCCGGATTCGATCTGCTCCGCGGCCGAGCCAATCCATTCGCGCGCCAGCTCCTCCCGGTAGGGGAAGGGCACGCGGGCGAGGTTTCCGGCGACGGAATAGTCATTCACCAGCCGGGTGACGGCGGGCGCATCCGCCGGCACCAGGCGGCGCAGCACCAGCCGCGCCGTGGTGATGGGAAGCTCAGCTGCGGTAGCTGCCATTGATGTCGATATACCCATGCGTGAGGTCGCAGGTCCAAACGCGGGCCTTGCCACGGCCGAGGCCGATATCCACCGTGATCTGCACGTCCCGGCCCTTCATGTGGGCCACCACCGGCGCCTCGTCATAGCCCGGGATCACGCCGCCTTCGCGCGCCATCCAGGTGCCGCCGACCGCGATGGAGAGCTTGTCGCGATCCGCGGGTTCGCCCGCCTTGCCGACGGCCATGACGATGCGGCCCCAATTCGCGTCCTCGCCCGCGACCGCGGTCTTCACCAGGGGCGAATTGGCGATGGCCATGGCGATGCGATGCGCCGACTTCGCGGAGACGGCGCCAGTCACGTCGATGGTGATCAGCTTCTGGGCGCCCTCGCCGTCACGCGCGACCATGAGGGCCAACTCGTGCAGCACCTCATCGAGCGCGCGGGCGAAATCCTTCAGGATCGCGCCGCCTTCCGCCGGCACGCGCGGATGCTTCGCCTGGCCGGTGGCGAAGAGCAGGACGGTGTCGGAGGTGCTGGTGTCGCTGTCCACCGTCACGCAGTTGAAGCTTTTCGCCGAGCCCTTGGAGAGCAGCTTCTGCAGCGCCTCGGCGGGGATCTTCGCGTCCGTGGCCAGGAAGGAGAGCATGGTCGCCATGTCCGGCGCGATCATGCCGCTGCCCTTGGCGATGCCGCAGATCGTCACCGTGGCATCCCCGATCTTCGCCGTGCGGGTGGCGCCCTTGGGGAAGGTGTCGGTGGTCATGATGGCGCGGGCGGCAGATTGCCAGGAATCGGCCTGGAGCTTGGCCACCGCGCCGGGCAGGGCGGCCAGCAGCACGTCGGTCGGCAGGCGCTCGCCGATCACGCCGGTCGAGGCGATGAAGACCTCGCGCGGCTTGCAGCCGATGAGCGCCGCGGTTTCCTTCGCCGTGCGCTCGCAGGTCTCGCGGCCGGCCTTGCCGGTGAAGACGTTGCTGTTGCCGGCATTCACCACCAGAGCGCGTGCCTTGCCGCCCTTGAGCGCGGCCCGGCACCAATCCACGGGCGCGCCCGGGCATTTGTTCATGGTGAAGACGCCCGCCACCGTGGTGCCGGCGGCAAAGCGGAAGACGGTCATGTCCTCGCGCGTCTTGTAGCGGATGCCGGCGGCGGTGCTGGCGCATTCGGCGCCGGCGATGGCCGGCATCTCCGGCAGCGGCAAAGCGAGGGGCGAGATGGGGCCCGTCATGGTCTATCTCCGGTTGGCGGGGGCGGGCGCGGCGGGGCGGGCCGGCGCGGGCGGCTCGGCCTGGATGGCCGGCGCCGGCGGGGCCGGGGGCTCCACCCGCTCGATGCGGCTCGCGGCGCGGATGCGCTGGACGGCGGCCAGCACCTCCTCCTCGATCACGGCCTGGCGCAGCGTGTCGCGGCTGTCCTCGAAGCTGGGCCCGGCGGAGGTCCGGCGCTCCTCCACCTTGATCACGTGCCACCCGAACTGGGTGCGGACCGGGGCGGCGCTCACCTGGCCGGGCTGCAGGGCGAAGGCGGCGGCGGCGAATTCAGGCACCATGTCGCCCTGGCGGAAGAAGCCGAGATCGCCGCCATTGCGGGCCGCGGGGTCGGTCGAGCGGCGGCGGGCCACTTCCTCGAAATTGGCACCGCGCTGGATCTCGACCAGGATGGCGCGGGCATCGGCCTCGTTCGCCACCAGGATGTGGCGGGCGCGGACCTCGGCCTCTGCCGTGCGGCCGGCGGCGTCGCGGTCATAGCGGGCGCGCAGCAGGTCATCCGTCACGCGGGGCAGGACCTCGCGGCGGAGCAGGGCGTCGCGCAGCTCGTTCTCCTCGGCGAGGCGGACGCGGCGGCGGATCTCGGGGTCCTGGTCGAGGCCGGCGGTGCGGGCGGCGGCGACCATGGCACGGTCGGTGATGGCGCGGTCCAGCAGCTGCTCGAAGACCGTGGGCGGCAGCATGGTCCGCAGCAGGGCGGGGGGCACGTTGCGCAGCTCGGCCGGCATGGCTTCGGCGGCGGTGGCCATCACCTCATCCAGGCGGAGGTCCTGGCCATTGACGCGGGCGAGGACGGGGTTGCTGTCCTCGGTCGCGGCCGCAGGGGTTGGCGCGGGGGCCGGGGCGGCCGGTGCAGGGACGGCCGGTGCAGGGGCGGGGGTGGGCGCCTGGGCGAGGGCCGGGCCGGCGGCCAGAAGCAGGGCGAGGGGGAGGGAAAAGCGGGACATCAGCGGGAATCCATCACGATTGGCGCGACAATGGCCGATGCCCGTCCCCCTCACAACCCGGCTGCGCCGCCCCGTCTTCCTGTCCTGGCACGTTGACCCGGGGGCATGCCGCCCTTACCTGTCACAAGCCCAAAGCCGCCCCTTCCGCCCGCGGCGCCCGGAGAGAATCCACAGCTCATGTTCGCTCGTCTTGCCCGTGCCATCTTCGGTTCCGCGAATGACCGTTCGCTGAAGCGTTTCCAGGCGCGTCTCCCCGCGATCGCCGCCTTCGAGGCGCCGCTCGCCGCGCTGTCGGACGAGGCGCTGCGCGGCAAGACCGCGGAGTTCCGCGAGCGGCTCGCGCAGGGCGCCGAGCTGGACGACCTGCTGGAGGAGGCCTTCGCCGTGGTGCGGGAGGCCGCGAAGCGCGTCATCGGCCTGCGTCATTTCGATGTGCAGATGATCGGCGGCATGGTCCTGCATGACGGCAAGATCGCCGAGATGAAGACCGGCGAGGGCAAGACCCTGGTCGCCACCCTGCCCTGCTACCTGAACGCGCTGCCCGGCAAGGGCGTGCATGTGGTCACGGTGAACGACTACCTGGCCCGGCGCGACAGCGAATGGATGGGCCAGGTCTATGGCTTCCTCGGCCTGACCACGGGTGTCATCGTCCAGGGCCTGAGCGACGACGAACGCCGCAACGCCTATGCCTGCGACATCACCTACGGCACCAACAACGAATACGGCTTCGACTACCTGCGCGACAACATGAAGTACCGCCTGGAGGAGATGGTCCAGCGGCCCTTCCAGTACGCCATCGTGGACGAGGTGGACAGCATCCTGGTGGATGAGGCGCGCACGCCGCTGATCATCTCGGGCCCCACCGACGACACCTCGGACCTCTATCGCCG
>JAIYCD010000045.1 GCA_027488195.1 Acetobacteraceae bacterium | reverse complement strand
CGCTTCGAGATCAGCTATTACGCGCTGAAGCCCGACATCAAGATCATCGCCCCCTGGCGCGAATGGGACCTCACCAGCCGCACCGCGCTGATCGCCTTCGCCGAGCAGCACCAGATCCCCATCGCCAAGGACAAGCGCGGCGAATCGCCCTTCTCCGTGGATGCCAACCTCCTGCACAGCAGCAGCGAGGGGAAGATCCTGGAGGAGCCCTGGGACGCGCCGGATGAGATGGTCTGGCAGCGCACGCTGAGCCCCATGGACGCGCCCGATGTGGCGACCGAGATCACCATCGAGTTCAAGAATGGCGACCCCGTGGCCATCAATGGCGAGGCGATGAGCCCGGCCACGATCCTCACGAAGCTGAATGCGCTGGGGAAGGCCAATGGCATCGGCCGGCTGGACCTGGTGGAGAACCGCTTCGTCGGCATGAAGTCGCGCGGCTGCTATGAGACGCCGGGCGGCACCATCCTCTGGCAGGCGCATCGCGCGATCGAGAGCATCACGCTCGACCGTGAGGCCGCGCATCTGAAGGACAGCCTGATGCCGCGCTATGCGGAGTGCATCTATAACGGCTTCTGGTTCAGCCCGGAGCGGCGGATGCTCCAGGCGCTGATCGATACGTCCCAGGCCAGCGTCGAGGGCACGGTGCGGATGAAGCTCTACAAGGGCAATGTCATCGTCACCGGCCGGCAATCGCCGCACAGCCTCTACTCGATGAAGCATGTGACCTTCGAGGATGACCAGGGCGCCTATGACCAGTTCGACGCGCAGGGCTTCATCAAGCTGAACGCGCTGCGGCTGCGGCTGGGCGCGATGGCCGGCCGCAAGGGGGGCGCGCTTTAAGCCCCGGCCAAATCCGCTAAGCTCTGGGGATGTCGCTCTACAACCCCCCCGCCTTCCGCGAAGACCGGCCCGAGGTGCTGCTGCGCCTCATGCGGTCCTCGCGCCTGCCGCTGCTGGTCAGCAATGGCGCGAATGGCCTGCCCGACGTCACGCATCTGCCGATGCTGACCGATGGCGTGCGCATCGTCGCCCACATGGCGCGCGCCAATCCGCACTGGAAGGCGCTGCGCGAGAACCCGCGCGCCATCGCGATCTTTCCCGGGCCGGAGGGCTACATCTCGCCCTCCAGCTACGCCTCCAAGGCCGAGCATCACCGCGTGGTGCCCACCTGGAATTACGAGGCGGTGCATGCCGAAGGCGCGGTCGAGATCGTCGAGGATGCGGGCCGGCTGCATGAGATCGTCTCGACGCTGACGGACCATCACGAGAAGCCGCGCGCCGCGCGCTGGGCGGTGAGCGACGCGCCGGCCGATTTCATCGCGGGGCAGCTCAAGGGGATTGTCGGCGTGGTGCTGACGATCGAAGCTCTCATCGGCAAGCGAAAGCTCTCGCAGAACCGGCCCGCCGCGGATCGTGATGGCGCGCTGGAGGATGTGGCGCAGGACAACGCGGCGCTGGCGGATGCCATGCGCGCCGCACGGGATGGAAACTAGCGCCTGCTTCGCCGAAGCCGACGCTGAACAAGGGATACAGGCCAATGGACATGCAGCTCGCCGGCAAGCGCGTGGTGATCACGGGGGCCTCCAAGGGCATCGGCTATGCCTGCGCCGAGGCCTTCGCGGCGGAGGGCTGCGACATCGTGCTCGCCGCCCGCACGCCCGATGCGGCGGCGGCCGCGCTGCGCGCGAAATACCAGGTGCGGGTGGAGGCCGTGACGGTCGATCTCTCGCGCGCCGAGGATCGCACGAGCCTGCATGCCTGCGCGCCGGAGGCGGACATCCTCGTGAACAATGCGGGCGCCATCCCTTCGGGCGGCATCCACGACATCGCGATGGAAAAATGGGCCGAGGCCTGGCAGCTCAAGGTCTTCGGCTATTTCCACCTGACGCAGCTCTACATGGGCAGCATGTGTGCGCGGAAATCGGGCGTGATCGTGAACATCATCGGCATGGCGGGGCGGGCCTGGAAGCCGGGCTACATCGCCGGCACGGCGGGGAATGCGGCGCTGATCGCCTTCACCTCGGCCGTGGGGTTCGACGCGCAGAAGGATGGCGTGCGCGTCTTCGGCATCAACCCGGCGGTGACGCGGACCGAGCGCATGGAGACGCAGGCGCGCTTCCGTGCCGAGCAGGCGCTGGGCGATGCTGCTCGCTGGCCGGAGATGGTGAAGGGCCTGCCCTTCGACCGCCCGATCGAGCCGCGGGAAATCGCGGAGATGGCCGTCTTCGGGGCATCGCCACGCGGCGGGTATCTGAACGGCACTGTGATCGACATCGACGGTGCGGGCCAGTTCAAGGGGTGAGATGCGCGGGATTGACCTTGGCGCGCATCGCCTCTAATCCCGCGCCACGGATTGTCCCGTTCGTCTAGAGGCCTAGGACACCAGCCTTTCACGTTGGCAGCACGGGTTCGAATCCCGTACGGGACGCCAGTTTTTCGCCGTATGGCATTGATCTCACCAGTTTTTTATCGTGAGATTCCTCATATACCCCATCAGCCCCTTAGATCGACGTGGACGCGAGTGGGTATCGAGCCATTGGCCCTGTTGGCGAACCTCAGTGATTGGGGATGCCGCTGCACTCCGGCTCGCAGTTCGGCGCAAAACCCGGAGCGGCTACACTGTAGAGGGTGGAGCGCAGGGCGACCCGTATACCGCCAGCGTGATAGCCCCCTCTCACCAAGATTTTTCGCTTCCCTGGACCCCCACCGGGGGTGAGACTCCCATTTTCCTTTGGGCATGGCCTTCATACGCGTGAGGCGATACGCAACCGCATGCTTGGGTTTGCGGGCATCAAGGCCTTGCAACATCTCCTGATCGCTCAGGGGATGATCCCGCACGAGGCGGGAAGGCTTCGTCCCCGGCTCATACGGCAGGACCAGATGGCGTTGCTGGCCGAGGCGGAGCCGGAGTTGGCGGAGATGGTGCGAACGGCTGGTGCGTATCTGCCAGACCTGTTTTCCGACCGCAGCCAACGTGGCTCTGCGTCGACCAACGGGCCGATACAAAGCCCGACCTCTAAGTGACCACTTGAGAATGGCTTGGTGCGGCGCGGCCGCCTCCGCCAGCAGCTTCTTCAGCCTGGCGTTCTCCTCTGCCAGCGTCCGAAGCCGCGTGGCCTCGGTCACATCAAGCCCGCCAAACTTCGCCCTCCACGTGTAGAAGGTCGCACCGCTGATGCCGTGCCGGCGGCACACACCCGCCGTCGCGGCATCGGCCTCGTTGATCCGCTTCGCGGCTCAACCCTTCACTTCAGTATCTGGATGGTCTGTTCATCGCTGAACCTGCTGCGCTTCATGCGTTCGCCCCTTGCTGGAGCAGACTCTACCGGAAATGGGCACCAATTCAGGGGAGCACGTCACACGGGCTTGGGCCAGACCCTGTCTCGAACGCAGTTGACACATGTATCCGCAGCGCATCAGTGTATTTCCGGCAGCGAGACGAATTATCATTATAGGGTGGACAGGTCATGAGAAGCGCAGGGTCTGGGCTTAAGTCTCTCTCTTGGCAATTTTTTAGTGTGAATTTTGATGTATTAACGGATAACGTGCCATCAGGTACTACTTTTTCCGATTTAATTTCACCTTCTCTCGCCTGGCCGGGATTTTCGGGGCAAGGCTCTGGCGCCGTCCAGGAAGTCTCTCCTTCCGCTGCCGACGGCCTGCCCCTCCGGGATCACGCCAACCATACCTCCGCCTTCGCCACGCCCGCGCCCCGTGAAGTCCTGGTCCAGTTCTCTGCTGGCGTCGGCGAAGCCGAGCGCGCCGAGACGGTGGCCGCCATCGGCGGGCATGTTGCCGAGGTCGTCCGGGGAGACCTCCCCGAGCAAACGGAGGGTCATCTCCTCCGGGTGGGCCTACCTCCCTCAGTGACGCCGCAGGAGGCGATCGCGCAGCTCTCGATCCGCCCTGGCGTCGAGTTCGCCGAGGAAAACTGGACCGTCTCCGTTGATGCCCTCTCGAACGATGCGGGCTACATCGGGGGTTCCCTCTGGAACATGTATGGGGACGCGACTTCGCGGACCAACGCCTTCGGCTCCCAGGCGGGAGAGGCCTGGGCTGAAGACGCCACAGGTTCCATGAAGGTCGTGATCGGCGTCATCGATACCGGCATCGCCTATACGCACATCGATCTCTACCAGAATATCTGGCTCAACCAGCGCGAAATTCCCCTGGCTTTTCGCACCCGGCTCACCGATGCCGACAGCGATGGCCTGATCACTTTTCGTGACCTGAACCAGGTCGCCAACGCGGCCTTCGTAAGAGACGTGAACGGCAACGGCCGCATCGATGCCGGTGACCTGCTGAATGACAGCCGCTGGGAGAACGGCATCGACGACGACGCCAATGGCTACCGCGACGACCTCATAGGGTGGGACTTCGTCAACAACGACAATGACCCTTGGGACGACAATGGTCATGGAACCCATGTCAGCGGGACGATCGGCGCCCAGGGAGGGAACGGCACGGGCGTCGCCGGCATGGCATGGAATGTACAGATCGTTGGCATGAAGATGCTGGGTTCCAACGGATCCGGCTCTATCGCGAATGGGGTCAAGGCGCTCGACTATTTCACCGCCGCCAGCAAGGCCAACGTCATCGAGGATTTCGTGGCCGTGAATAATTCCTGGGGCGGCGGGGGCTATTCCAGCGCCATGCAGGCCTCGATCGATCGGGCTGCCGCGGAGGACATCCTCTTCGTGGCGGCGGCCGGCAACCAGGCCGCCAACACCGACGCCAGGGCGTATTATCCCGCCGGCTACAGCTCGGTGGCGGGCGCTGGCTACGAGGCGGTCATCTCGGTCGCGGCGATTACCAGCACTGGCACGCTCGCCTCCTTCTCAAACTACGGCGCCAAGACAGTCGATCTGGGCGCACCGGGCGCCTCCATCTATTCCACCAGCGCCAATGGCGGCTACGCCATCATGAGCGGCACCTCCATGGCGGCTCCGCATGTCACGGGGGCCATCGCCCTTTATGCGGCCGAGAACCCTGATGCCTCCGCCGCCGAAATCCGCTCTGCCCTGCTCGGCTCAGCCACGGCGACGGCATCCCTCCAGGGCAAGACCGTCACGGGGGGAAGGCTGGACGCCCAGGCCATGCTTCATTACGGCGAGGCCGCCCCGCCTCCCCCGCCACCGCCCGCAGGCACCGTCCTTTATGGCTCGACCGCGAGCGATACCATTTTCGGTTATGCCGGAAACGACACGATTTGCGGCGTTGCCCAGACCGGCACGAACCTTGGCCGCGGCACCATCGACGTGCTGACGGGGCTTGGCGGCCAAGATGTCTTCATACTCGGCGATGCGCGCGGCATGTTCTACGACGATGGTAGCGCCGCCTCCTCCGGGGGCGCCGATTATGCCCGCATCATGGACTTCCAGGCGGGTGACAAGATCCAGCTGTCTGACGACGTGGCCTCCTACTTCATTCGCTCGAACCTGCTCATGATCGGCAGCAACAAGGGCTCCGCCATCTATGCCGATACCAATCGGAACGGGACCTTCGATAACAGCGATGAGCTGGTGGGCCACGTCGTGAACGTGTTCAATCTCTCCGCCTCGGACTTCATCTTCGCCTGAGCGGACAGGGCAGCGCCCCGGCTTCGGCCCGGCAGGCGCACCGGGTTCGCCCAGGCGCGCCGCCCGGCCGGATCCGCCACCACCACCCGCGCGAGCCGCGGCCGAGCACCATGATGCCGGCAGCGGCCGAGCAGGTGACCTCCACCGCATGAGCGCCCGGGAGTGTGCGGGCACGCCCCACCGATCGCGACTCAGAGCGAACCCCAATGGTGTGTCTCCAAGAGTTCCGCCGGTGTCACACGGGCCGGCAGCTCTCTGCCGTGGCGAGGGCGAGGCGTAGCATGCGCCGCGCCGCCGCTGCCGCACCCGCTGCCTGACCAGCCAAGCCGCCTGCCTTCGGCGAATTCAGCCGAGCCTCGGTCGCCGATGACACGGCGATAACCCGAGCTCTCCAGACATTTTTAACGCTGACCTGGGATTGTGGAGGACCTTCGCGCCAGAAAGGCCCCAAATGCCCATCTCCCATCGCCGTCACAAGCGCTCTCGACGCCGCCCAGCCACGCTGGTGCTCTCCGCCTTCGGCCTGGCGCTGCTCTGGACCCAGCCGCGTCACGGCGCGGCTTCCACGGCGGTCTTTTTCGACAGCATCGCGGAGGGACGGACGGAGTTCGACAACCGCGTAACCGCGGCGGGCGGCACCGTCAGGATCGACCTGTTGAGCGGCCTCACCAGCAACAGCACATCCTGGACACGCAACGACTTCACCATCTCGGCACCCGACGGCGTCAACCGCGCGACGCGCACCACCAGCTTCACCAACGTGCAGGGTCCAAGCGGCATCTTCAGCAGCGGCGCCAGCATCCGCATGGTGGCGGACAACACCGACCCCGCTGGCAACGGCCTGGTCTTCAGCTTCGCATCCCCGATCAACGCCTTTGCGATCGAGCTGGAAGGCTGGGCGACCTGCTGTTTCCCCAGCGCGCTCTACATCGCCTTCGATGGCGGCACGCCCATCCTGATCGGTTCGGCCAATTCGAGGAGCGACAATCCGGGCGACGCCCGCTACGGCCAGGTCATGAACCTCGTTGCCGCGATCCGCGACAGCGGCAGCTTCTCCACCGTCGCTTTCTATGGCAACGCCACCGGCGATACGATGTTTGGCGGTGGCACGGTGCGCTATGCGCTGGTGCCGGTGGGCGGACTTTCTGGTGGCGGCACCGGGACTGGCACAGGCACCGGCACTGGCACCGGCACTGGCACTGGCACCGGCACTGGCACCGACGGCACTGGCGGCACCGGCACTGCCGGCACCGACACCGGCACAAATGGCGGCGGCCGCCCCGCCGAAAGCAGCGTGATCGACGCAAGCCGCCTCTCGTTCAATGAACGCCAGGCGGCGGCGCAGGCCAGCATCATCGTCTTCCGCGGTGGCACTTTCCGGCCCGATATCCCGGTATTGCTGTTGCAGCCCGTCATGGTGGAGGCGGCGAACGGAACCATCGACACCAGCCAGGGCGGCGTCATTCTGATGGGCCCCATCACGGGTGAGGGGCAATTGCAGGTGGTGGGCGGAGGGGTGCTGGTGCTCCTGGGCAACACCTCGAACACGGGCGGTGCGCTGGTTCAGCAGGGCACATTGTCGGTGCAAGGTCTGCTCGACGGGCCGCTGACGGTCATGCCCGGCGGCACGCTGACCGGCAACGGCACGATCAACGGCCCGGCGATCATCGATGGTACGCTGTCCCCCGGCAATTCGCCCGGCATCACCGTCTTCACCGGGCCGCTGCTGCTTGGGGCGGGGTCCACCACGCGGCTGGAGATCGATGGGCCGGGCACCGGCATGGGCAGCGGATCGCACGACCGCGTGCTCGTGCTGGGCGAGGGGATGACGCTGACGGTGGGCGGCACCATCGCCCCCGTGCTGCGGGACATCCCTGGCGCGGCCACCAATAGCTTCACCCCCGTGATCGGGCAGTCCTTCCGCGTCATGCAGGCGCAGGGTGGGCTGCTGGGCAGCTTCGCAGGCCTCACGCAGCCCGCCGATGGCCTGCCGGCCGGATCCCGCTTCGACACCATCTACCACCCCAATGCGCTGGACCTGGTGCTGACGCCATCGCGCTACGCGGATCTCGCGCCGCTCGGCGTGCCGCAGCGGGTGAACCAGGCGTCGGCGGGCGGGGCCCTAGATGCCATCCGCCCCGCGGCGGGGCTGCGGATGGACAGCGCGGCCGCGAGTGTCTTCGGCCCGCTCTACACGCTGGAGGCGCAGGCCATCCCGCGCGCCCTCGATCAGATCTCCGGCGTGGTGCACCAGGATGCGCTGGCCGCATCGCTGACCCAGCAGCGGATGTTCGGCGCGGCCATCAACCGGCGCATGGCGGCGATCCGCAGCGGCGATGCGGGGTTGGTCGCGGCGCAGGGCGCCCTGGCGCCGCGCGTGACGCTGGACAGCGCGCGCATCTCGCAGATGTCCGCCATGCCGGGTGGCGGCCATGGCGGCGGGGTGCCGCGTGCGGAGCCGGAGAACGGCGCGGCCTCCGGCTTCGAGGGTTGGTCGGTCTGGGGCCGGGCGATCGGCGGCTTGAGCAGCACGGGCAGCGACGGCCGGGCGCCGGGTCGTAGCCTGCAGTCCGGCGGTGCGGTGGTGGGTGCGGATCGTTCCTTCGCCCCGGGCCTGGTCGGCGGCATGGCTCTCGGCTTCCTGCGGGGCGAGTTGGATGGCGATGGCGCAACAGGCAGGGTGAACATCGAGAACTACCAGGCCAGCCTCTACGGCTTCTATGCCCCGCCGACCGAGGCCGCGTGGCAGCCCTTCACGGATGTCACGCTCGGCACCGGGCTCAGCCGCTACAACGCGCGGCGGAACATTGCCTTCGGCACGCTTTCGCGCCGCGCCAAGGCGGACAGCCAGGGCACGGATGCGTCAGTGGAAGCGGGTGTCGGCGTCTTCACCCGGATCGAGGGGGTGGAGATCGAGCCACGGCTGCATCTGCGCTGGGACCGCATCGCGCGGCGCGGCTTCACGGAAGAGGGGGCTGGGCTTCTGAACCTGTCGGTCGATGGACGCACGGCGGATGCGCTGCGCGCCGGCATCGGGGTCTCCGTGGCGCGAAGCTTCGACCTGGGACAGGGCTTCGCGCTGCGGCCGGAGGCGCGGCTGGGCTATGCGCGGGACATGCAGGATGGGACGGGGCGCGGCACGCAGCGGCTGGGCGGCGCGGCCTTCGGCGTGGAATCCGCGCGTGGAGGCCAGAATGGCGTGGCGGCCGGGATCGGCGTCACCCTCTTCCGCGGCGACAGCCTCGCCGCCGCGGTGGATTTCGATACCGTGCGGACCCAAGGCGGGTCGGAGCATGTCGCGACGATCGGCCTGCGCTGGACGTGGTGAGGCAAGCCCGGCCCTGCCGTGAGCTGCCCACCCTGAAAGCGGTCCGGCGGCGGGGCAGACCGCCCGGAGAGGGTGGGATGCCGGCTCCCACCGCCACGCCCGTCTTCCCGCCTCACCGCAGCCCCGCCGCGACCTCCGCCATCGACGGCCTCTCCGCCGCCCGTGTCGCGAGGCAGCGCCGCGCCATCTCACGCAGCCGCGCCGTCTCCGCGCCTTCCCCCGAAACCAGCGCGCGCAGCTCCTCGACCAGGAGGCCGAAGGCGCGGATTTCAAGCCGCGTCAGCGCCTCGTCCCGGCCACGGCGCAGCCGGCTGGCCGCGCCGAAATCGGTCAGCACCGCCTGGCCCGCAGCGCCGTCCCACAGGATGTTGTGCGCGTAGAGATCGCCATGCAGCACGCCCCGCGCGTGCAGATGCGCGACCGCCTCCGCGATGCCGCGTGCCAGGCGCAGCGCGGCGGGCGCGGCCAGGCGCAGGCCCGGGTCATAGACATCGCGCGTGCAGCTCTCGAGGCTGGGTGGCCCGCCCAGCACACGCCAATGCGCGGGAATGAGCGGCATGAGCAGGCCGGCGCGGCCCTCCGGATGGTCCCGCAGCTGCCCCAGCGCACCCACCAGCCGCGGGTGCGGCCCGGCCGCGAGGCAGGCCGCCATCTCGTCTTGCGGCAGCCCATCGCTGGTCATGGCGCCCTTGAACAGCTTGAGCGCGACCGGCCGCGGCGGCACGGCATCAGCCTCCCGCCACAGCGCCTGATGCACCTGGCCGGAAGCCCCCTCGCCCAGCAAGGGGCCGAGGGCGAGGTCCCGCCACGGCACCGCCCGCGCCGCCGGCGCCTCCATGCCATCCCCGCCCGACAGGCCGAGCCAGGCGAGCGCCGGATGCTCCGCCAGCCAGCCCGGCGGCGCCTCGAAGCGATTGGCGCCGATGCGCAGCAGCTCGAGCCGCGGCGCATCGGCCAGGCTGTCCGGCAGCCGGTCCAGCGCATTGCCGGAGAGCATGAGCTTTTGCAGGAAGGGCCTTCGCCCCAGCGCCTCGGGCAGCGCCGCGATCCGGTTGTCGGTGAGGGTGAGCCAGCGCAGCCGCGGCGGCAGCGCCTCTTCCGGCACCTCGCTCAGGCCGGTGGCACGGAAACCCACCTGGCTCAGCGCCGCGCAATCGCCCAGCGCGGGCGGCAGACGCTCGAAGCGATTGCCCGAGGCGAAGAACACGCGCAGCCGGGCGAGGCGGCCGAGATCGTCCGGCAAGGCGGAGAGCGCATTGCCGCCGAGGTCCAGCACCTCCAGCGTCTCCGCCAGGCCGAAGATCTCGCGCGGGAATGCCGCGAGGCCGCAGCCGGGCAGCCGCAATTCGCGGGCGCCGGCCAGCGCGCCGCGGCGCAAGGCATCGAGGGTGGCGAGGCTCATCGGCGAGCCATAGCGGAGATTGCGCGATCCGCCACGCCTCAGCGGGGCGCGGGCGCCCCCCACGCTTCAGCGAGGCGCAGGCGCCCCCCCATGCTTCAGCGAGGCGCAGGCGCCTCGCCATGCTTTAGCGAGGCGCAGGCGCCTCGACCGGCTGGTCCAGCTCGCTCCAGATGCCGTCGAAATAGGCCTGGAATTCGGGCGTGCGGCGCGCCGCCACGGGGTCCCGCACCGCATCGGGCAGCGCGATGACATGGATGGATTTGATGGTGCCGGGCCGCCGGCTCAGCACCAGCACGCGGTCCGCCATCACGATCGCCTCGCCGATGTCATGCGTCACCGGGATGGCGCTTTTCGCGCGCTCGCGGATGATGGACCGCACCTCGCGCTGGAGCAGCAGCTTCGTCTGGAAACCCAGCGCCGAGAACGGCTCGTCCAGCAGCACCACCTCGGGCTAGGGTGCGAGGGTGCGCATGAAGGCGACGCGCTGGCGCATGCCGCCCGAGAGCGTGCCGGGCTTCACGCTCTCGAAGCCCTTGAGGCCATAGGCCTCGATCAGGCCCCGCGCCCGCGCCTCGGCCTCGGCGCGCGTCATGCCGCGGATTTCGAGGCCGAGCAGCACATTGTCCAGCAGATTGCGCCAGGGCAGCAGCAAATCCTTCTGCAGCATGTAGCCGACATGGCCGGTCGCCCCCGCCACGGGCTGGCCCAGCACCTCGACGCGGCCCTCGGAGGGCGCCTGCAACCCCGCGATCACGTTGAAGAGCGAGGATTTGCCGCAGCCCGAGGGACCGACGATGGCCAGCACCTCCCGCCTGCGCAGCGCGAAGGAAATGCCGGTGAAGGCGACGACACCGGGGAAGCTGAGCGAGAGCGCATCCGCGCGCAGGACCACATCCCCGCTCATGCCCAGCGCGCCTTGCTCTCGATGAAGGTGAGGATGGCGGCGATGGCGATCTTCGCCTCCATCCCGATGCCGAACCACACGATGATGAGCGGGGCGAGCGCGATCTTGGGCACGGCATTGATCGCGATCATCACCGGCCGCACCACGGAGGCGAAGCCGGGCGAAAGCCAGAGCAGCAGCCCGCAGAGGCTGCCCAGCGTGGAGCCGATGAGGAAGCCCGCAACCGCTTCCTGCGCCGTCACCCAGGTGTGGGTGAGCAATTCGCCCAAGGCGACCAGCAGCACCTGCCTGGCGAGCAGCGCCGGACTGAATTTCATGCTCACGCGATGCCGGCGGTGCCCAGCAGCCGCGCCGTGCCGGCCTCCACGGCATCCGGCGGAACCTGCGCGAATTCCTCGCGGCTGACTTCCTCATAGACCGAGGCGTCGGTGCGAATGAGGCGCAGCGCCTCGGCCAGCGCGGTGCTGAAGGCCTGCGGTTGGAGGCGAGCCAATCCTCGCGCACCATGGCGGTGCTGAAGGCGATGGGGCCGATCACCGGTGCCAGCGGCAGCGAGTGCCCCGCAGATCGGCGAGGCTGTTGAGCGTGACGCCTATTGGAGCGAGGCGGGGCTGGACCCGGAGGCGGTGATCGCCGCCACCAGCGACGAGCGCTGGAAGGCGCAGCTTGCCGCCCATACGGAGGAGGCGATCGCCGAGGGCGTCTTCGGGCTGCCCATGGTCACCGCCGAGGGCAAGCTGTTCTTCGGCAATGACCGGCTGGAGCTGCTGGACGGTTTCCTGGCCGGCCCGCTGCGGCCCTGACCTGTTCGCCACAAATGCCGGGCTTGCGCCAAGTGCATGGCCCGGCCGATGATCCCACCCAGAGAGACACCCTTCCCGGAGAAGCCCGCCCATGACCGTGACCCGCCGCACCCTGCTGGCCGCTGGCGCCACCGCCCCCCTGCTGCCGACGCTCGGCCACGCCCAGGCCCGCTGGCAGATGGCCACCCCCTATCCGGACGGCAACTTCCACACCCGCAACAACCGCGCCTTCATCGAAGCGATGCAGACCGCCACCGCCGGCCGCGTGCAGGTGCAGCTGCATTCCAACGCCTCGCTGCTGCCGATGGCGCAGATCAAGCGCGGCGTGCAGCAGGGCCAGGTGCAGCTGGGCGAGATCCTGCTCAGCGCCTATGGCAATGAGGACCCGTTCTTCGAGATCGACGGCGTGCCCATGCTGGCGCCGACCATCGCCCAGGCCCGCCGCCTGAACGAGCTGACGCGCCCCTATATCGAGGCGCGCTTCCAGCGCCAGGGCCTCTCGCTGCTCTATTCCGTCGCCTGGCCGAATTCGGGCTTCTACACCAACACCCCGGTGGACACGCTGGAGGCGCTGCGCGGTTCCCGCTTCCGCACCTTCAGCGTGATGACGAACCGCTTCGCGACCCTGATCGGCGCGAACCCCGCCCTGATCCAGGCGGCCGAAGTGCCGCAGGCCTTCGCCACCGGCGTGGTGAACGCGATGGTGACGAGTGCGGCGACCGGCGTGGACAGCAGCGCCTGGGATTTCAGCCGCATCTATACGCCCGTCGGCTTCACCCACACGCGCAACGCCGTCTTCGTCAACCGCCGCGCCTTCGAGGCGCTCTCGGCGGCCGACCAGGCCGCGATCCGCACCGCGGCCACCGCGGCCGAAGCCGCCGGCTGGCGCCTGGCGGAGGAAGCGATCGCGCAGAGCGAGGCGACGCTGGCCCAGCGCGGCATGACCGTGGCCCGGCCCTCGCCCGCGCTGCTGGAGGCGCTGGACCGCATCGGCCAGGAGATGACCCGCGAATGGGTCGCCCGCGCCGGCGAGGACGGCGCCCGCGTCATCGCCGCCTATCGCGGCTGAAGCGGCAGCCCAAGGGCTGCACAATGGATGGACCCGGTTGCGCAAGCGGCGTGCATCGCCGCCGCGCGCCGGGCTTGCACTGCGCCGCAAGCCCTTGCGCCGACCAAGCCGCCGGGCCGAACATCGCGTGACACCAGGCCGAAAGGCACCCCGCCCATGATCCGCGACACCTTCGCATGAACACCTTGCTGCGCCGCGCGCTGGACGGGCTCTACCTGGTCAGCGCCGGCCTCGCCGCGCTCTCGCTCTTCGGCATCTTCTTCGTGATGATGGCGCAGGTCTTCCTCCGCCAGGGCAATATCCAGCTGCCCGGCGCCGATGACTTCACCGCCTATCTCTGCGTCGCCACCACCTTCTTCGCGCTGGCCTATACCTTCAAGCGCGGCGAGCTGATCCGCGTCGGCCTCTTCATCGACAAGGCCGGGCCCGCGATGCGCCGCTGGATCGAGCTGGCGGTGCTGGCCCTGGCCGCCGTGCTGGTCAGCTACATCGTGTACTGGACCTTCTCGGACGCCATGTTCTCGCGCGAGATCGAGGAGGTGGCGCAGGGCAGCGTGCCCTTCCTGATCTGGATCCCCAAGCTCGCCATCCCCATGGGCTCGGGCATCCTGCTCATCGCCATCCTCGACGAATTCGTCACCGTGCTGCGCGGCCAGAAGCCCAGCTACGTCCGCGCCGCCGAAGAACGTGCCGCGCGCGGCGATTTCTCGGCGGAGATGTAGCCCATGGACATGCTGAACATCGCGCTGCTGCTGCTGGTGCTGCTCTGCCTGCTGCTGGGCAGCGGGCTCTGGATCGCGTTGGCACTCGCCGGCACCGGCTATATCGCCATGTCGATCGTGAACCCGACGCCGGGCCTGTTCCTGGCCTCGGCCTATTGGGAGAGCACCGGCTCCTGGACGCTCGCCGCCCTGCCCATGTTCATCTGGATGGGCGAGATCCTGTTCCGCACCAAGCTCTCGGAGGAGCTGTTCAACGGCCTCGCCCCCTGGGTGCGGCGCATCCCCGGGCGCCTGCTGCATGTGAACATCCTGGCCTGCGGCATCTTCGGCAGCGTCTCCGGCTCCTCGGCCGCGACCTGCGCGACCGTCAGCAAGATCGCGCTGCCGGAACTCAAGCGGCGCGGCTATGACGAGGGGGTGGCCATCGGCAGCCTCGCCACCGCGGGCACGCTCGGCATCCTCATCCCGCCCTCGATCATCATGGTGGTCTACGCCGTCGCGGCCGAGGTCTCGATCGTGCGCGTCTTCATCGCGGGCATGATCCCGGGCGCGATCGTGATGGGGCTGTTCAGCCTCTACATCATCGTCTGGGCGATCCTGAATCCGAAGAAGCAGCCCGATGCGGAGCCGCGCCTGAGCTTCATGGAGAAGCTCCGGCAATCGGCGCAGCTCATCCCCTGCGCGCTGCTCATCATCGGCGTCATCGGCACCATGTTCGTGGGCTGGGCGACGGCGACCGAGGCGGCCGCCTTCGGCGTCTTCGGCAGCCTGTTTCTCGCGGCCGTGACCCGCTGCCTGACCTGGCGGAGCTTCATCGACAGCCTCGCCGGGGCCACGCGGCTGTCCTGCATGATCATGTTCATCCTGGCGGGGGCTGCCTTCCTGACCAAGGCGATGGCGCTGACGGGCATTCCCGGCGCGCTCGCCGCCGCCGTCGCCGCCGCCGATCTCGGGCCCTACGCGATCATCGCGATCCTGACCGTGGTCTATCTCATCCTGGGCACGGCGCTGGATGGCGTGTCCATGATCGTGCTGACCACCTCGGTCGTCGTGCCGATGGTGCAGCATGCGGGCTTCGACCTCGTGTGGTTCGGCATCTTCATCATCCTGCTGGTGGAGATCGCGGAGATCTCACCCCCGCTCGGCTTCAACCTCTTCGTCATGCAGACGATGACGGGGAAGGAACAGACCGAGGTGGCCTGGGCGTCGCTGCCCTTCTTCATGATGCTGGTGCTGACGGTGGTGCTGATCACCATCTTCCCGGAGATCGTCACCTGGCTGCCGGATTATCTTCTCCGCCAATAGGCGGAGAAGTTTTTGATGCCCTCAGGCGCCGGGCGCCGGCTCCGCCGGCTTGGCTTCGCGCCGCTACGGGTGGGCTGGTCGTGAAGGCAGTCTGGGCGCGCCGGCCGCGTTGCGGCCGGATTTTCACGGCGCGGCGCTATTCCTTGGCTGGTGTCGCTGCGGCAATTGCGTAGCGCAGCCGCACCACGCCGTTGGGCCAGGTCTGCGTATCCAGCAGGGTCAGCGCCTGGGCGGGTGGGTGGCCGCCGGCGAAAAGGGGAATGCCCCGGCCCAGCAGCACCGGCATGGTGAAGAGGTCCAGTTCCGTGATCGCGCCCTCCGCCAGCAGCCCCGCGATGAGCTGCCCGCCGCCCACCACCCAGACGCGCCCCTCGGCCGCGCGCAGATGCGCGGCGAGCGAGGCGAGGTCACCCTTCCAGGCTTCCACGCCGTCCGGCGGATGGGCGATGCCCCGGCGGCTCAGCACCAGGCAGGGCTTGCCCGCATAGGGCCAGGGGCCGAAGCGCAGCACCTGGTCATAGGTCGAACGCCCCATGACCAGCGTGCCGATGCCGGCGAAGAAATCGGCATAGCCGTAATCGGTCGCCTGGAAGGGTTCCAGCCAGGCGACCGAGCCATCCTCGGCCGCGATGAAGCCGTCCAGGCTGGCCGCGATATAGGCGACGCGCCCGGACATGTGGCTCAGTCCTGCCACTTCACCTGCAGGAAGGGCGCGGGGACCAGCAGCTTGCTCTCCTGCGTCGCGATGAAGGGGCGCACCTTGGCGAGGTAGTCGAGCCAGGCCTGGTTGGCGAAGAGCTTGGTGCGGCGCTCGGCGCGCTCGGCCAGCGTCTCATAGGCCCACATGTGGATCACCTGGTTCAGCGGGCCGAATTCGGTGGAGTAGTAGCCGACCAGCCGCCCGAGGATGGGCTTCTGAATGGCCAGGCCCTCCGCCGCATAGGCCTTGATGTAGTTCCCGATGGTGCCGGGATGCATCGTGTAGATCCGCTCTTCGACGAACATATTTGGGTCCTCAAACGCCGGCGCCGGCGCCGCCGGCTTGGCTTCGCGCCGCAGGGATGTGGCGCTGGTTGGCAGGGCGGTCGCGGCGCGCCGGCTGCGTTGCAGCCGGATTCTCGGAGTGCGTCGTTTCCCCTGCCAACGTCGCGCGCGCTGCCCGGACTGTCCAGCCTTCGCCCGTGGCCGCCCCCCGGCGCCCTGTCGTGGCTTTGCCACGACAGGATGAGCCCAACCCCCAAGGTCAGCACCAAACCGGGGCCCCCGGAAAAACGCCTCTTCGGCGTTTTTTTGGGGATCACTTCGTCACGAAGGCCTTCTCGACGACGTAGCTGCCGGGGGCATTGTTGGTGCCCTCGATGAAGCCGCGGGCTTCCAGCAGCGCCTTGCAGTCGGCGTTCATCGCCTCGCTGCCGCAGATCATCACGCGGTCGAATTCGGGGTCGAGCGCCGCTACGCCCGCCTGCTTCTCCGCCTCGCCGGTCTCCAGGCGCGTGGTGATGCGGCCCTGCACGGGGAAGGGCTCGCGCGTCACGGCGGGGAGGTAGATCAGCTTCTCCTGCACCATCTCGCCCAGCAGCTCATGCTCGCGCAGTTCGCCCGTGATGTAGTCGCGATAGGCGAGCTCGCGCGCCTCGCGCACCGTGTGGGCCACGATGATCCGCTCATAGCGGTCATAGATCTCGGGGTCCCGCATCAGGGACATGAAGGGGGCAAGGCCGGTGCCGGTGGCCAGGAACCAGAGGTTGCGGCCGGGCAGCAGGTTGTCGGGGATCAGCGTGCCCACGGGCTTGCGGCCGATCAGCACGCGCTCGCCCACCTTGATGTGCTGCAGGCGCGAGGTGAGCGGGCCGTTCTGCACCTTGATGGAGAGGAACTCCAGGTGATCCTCCCAGGCGGGGCTCACCATGGAATAGGCGCGGGTCAGCGGCTTGCCGTCCACCATCAGGCCGATCATCGCGAATTGGCCGGAGGTGAAGCGCAGCGCCGTGTCGCGCGTGCATTTGAAGCTGAACAGGCTGTCGGTCCAGTGATGCACCCAGGTGACTTCTTCGGCGTAGAAGCCCGGGGGTGCCGCGAGGATGGGTTGGGTGTTCGTGTCCATGGGCGGGTTTTGCGGCCCGTGACAACGGCGCGCAAGCGGGGAATGATGCCGCATGGCTGATTTCACCCCCCCGCATGACCCCGAAACCAACCCGCCCGTGGGCGAGCGCGTGGACACCATGCCCCGCCCGCTGCCCGCGCGCATCCCGCACAAGGGCCGCAGCGTGGATCTGGAGGTGCTGCACCCCCGCCACGCGCCGGACCTCTGGCAGGCCGCGCAGAGCGACACGAGCGAGGCGAGCTGGGCCTATATGGGCTACGGCCCCTTCGCCTCGGAAGCGGCGATCACCCAGTTCGTCGGCGGGTTTTCCACGACGCATGACCCGATCGCCTGGGCGGTCCGGCCGCATCGCAGCGGCACGGTGGATGGCTGGCTGACGCTGATGGAGATCCAGCCGGCCAACGCCCATATCGAGATCGGCCATATCTGGTTCAGCCCCCGGATGCAGCGCACGCGGGCGGCGACGGAAGCGATGTTCCTGCTGATGCGCCACGCGATGGAGGATCTGGGCTACCGGCGCCTCACCTGGAAGTGCAACGCGCTGAACGCGCCCTCGCGAAGGGCGGCGAAGCGCCTCGGCTTCACCTATGAGGGCACGCTGCGCGCGGTGATGACGATCAAGGGCCGCAGGCGCGATACCGCCTGGTTCTCGATCCTGGCCGAGGAATGGCCGGCGCGGGCGGCGGCCATCCAGGCCTGGCTGGATGATTCCAACTGGGATGCTGCGGGGCGGCCGAAGCGCTCCCTCATGACGGCTGAATAAACTGGCGGAGAGGCGGGATTCGGCCTAGATTGCGTCATCGCAACGTCACACGGGAGACGCGAGATGACGGGAATTGATTCGGGAGACGTGGTGGCCTGGGCCCTGATCGCGGCCGGCGCCGCCTGGGCGCTCACGGCGCGCCGCATGCCGGTGGGCGCGGCGCTCGCCGCCGCCGCACTGGCCGCGATGGTGACGAAGGGTGCGCTGATCGGCTTCGTGTGACGGGACCACGATTTACGCGGCCGCAACAAATTCGTCGCGGGCGTGTCATGAGCGGTTGCTAGGCGGGCGCCTTCCATTCCGGAGGGATCCCCGCATGCGCCGTCTCTTGCTCGCCACCGTTTTTTCCGTGGGGGCCGCGATCAGCCTCGCGCTGCCGGCCGCCGCCGATACCCGCTTCGAGGCGCGCCTGGTGGGCCAGGCGATCCTGCCGGCCGCGACCTTCCTCGCACCCCCGGCCGATGCGCCCGAATATTTCCGCCTCTCCGGCCGCTTCACCGGCCCGGGCAATGCGCGCAATGAGGTCGCCGGCAGCATCCCGGGCGTGACCCTGCCGGGCTATGGCCCGCGCGCGACCGGCCTGGCCATGCCCTTCCCCGGCCAGCCGCTGCAGGGCTTTTCCGGCATCAAGCCGGTGGGCGATGGCAGCTACTGGGTGACGGGCGACAATGGCTTCGGCAATCGCCGCAACAGCCCCGACGCGCTGCTGATGATCCATCGCGTGCGGCCGAACTGGCAGAGCGGCGCGGTGGCCGTCGAGAACACGATCTTCCTCTCGGACCCCAACCGCGTCACCAGCTTCGTCATCCAGAACGAGGCGACGCCGAGCCGCTACCTGACCGGCGCCGATTTCGACGTGGAGAGCATCCAGCCGCTGCCGGATGGCACGATGATGATCGGCGACGAGTTCGGCCCCTATCTGCTGCATTTCGACGCCCAGGGCCGCCTGCTGCGCGTCATCGAGACGACCATGGATGGCGAGGCGCTGCGCACGCCGGACCACCACGCCAACCTGATCCCCGCCAACCCGACCGCCGGCGTTCCGCACCGCGTCCGCCGCTCGGGCGGCTATGAGGGCATGGCGCTGACGCCGGATGGCCGCACCATCTGGGCGCTGATGGAGCAGCCGCTCTTCGCCGCCGGCACCAACAACCCCGAGGGCCAGTTCCTCCGCGTGCTGGAATTCGACGTGGCGCGCATGGCCTGGACCGGCCGCAACCTGCGCTACCGGCTGGAGCCGGGGGCGACGGCCATCGGCGACTTCAACTTCATCGATGAGCGCCGGGCGCTCGTGATCGAGCGTGACAATGGCGAGGGCGATGCCGGCCGCGCCTGCGCCCAGGGGGTCGAGAGCACGCATGCCGCCCCCTGCTTCGCCATGCCAGCGCGCCTGAAGCGCATCTACCTCGTGGACATGGGGGCGGCGGATGCCGAGGGCTTCGTCCGCAAGATCGGCCATATCGACCTGATGGCCATCCAGGACCCGGAGCGGGTGGCGCGGCAGCGCGGCGACCGGGCGGCGGGCGCCTCCGACACGGTCTTCACCTTCCCCTTCTTCACCATCGAGAATGTGGCGATGGTGGATGCGGACCACATCATCGTCGGCAATGACAACAACCTGCCCTTCTCGGCCGGGCGCCACCTGAGCCGGGCGGATGACAATGAGCTGATCCTGCTGCGCGTGCCGGAACTGCTGCGGGCGCGGTGAGGGAGGCTGGCCCGGGGCGCACTTGGCGCGCCCGGGCCACCCATCTAGCATGGGAGGGTTCCTTCAAGGTCCCCGCCATGTCCCTTTCCGATGACGTCAAGGCCTTCATCCCCGGCGAGCGGGTGACGCATGCGCCGCTCGGCTCAGGCGTGCTGGATGGCCTCACCTTCGCGGTGAAGGACCTGTTCGACGTGAAGGGCGCCGTCACCACCTATGGCAATCCGGATTGGGGCCGCACCCATCCCGTCGCCGCCGCCACCGCGCCCGCCGTCATGGCGCTGCTGGAGGCGGGCGGCCAGCTCATCGGCAAGACCAAGACGGTCGAGCTCGCCTACGGGCTGACGGGCGAGAATGTCTGGCATGGCACGCCGATCAACCCCAATGCGCCCGATCGCTTCCCCGGCGGCTCCTCCTGCGGCTCGGCCGCGGCGGTGGGCGCGGGGCTGGTGGATTTCGCGCTGGGCTCGGACACGGGCGGCAGCGTTCGCATCCCGGCCAGCTATTGCGGCGTCTTCGGCATCAGGCCGAGCTGGGGGGCGGTGAGCCTGGCCGGCGCCTGCGGCCTGGGGCCGAGCTTCGACACCTGCGGCTGGTTCGCGCGCTCGGCCCGCGTGCTGGAGATGGTCGGCGATGCGCTGCTGCCCGAGGATGCGCTGCCCAATATCGCGCAGCTCTCGCCGATGCTGAAGCCGCAAAGCGTCTGGATGAACGCGGACCCCGCCACGGCCAATGCGCTGCTGCCCGCGCTGGAGGCGGTGGAGCGCGTGCTGGGCGCCGGGCCCGCCGTGCGCGTCGAGGGACCGACGAACATCCTGGCCCTGGCCTATGAGAATTTCCGTTGCGCCCAGGCGCAGGAGGCCTGGGCCACGCTCGGCAGCTGGATCACGGCGACCAACCCGCAATTCGGCCCCGGCGTGAAGGAGCGCTTCGAGGGCGCGCGCGACATGGACCCGGCCAAATCCGCCGCTGGCCGCGCCTTCCGCAAGCGCTTCTCGGTGCGCGTGCGCTCGCTGCTGGCGGGGGGCGCGGTCTTCGTCTTCCCGACCTCGCCCTTCCCGGCGCCGCTGCTCTCGGCCTCGGCGGCCGAGCAGAATGCGGTGCGGGAGCGCAGCATGGGTGTGACGGCCATCTCGGGCCTGGCCGGGCTTTGCGAGGTCAGCATCCCGGCCGGCCGCGTGGATGGCGCGCCGGTCGGCCTCTCGCTGGCCGCCGCCCCGGGGCGGGACCGCGCGCTGCTGGCGCTCGCCACGCGCGTGGCCGAGGAGCTCGGCCTCGCATGATCATCCGCGACGCCACGGCGGCCGATCTGCCCGCCATCACCGCCATCTACGCGCATCACGTCATGACCGGCACCGGCACCTTCGAGGAGACGCCGCCCGATGCGGCGGAGCTCGGCCAGCGCATGGCCAAGGTGCAGGCGGCGGGCTGCGCCTGGCTGGTGGCGGAGAATGAGGGCGTGATCGTGGGCTATGGCTACTACGCCCAGATCCGCGACCGCAGCGCCTATCGCTTCACGGCCGAGGACAGCATCTATGTCCGCGACGACGTGCGCGGCATGGGGGTCGGCAAGGCGCTGGTGCTGGCGCTGCTCGATCACGCGACGGCGAAGGGCTTCCGGCAGATGATCGCCGTGATCGGGGATAGCGAGAATGTCGGCTCCATCGGGCTGCATTCCTCGCTCGGCTTCCGCCAGGTGGGGACGATGAAGGCGGTCGGGCTCAAATTCGGCCAATGGGTGGATGTGGTGACGATGCAGCGCCCGCTGGGCGAGGGCGAGCGGACGCTGCCCGCCTGACCGCTATCCGAGGCCCAGCGCCCGCAATTCCGAGATCGCCGCCCGGATCGGCGTGAAGCCCGCCACCGCCTCCAGCGCGGCCAGGCGGATCCGGCGGTGCTCGCCCTCCGAGAGGGAGAGCATGCGGCGGATCGCCTCGGCCACGGCCGCGTCATCGGTGGTGTTGGCGAGGAAGCCGCTCACGCCATCGCTGATGAAGTCGCCGGCGCCGCCCAGCGCGGGTGCGAGGACCACGGCGCCGCAGGCCATCGCCTCCGCGGCCGTGCGGCCGAAGCCCTGGTAGTCCGACAGGTCGAGGAAGGCGTCCGTGCGGCGCAGCAGCTCCGCCACCTGGAGCTGCTTGAGCCGGCCGAGCAGGGTGACGCCGGCCGGCAGGACCAGCCCGGCGGCCTCCAGCTCCTCGGCGCTGCAGCCGAAGGCGATCACGGCGACCGGCCCGAACTCGCCGGCAGCCAGGCGGCCCAGCATGCGCAGCGTGCGGCGCGGCGCCCGCCGGGGCGTGGCGGGGCGCACCATCGCGGCCACGAGGCGCGGCGCCCCGGGCGGCCGGCGGGCCGGGCGGTAGATCGCATGGTCGATGCTGGGAACCACCAGCGCCGTCGCGTGGCCGTGCGCGGCCTCGACCATGCCGGCGAGCCAGCGGGTCTTCGCGAAATGGGTGCAGTCCCGCAGCACCGAATAGCTGGCGATGGCGAGCGCGTGCTCGGCGCTGCCGGCGCGGTAGAACAGCGGCTCATAGTCCTGCACGTAGTAGGCCGGGCGGAAGGCGTGCCCCCGCGCGGCCTTTTGCGTCTCGGCGATGGAATGGGCCGAGGTGTTGGTGGTGGCGATCGCCACCTCCGCATCGGCCAGGAGGGTCGCGAGGTCCTTGGGCCCGTCGAAGACCTCCATGCCGCCCTCGCCCACCCAGGCGAAGCGGTCATAGGCGGAGCGGAAACTCTCCACATTGGAGCGATTGACCAGCACCCGCGCCTCGATGCCGAGGTCACGCATGGCGTCCACCTCCTGCACCACGGAATGCGCGCCGCCGCCGCCGCCGCCCACGGGAAGAACAAAGGAAACGCGCGCCATCGTCAGTTCAGTTCCCCGGCCAGGTGGGTCAGCCGGGCGCGCAGCCGCCCGAGGGGGGCGCAATCCTGCATCATCCGCTCCAGCGCCGGCACGACCACGCCGGAATGCTTGTTGGTCATCTCGAGCCCGCCGGCGCGCGAGAGGCGCGCGCGGGCGGACTGCCCGAAACTCACGCTCTTGTGGTGGTAGACGAAGCAATCATCCGCCAGCGTCAGCCGGAAGCCGGCCCGGCGGGCGCGCAGGCAGAGGTCGGTCTCCTCGCCATAGCCCATCGGGAAGGCATCCTCGTCATAGAGGCCGACGCGGTCGAAGACCTCGCGCGCGATCATGGTGCAGAAGCCGTTCAGCACCGGGAATTCCGGATAGGCGTGCTCCGAGACATCGTCCAGGATGGCCTGCATGCGCGCGAGGTGACGCGGCGCGATGATGTCATTGGTCGACCAGCTGCCATCGGGGCGCTTGGCCGCCGGGATGCTCTGCCAGGTCGCGGCGTTGGAGAGCGGGCCCACCATGCCGGTGCCGGGCCGCGCCCGGGCGGCGGCGTGCAGGCGGTCCAGCCAGCCCCGCGGCACCAGCGTGTCGGAATTCAGCACCACCACCCAATCGGCGCCGGTCAGCAGCACGCCCTCATTGATGGATTTGGTGTAGCCGCGATTGACGTCGCGCCGGTGCAGGATGAAGCGCGGATCGGCGGCGGCTTCGGCGCGCAGCATCTCGGCCGTGAAGTCGCGGCTGCCGTCATCCACCATCACCACCTGCATCGGCCCGGTGGCGGCGGCGCGCAGCGCGTGCAGGCATTCCCGCACCTCGTCATGGCCATTGTAGATGGGCAGGATCACCTGGGTGAAGGGATGCGCGCCCACGGCCGGGCTGGCGGCGATGCCGGGGCGGGGCGGGGCCTGCCACAGATCCGGCAGCAGGGGATGCGCTTCGCGCCGCGCCTCGCCATGCACGCGCAGGAATTCGACGGCATGCGCGAAGACGCCGTCCAGCCGCGCATCCTCGAAGCGGGGCTCCGCCGGCAAGGGAGGGGGGCCGGGGATGGGCAGCCAGGCCGAGAGGCCCCGGGCCGCGTGCGCCGTCAGCCTCAGCCAGACGCCCTCCTCCGCCAGCAGCGCGGCTTCCTCGGGCGTGAGGGTGAACTCGACCACATGGTCGGCCGGGCGGCGGAACAAGGTGGCGCGGTGCAGCCGCCGCAGCGGATGGAAGGCCGCGCCCTCCCGCCGCTCCAGGGTCAGATCGAAGCGCGCCTTCACATGCGCCTCGGTGGCCATGGGAAGCCAGGCCGCGACCGTCCAGGCCATGGGCAGGCCGGCCGTCGCATCGCCCAGGCGCAGATGCAGGGTGACGGCGGGCGCCACCGCATCCGCGACCAGGCGCACACCGCGGCGCGGTGCAGGGTTCGGACCGCGGCGCGGTGCAGGGTTCTCACCGCGGCGCGGTGCGGGGCTCTCACCGCGGCGCGGTGCGGGGGTGATACCGCCATGCGGTGCATCCGGCCCCTCGGCCAGCAATTCGAAGCCCAGCGTCCGCGCCGGGGCCTCGGCCTCGGCCAGCACGCCTTCGGCGATCTCATGCGGCATGCCGGCGGCGCGGGTGCCGGCCAATCCGCCGGGCCAGCGCAGCCCGGTGCCGCAGGGGGCGTCCGGCAGGACGTCCAGTGGCGCAGCGACGGGCGGCGCCTCCAGCAGGACAGGGGAGCCATCCAGCTCCAGGCCGGAGATCATGTGGAAGGCCCGGATGCGCCGCGCGACCCCATCCCGCAGGGCGGCGGGCAACGGCCAGGCCAGCCGGTACCGGCCCGCATCGTCGCGCTGCGGCGCGGCGGTGACCATGCAGGTGGGGAAGCCCTCGATGTCGAGGCCGATTTCCGGCGGTTCCTCGGGCGTCAGGGGATCGGGCATGGCCCAGCCGGCGATGCCGGGCGGATCCGAGCTCGGCGCGACCTCGCCGCCAACGAGACCGGCGGTGCTGGCAGCCTCTCCGGCCGGGGCCAGGGGCGCCAGCTGCGGTTCGGCCTGTCTGGTCTCGGCGCTTCGGGTTTCGGCGCTGCCATCCATCGGCTGTGATGCCACCTTCGCGTGCATGTCGGCTCGGATCGCATAGCATCGGCGCAGCAGCCACGGAAGCGCGCGCCGGGCCAGCGCCACGCGGGCGGAGCCGCGCTTGAGCAGTGGGCGGAGCCGCGCTTGACCAGCGGGCGGAGCCGCGCTTGACCAGCGGGCGGAGCCGCGCTTGAGCGGTGACGCGCGCGGGGATACACCAACGGGGCCGCTGCCAGACCTCCGATGAAAGGGTTTTGTCCTGGACCAGCCCGCGCCTGCGCCGCTCCGCCTGCTGCTCGTGGCCGCGCGGCATGATCCCGCGGCGCCAGCCGCGCGCATCCTCGCGGCAGCCAGAGGGGCGTCCAGCGGGGCGTCCAGCGGGGAGCCAGGCATCGAGGCCCGGCTGCTCTGCGGCGCGGCGGGGCGGCAGCCACCGCCCGGCACCCGCATCTTCCAGCCCTTCGCCGATGGCAGCTTCCTGGCCGAGGCCGAGCCCGGCCATGACGCGAATGAGCTGAGCCAGAGCGACGCCGACCTGCTGCGCCGCCTGGGCCAATGGCTCAGCGATTGGCCGCCGGGCCTCGTTCACCTGCATGACCTCTCGCCCTTCGGGATGGAGTTCATCGGCCTGGTGCGCCGGCTTTGCCCCGAGGCGCGGCTGCTGCTCTCCCTCACGCCGGAGCTGGCGGGGCGGCTCGGCATCACCGGCCCGGCGCGCGGCTTCCTGCACCAGGCGCCGCTGCGCCGCTTCCTGGCCGAGACGCTTCTGCTGCTGCCCTGCGAGAGCCTGATCCCCGCCTGCGTCGCATTCGGGCTGGAGCCGGAGCGGCTGGTGGTGCAGCCCGGGCTGCCGCCGCAAGCCCCATCCTGCCCGATGCCGCCCACCGGGCGCTTCCTGGTGGTGGCGTGCTGCCCCGGGGATGCGGCGCAGCACGCGCTGCTGGCCGCCACCGCCGCCCTGCTGGCGCGCTTCCCCGAAGCGCCGCTGCTGGAGATCCGCCCCCCGGCGGAAGCCGCCGACGCGCTGGCGGCCGCACAGCTGCTCCTGCTGCCCGATGCCGAGGGCGCCGACCCGGAGGGGCTGGCCCGGCTGGCGCTGGCGATGGGCCGCCCGGTGATCTCCGCCGCGCAGGGGCCCGTGGCCCAACTGGTGCAGCCCGGCCGCGATGGCTGGCACGCCGCGATGAACCCGACCGCGCTCGCCCATCTCCTGCTCGACCTCGCCGAGGCGCCCGGGCAGGTTTCCGCCATGGCCGGCAGGTTGCAGCCGCCGGCCGCGCCTGCACTCTTTGCCCGCTATCGCGAATGGGCGGCGGATCCGGCACGCATCGCGCCGCCCGCGAGGATCTGAGCCATGCCGGAGCTGATCCACCCGCCCGCCGCGCAATCCCTGCGCTTCAGCCCGCGCGCCGTGGCGCGCTCGGAATCCGCCAATTACCACCAGGGCGAGGATATCCGGCTGCACCTGGTGGTGCGCGGCCATGAGGGGCGGCCCTGCCTCATCGTGAATGACTGCCTGGGCGGGCAATGGGGCGAGGAGCTGCGCCTGCCGCTGACGCCGGAAGAAGCGCTCTCCCCCAAGGTCGAGGTGGCCTTCACCGGCGGGGGCATCCTCATCCAGATCCTGGGCGAGGCGCCGGTTCCCTTCCGGCCTGGCGCCGCGCCGCCGCAAGCGTTGCTGCCGCGCCATGGGCCGGACATCACGGTGGGGGCGGCCGAGCTGCCGGCGCTGTCGACGCCCACCGCTTCGCCCATCCAGGGTGATGGCATCATCGAGGCGGCGACGAGCCTGCCCGGCACCGGCCACCGGCTGCTGCTGGTGCGGCTGGCCGATGCGGGGCTGGAGGCGGCGCTGGTGCAGGCCCAGGCGCCGATGCGGCTGCGCGATGCGAGCGGCGTCGGCCCTGCCGCCGCCGCCTGGTTCTGCGCCCTGCCCGAGGGGCAGGGCCTGCTGGCCGCGATCCCGAGCCCGGGCGAGGCGCCGTTGACGGGGGCCGAGCTGCTGCCGCCCGGCCGCCCGCCGCTGAACCTTGTGCCCGCGCGCGGCCAGGCCGAAGCGCCGCGCCCGATGCCGGCGGAATTCATCACCCGCCTCGCCACCGCGGAGGGACCCGCCAAGCGCGAGCTGGAGCGGCTGATGGCGCGCGGCTTCACGGGGCGGGACACGCTCTCCTGGCTTTCGGCGCCGGTGCGCATGCGCGTGGCCCGCTGCCTGCGCACGCCGGAGGGGCTGCTGCTGCAGGGCTGGCTGCATGACCCGCAAGGCGCCGTCACCAGCATCCGGCTGCGCGCGGGCGAGACGGCGTTTCCGCTTAAGCCCGGCGCCTGGCTCGACACCATGGCCTGGGATGGCGAGGGGGGGCGTGGTTTCCTCGCCCGCGCGCCGGTGCCGGTGCGCCTCGGCGAGGCCTGGCTCGATGTGACGCTGGGCACGGGCGAGAGCGGCACCCTGCCGCTGCCCCTGCCCGAGACGGCCGATATCCCCGCTTTGCGCGCCATCCTGGCCGAGGCGGGGGCGATCCCGGAGACGGCGCTGGACCATGCCTTTGGCGGGGTGATCGGGCAGGCGCTGGTGGCGCTGAACCGGCACCGGCTGGCGCGGCCCATGGCGGTGGAGGCGCGCGAATTCGGCACGCCGCCGGCCACGCCGCGCGCCAGTGTCGTGATCCCGCTGCATGGGCGGCTGGACATGATGGCGGTGCAGATGGCGCTGTTCACCGCCTGCCGCATGGCGCGGGACGAGGTGATCTTCGTGCTGGATGATCCGCCCCGGCGCGAGGCGGCGCTGGCCCTGGCGCAATCCGCCTGGGACCGGTTCGGGATGCCGCTGCGCCTGATCCTGCCGGCCGAGGCGCGCGGCTTCGGCCCGGCCAGCAACCTGGGCATGCGGCACGCGCGGGGCGGGGTCGTGGTCTTCCTGAACGCCGATGCCTTCCCGCGGGGCACCGATTGGCTGGACCACCTGGTCGCGGCCGTGGCGGATCCTTCGGTGGGCGCGGCGGGGGCGCGGCTGCTCTATCCCGATGGCAGCCTGCAGCATGGTGGGATGCGGCTGGAGGCGGGGCCGGGCGGCTGGCTCTTCCCGGAGCATCCCGGCAAGGGGCTGCGCCCGCCGCCCGCCACAGAGGGGCTGCGCGACGTGGAGGCGCTGACCGGCGCCTGCCTGGCGCTGCGGCGCGAGGTGGCGGAACGCTTCGGCGGCTTCGACGAGGATTACGTCATCGGCGATTTCGAGGATGCGGATCTCTCGGTCCGCCTTGCCGCAGCGGGGCTGCGCCGCGTCATGGTGGATCAGGCCACGCTGGTGCATCTGGAGCGGCAGTCGCAAGGGCGCGCGGATGAGCAGGCGGGGCGCTGGAACCTCACCTTGCTCAACGCCTGGACCTACAATCAGCGCTGGAAGCGCCCCCTCTAGAAACGTTCGGCGCGGTAGGGCGCGGGGTCGAGGAAGGGGGCCTCGCCCGTCATCATCTCGGCCAGCAGGCGGCCGGTGGTGGGGCCCAAGGTGAAGCCCTGATGGGCATGGCCGAAGGCGCACCAGGCGCCGGCCTGGCCGGGCAGGGGGCCGATGATGGGCAGCATGTCGGGCGTGCAGGGGCGCACGCCCATCCAGGGGGTGGAATCCACGCGCTCCTCCAGCGGCAGCAGGCCGCGCGCCACGGGCTCGGCGCGTTCGAGCTGGATGGGCGTGGGGGCTGCGTCATTGGCCGCGAATTCGGCGCCGGTGGTGAGGCGCACGCCGGCCCGCATGGGGGCGAGCAGGAAGCGGCTTTCGGTGTCGAGGATGGGGCGGTTCAGCGTGGCGTTGCCGCGCAGGCGGTAATGCATGTGGTAGCCGCGCTTGCCGAAACAGGGCGGCGTGTAGCCCAGGCGCTTGGTGAGCCCGACCGCCGCCGCGCCGAGCGCGACCACCACCTCACTCGCTTCCACCGGGCCATCGGCCGATCGCACGCGCCAGCCGGCGCCCGAGCGTTCCAGGCTCATCGCATCGCCGTGCAGGAAGCGTCCGCCGGCTTCGGCGAATTGGCGGGCGTAGCTGAGCGTCAGCGCGTGCGGATCGCTGACGGAATAGGGGTCGGTGAAGTGGATGGCGCCGAGGCGGCTGACCAGCAGATGCGGCTCGGCCGCCGCCAGGGCGGCGGTGTCGAGCACGTTGAAGTTCACATTGTGCTGGTCGTGCGCGATGCGCGCCTGGGCGAGGGCGGCGTCGAAGGTCGCGGCATCGCTGTAGAGCTTCATCCAGCCGATGGGGCGCAGCAGGGCCATCGCCTCGGTGCCGTGGGCCAGCGCGCGATGCTCGTCGAGGCAGGTGGCGATGAGGGCGGCGTGAGCGCGGGCGGCGTGCGCGTAGCGCTTGGGTTCGGAGTGCCACCAATACTGCAAGAGCGGCGAAGCGAAGCCGGGCAAGGCGAGCGGGTGGTAATGCACGTCCAGCGCCTGGTTGCCGGCGATGCGGCGGAGTTCGGCGATGGTCCGCGGGAAGGGATGCGGGTGCACCGCCTCGCGCTGGATGAGGCCGCCATTGCCGAAGGAGGCGCCCTCGCCTGGCGCATGGCGGTCGAGCAGCGTGACCGCGCGCCCGCGCTTCTGCAGATGCAGCGCGACGGAGACGCCCACCATCCCCGCGCCGAGCACGATCACCGAAGCCGCCATGCCAACCCACCCCTCAAGCCGCGCGCAGGATGGCCGAGGATTCCCGCATGCGTCCATGCATGCGCGGATGACGTGCGCGCCGGAAGCGGATTAGGCTTCGCGCAAAATCGGGAGCCGATGATGACCCTCAGCCGCCGCCACGCGCTGGCCCTGCCCGCCGCCATGACGCTGGCCGCACCCGCGCTGGCGCAGGACATGCGGGCGCGCACGCTGCGCTTCGTGCCCTCGACCGACCTCGTCTCGCTCGACCCGGTGATCTCGACGGCGCTGGTGGCCGTGCAGCACGGCTTCCATGTCTTCGACACGCTCTATGGCGTGGATGGGCAGATGCGCGCGCAGCCGCAGATGGCGGAGGGGCACCAGGTCAGTGCCGATGGCCTCGCCTGGACCATCCGCCTGCGCGAGGGGCTGCGCTTTCATGATGGCGAGCCGGTGCGCGCGAGCGATTGCGCGGCGAGCCTCGCGCGCTGGAGCCGGCGGGACAGCTTCGGCCGCGTCTATGCGACGGCGGTGGAGGCCTATGAGACGCCCGATGACCGCACGCTGGTGATCCGCCTCAAGCGCCCCTTCCCGCGCCTGCCCGACGCGCTGGCCAAGCCGCATTCGCAGCCCGCCTTCATCATGCCCGAGCGCATCATCCGCGCGGCCGGCGATGCGCCGATCACCGAGGTGGTGGGCTCCGGCCCCTATCGCTTCCTGCGCGATGAATGGTCCTCCGGCCACCTCATCGCCTATGCGCGCTTCGACGGCTATCGCCCGCGCGGCGAGGCGCCGGAATGGACCTCCGGCGGCAAGGTCGCGCATTTCGAGCGGGTGGAGTGGCGCGTCATCGCCGACAAATCCACCGCCGTCTCGGCGCTCATCCAGGGCGAGGTGGATTGGATGGAAACCGTCCCGGCCGACCTGCAACCCCTGGCCGCGCGCAACCGCCGCATCCGCATGCAGAACGCCGACCCGCTCGGCTCGGTCGTGGTGATGCGCTTCAACCACCTGGCCGCGCCCTTCAACAACCCGGCGCTCCGGCGCTTCGTGCTGGAGGTGGCGCGCCAGGCCGATTACCTGGCGACGGTGGCCGCCGGCGATGCCGAGGCGATGCGCCCCTGCGCCGCCATGTTCCCCTGCACCATCCCCGGCGTGGAGGAGATCGGCCGTGGACAATTCGGCCGGCTTTCGGCGGGCGGCCCTGCCATGGCCGAGGCGCTGCGCGCGACCGGCTATGCGGGCGAGAAAATCGTGATCCTCAACCCGGCCGACAATGCGACACTGGCGCCGCTCGGCCCCATCACCGCCGAATTGCTGCGGCGCGCGGGGCTGAATGTCGAGCTGCTCGACATGGATTTCGGCACGCTGCTGCAACGCCGCAACAATCGCGGCCCGGTGGAGCGCGGCGGTTGGAGCATCTTCGTCACCACCTGGCCCAGCATCGCCATCGCCAACCCGGTGCTGAACACCACCATCCGTGGCGAGGGTGCGACGGGCTGGCCCGGCTGGTTCGAGAGCGCGCAAATGGAGCAGCTCACGCAGGATTGGCTCGCCGCCACCGACGCGGCCGAGCAGGCGCGGCTGATGGGCGCCATCCATGCCCTCGCGCTGCGCGAGGTGCCGACGGTGCCGCTCGGCATCTATTTCCCCAAGACGGGGTATCGCGCGGAGCTGACCGGCGTACTGGGTGGCTCGGTGCGCTATCCGTGGAATGTCAGGCGCGGCTGAGCCGCCTCAGCAGCCCGGCGGGCGATGCCGCGCCCAGGGGCGCGCCTGTTCGAGCAGGGCGCCGAGGCGCAGCACATCCGCCTCGGCCCGCCAACGGCCGACGATCTGCAAGCCGAAGGGCAGCCCATCCGCGCCGAAGCCCGAGGGCACGGTCAGCGCCGGATGGCCGGTCAGGTTGAAGGGGTATTGCGGCGAGGTCCAACCCTGGCGGGTGATGCCGCACTTCACGCCATCCACCTCCACCTCCTCATTCGCGGCGTCGAAGACCGCCGGCAGTGCGGTGCGGGACATGGTGGGCATCATCAGCACGTCGTAGCGTTCCAGCAGCGCCTGGATCTGGCGAAACAGGCGGGTGCGGGCGAATTGCGCCTCGCGGAACTGGGCCAGCGAGAACTCCGCGCCGCGCCGCATGAATTCCAGCGTGACGGGGTCCATCACATTCTGGAAGCGCGGGAGCTGGGCGGCGAGCAGCACGGTGAAATTCGCCTGGTAGAGGACGCGGCCCTCGAACTCGATCCAGTCGATCTCGTCCGTCACCTCCTCGACCTCGGCGCCGAGATCGGCATAGGCCGCCAGCGCCGCGCGCGTGCCGGCCTCCACCTCGGCCGCCACGCGGGGGTTGGCGCAGCGCATGAAGGTGCCGATCCGCAAGCCGCCGAGATCGCCGCCGATCAGCCCGGGCGAGAGCGGCGCATCCGGCCCCGCGCCCGCCGACCACGGATCGCGCGAGAGCGCATCGGCCTCGGCCGGGCCGCGCAGCACGCCATACATCAGCGCGGCGTCGGTGACCGTGCGGGTCATCGGGCCGGAATAGGAGTTGTTGCCGAAGCCGTCGCGCGCGCCCTCCAGCGGGATCGCACCGAGCGTGGGCTTCAGCCCCACCAGGCCACAGCACGCCGCCGGCCCACGGATGGAGCCCGCGCCATCCGTGCCGAGCGCCATGGGGCCGAGCCCCGCCGCCACCGCCGCCGCGCTGCCGCCGGAGGAACCGCCGGCCGTGCGCTCGAGGTTCCAGGGGTTGCGGGTGATGCCGAAGGCGGGGCCATCGGTCAGGCCCTTCACGCCATATTCGGGGGTGGTGGTCTTGCCGAAGAGGATGGCGCCGGCCGCGCGCAGCCGGGCGACGGGCACGGCATCGCCTTTCGCGGGCGTGGCATCGTCGAAGATGCGGCTGCCCATGCGGGTGGGGGCGCCCTGGACATCCAGCAAATCCTTCACGCCGATGGGGATGCCGTGCAGCGGGCCCAGAGGCGCGCCCGCCATCACCGCCGCCTCGGCGGCCTTGGCGGCGGCGCGGGCCTCCTCGGCCATCACGG
>JAIYCD010000346.1 GCA_027488195.1 Acetobacteraceae bacterium | reverse complement strand
TTCCACTTCAACCGCCAGGCCCGGCAGGCGAACAAGATCGTCCCCTGCAAATGGGCCGGCACGCCGAACAAGGGCAGCGGGCTGCGCGCCGCCGATGGGACCATCTCCGAATACCAGCACGCCGGCCTGCCGGTGCAGGACTTCCGGATCCCCGACAACGTGCTGCGACTGACCCGGCACAAAGGCCGCGGCATCGAAACGGAGCATCCTGCGGTATTCCCGGTGGTGCTGCCCGAGTTCCTGATGCGGACATACACCGACGAGGGCGAGGTCGTGTTCGAGCCCTTCGGCGGCAGCGGAACGACCATCCTGGCCGGCCAGCGCACCAGCCGCCGCGTGTGCGCGATCGAACTGGCGCCCGCCTATGTCGACCTGGCGATCGCCCGCTGGCGGATGCTGCATCCTGACCTGTCAGTGACGCTGGCCGATGATGGGCGTGATTATGATGCCGTTGCCGCGGCGCGGATGGAGGTCACTGCCGATGCGGCCTGACCTTCAGATGGAGATGATGCCGGTGGCATCGCTCGCGGCCTATGCCGCCAATGCGCGCATGCACCCCACCGAGCAGGTGGCGCAGCTGGCGGCGTCCATTGCCGAGTTTGGCTTCAACGTGCCGGTGCTCGTAGATGATGCCGGCGTTCTGATCGCGGGCCATGGCCGCGTGCTCGCCGCCAAGGCCCTCGGCCTCGACGCGGTGCCCGCCATCCGGCTCGGCCATCTGAATGAGGCGCAGGCGCGGGCCTTTCGGCTGGCAGACAACCAGCTAGCGTTGAATTCGACCTGGGACGAGAGCCTGCTCGCCGCGGAGCTGCGGGAACTGCGCGCGGATGAATTCGACCTTGCCGTCATAGGCTTCGACCAGGCGATGCTCGACCGGTTGCTGGCCGACGCCGCGGACGATGAGGCGGGCGGCGCCGCCGGCGATCCCGATGCACCGTCGCCCGAGCCGCCTGTCGTGCCGGTCACGCGGGCTGGCGACATCTGGCAGCTTGGGCCCCACCGGCTGCTCTGCGGCGATGCCACCAGCGCGGTCGACGTCGCGCGCCTGCTGGATGGCGCTACGCCGCATCTGATGATCACTGATCCGCCCTATGGCGTGAACTACGATCCCGAATGGCGGAACGAGGCCGGCGTCTCGGCCACAACGCGCACCGGCAAGGTGGCGAATGACGACCGCGCTGACTGGCGCCAGGCCTGGGCGCTGTTCCCTGGCGATGTGGCCTATGTCTGGCACGCTGGCGTGCACAGCCGCACGGTGATCGACAGCCTTGAGGCGACCGGCTTCGTGATCCGCAGCCAAATCGTCTGGGCCAAGTCGCGCTTCGTGCTGGGGCGTGGCGATTATCACTGGCAGCACGAGCCCTGCCTCTATGCCGTGCGCAAGGGTGCGACCGGCCACTGGCAGGGCGCGCGGGACCAGGCGACCCTATGGGCCATCTCGAATGGCGGTGACGAGGACGCCGCCACGGTGCACGGCACGCAGAAGCCAGTCGAATGCATGCGCCGCCCCATCATCAACAACAGCGCCGCCGGCGAGGCGATCTACGATCCGTTCCTCGGCAGCGGCACGACGCTGATCGCAGCGGAGACCGCGGGCCGCGCCTGCTACGCGGTGGATATCGATCCGCGCTATGTCGATGTGGCCATTCAGCGCTGGCAGAACCTCACCGGCAAGGCCGCGGTGCTCGCGGGTGAGGATCGGGTGTTCCGGGACGTGGCCGCAGCGCGTGGTGTGGCACTCGCGGCATGATGCGTCAGCGGAGCGTCGTGGCTACCTTGCGAGCGGCATCGAATGCGGCGACCGCGGCGGACCAATCGAGCGCGGCGGCGTCGCCGAGCATCTGCACGGGCGCGAGCGCCACGCGGCGGCGCGACCAGTAGTTTCCGTCCAGCGTGGCGAGCCAACCGGCAAGGCCCTGCGCGGCGAGCGCCGCGGCAGCGGCTTCGACCTCCGCCTCGCTGGGCGGTGCGGCGCGCCCCGTCGTCACATGCCGGCCGTCCTGGGCCAGGATGATCCAGCGGTGTTCGGAGGGCATCAACCCTCTTCCTTCTCGGTCTGCCAGGTGGCGTAGTCCACCGTGGCAAAGATCCCGCGGCCGTCGCTGGCGGTGCAGACCTGGATCGTCGCGCGGCCCACGCTGTCGGTGCTGCGCGGCGCGGTGGCGAGCAGCTGCTGCCAGGCGGCGCGATCCTGCGGACCTTCGGCGGTCTCGTGCGGGAGGATGGTGGTGCTCATCGTCGTCTCCGTCTCGGCGGGGCGGGATGCCCCTGCGCGTGACGGACGATTCGCGCTGTGTCGGAACGCAGCCAACTCAATAGAGCGCCGGGAATCTGGATGATCCCCGGCGATTCCGATCATGTTCAGTGGCGTGGCTGAGACGCTTCACTCGACCAGGGCGTAGATCGTGAAGGAGCCCTTCGCGCCCGTCTTGTTGGGGCCGACCATCCGCTCGCGCGACTTCACCTCGACCGCGTGGCCCTTCTTCTTCAGCCCGGCGAAGAAGCCACGGACCGTGTGCTGCGCCCAGCCGGTGGCCTCGGCGATCTGCGCCACCGTCGCCCCTTCAGGGCGGCGGAGCATGGCCAGCACCTGCTCCTGCTTGGTGCCCTCGCGCGGCTTGCGCGGCGCGCCGGGCTCGCGCGCGATGCGGGTGGGCTTGCCGGCGAGCAGGGTGCGGAGCGCTTCCATCGGCGCGTCGAGTGCACCGATCATGTCGCCCTCGCGGTTGGCCTCGTCATCCCAGGTGGCGAGGATCGCCGCGGCGGCGTCGCGCAGGCTGGCGCGCGGCGTGGCGGCGCGCGCAGCGAGGGCTTGGTCGAGCAGCGCGATCTCCTCCGTCAGGGGCGCGGCCTGGGCGGCTTCGGGCGCCGGGGCGTCCTCACCCGGCGGCGCCGGGTCCGCCGCACCCGGGGGCGCCGTGTCGGGCACGCTGCCCTCGATGCCCGAGCAGTCGGGCTCGCCGGCCGCCGCGTCGCCCTCGTTCGGGTCGATGCCGATGGCGCGCAGCCCCTCGTCGGTGATACGCGCCACAATCCAGGTGCCGTCGTCATCCTGGCGCCAGCCCAGGCCCACGTAGTCCCGCGGGGCGTTGATCTCGGTCAGCAGGTTGTTCTTGATCAGGCTGCGGAAAACTGCGTTGCGCGCCGCGGCCGGGAGGCTCTTCG
>JAIYCD010000031.1 GCA_027488195.1 Acetobacteraceae bacterium | reverse complement strand
GACCGCGCGATGATGGAAAGCCTGATGTGCTTCAAGCGCGCCGGGGCGAATGGAATCCTCACCTATTTCGCGGTAAAGGCGGCGAAGATCATCAAGGCTGGGTAACGAGAGAAGGGCCTCCGGCGGCTGGGGCCGAGAGGCCCCAGACCCCATCACAAAGGCTTCCCCCGGGCGACCGGGGCTGCCATCCTCGGGAAACATAAACTGGGGGAAATCATGCCGACACGTCGCCGCCTCTTCGCCACAGGCCTCGCCCTGCTGCCCGGGCCCGCCCTCGCCCAGGCCTGGCGGCCCACGCGGCCCATCCGCCTCATCGTGCCCTTCGCGCCCGGTGGCTCGAACGACATCGTGGGCCGCATCGTGGGCGAGGCGGCGGGCCAGATCCTTGGGCAGCCGGTCGTCATCGAGAACCGCGCCGGCGCCGGCAGCGTCATCGGCGCCGAGGCCGCGGCCCGCGCCGCGCCCGATGGGCAGACGCTGCTCATCAACTCCTCCTTGCCGACCGTGCCCGCCATCGTCGCCCGCGTGCCCTACAACACGCTGGAGGATTTCACCGGCATCGCTGTCGCCGGCTTCTCGCCCTACGTGCTCGTCGTGAACCCGCAGGTCCCCGCGCGCACCGCGCAGGAACTGGTGGCCCTGATGCGCGCCACGCCCCAGAACTACCACATCGCCGCCACCGGCAATGGCAGCGGCGTGCATGTGGCGGCCGAGCTCTTCCGCTCCATCGCCCGCGTGGAATCCGACGTGGTGCATTACCGCGGCGGCGGACCCTCCGTCGCGGCGCTGGTGGGCGGCGAGGTGAGGGTGGGCCTGCCCACCATGGCCTCCTCCATCGGCCAGGTGCGCGGGGGCGCGCTGCGCGCCCTGATGGTGCTGGCCGATGCCCGCACGCCCGTCCTGCCCGACGTGCCCTCGGCGCCCGAGGCCGGCCTCGCCGGTGTCGTGCTGGAAGAATACTTCCCCATCGTCGCCCCGGCGCAGACCCCCGCCCCCATCGTGGCCGCGCTGGGCGAGGCCTTCCGCGCCGCCGTCCAGCAGACGGCGCCGCGCCTCGCCGAACTCGCGGGCGTGGCACCGCGCGCCGGATATGACACGCCGGCGCAGGTGATGGGGCTGATCCGTGCCAGCATCACCCAGCAGACGGCGATCCTGCGCGCGGCCGGCGTCCAGCCGGAATAGGCTCAGAGCGCGGCCAGCCGCTCTCTCAGGCGCGGCACGGCGGCGATGACGGGCCGCGCCGCCTCCGGCTGCCGCAGGACGAGCAGCGCCTGGCCCAGCACCGCATGGGCCGAGGGGTTCTTCGCATCCTCCGCCACGGCGCGGCGGGCGAGCGGCAGCACCTCCCGCGCGCGGCCAAGCGCGATCAGCGCATAGGCCAGCTCCACCTTGCCCTGCGCATCCACCGCATTGTCTCGCACCGGTTGCACCAGCAGGTCATAGGCCGCCTGGTTCTGCCCGCGGTCGCGCAGCACCTGCGCCTGGCCCACGCGCGGGAAGGCGACATGGGGGAGCGCGCGCTGCGAGGCTTCGAAAGCGGCCATCGCCTCATCGAGGCGGCCCAGCTCGCGCAGCGCCCGGCCGCGCGCATGATGCGCCGGACCGTAGTCCGGGAACTCCCGCAGCTGCGCCTCGCTGATCGCCAGCGCCGCCTCCGCCTCGCCCATGCGCGTGAGGGAACGGCCGAGCAGAAGCTGGGTGGTGCGCATCAGCATCCGGTCCGATCCGGCGCTGTGCATCATGTCGGTCAGTGTCTCGCGCATTTCCGCCTCGCTCGGCGCCTCGGTCGAGAGCCACCAGGCGTAGAGCACCGGCTGCACCACCCGCCAGACCTGCGGCGCGCCGGCGCGGATCAGCGCATCCGGATTGCTGGCCGCGACATCGGCGATGACGCCTTGGCCCGAGAGGCGCAGCCGCAGCCGCAGCGTCTCGCCATCCACCGTCACCTCGCCCGAGACGCGGCGCTCCTGGATGCCCAGCATGCCACGCAGCGTGCTGGCGACGGAGCGCAGCGAAAGCCCCGTCAGCGGCACGGTGAAATCGGGGTGGGCGCCGCCCACATCGGCGCCGGTGCGTCGGCGCGGTTCGCCGCCCACACTGTCCTGCAGGTGCATGATGGCGTCGGTCAGGCGGAGTGCGACAACATCGGGCGTGAGCCCGGCCTCGACGAGCCGGGCCGGCACGGAAATGGGCTGCACCTCGATGCCGTCGCGCTGCAATTCATCCACCAGGATCAGCAGCAGGATCAGCCCGCCCACCAGCGGCAGGAGCCGCGGCAACAGGGCCATGATGCCGGCCCAGAAACCGCCTTGGGCCGGCGTCTCGGCGATCAGGCCAGGAAGTCGGCGACGAGCGCGACCTGCGCGGGCTCCATCAATGCCGGCGCATGGCCGCAGCGCGGGATGGTGGCGACGCGCACGCCCGGGCTCTCGCCCATGCGCGCGGCGGTCTCGCGCAGCAACAGGTCCGAGCGTTCGCCGCGCAGCACCAGCACCGGCCGGCTCGCCACCACGGGCCAGAGCGGCCAGAGGTCCACATCGGCGAGTTCGCCCTGCATGGGGTCCATGATCGCCGGGTCGTAATGCAGCGCCACCTGGCCATCGGGCCGCATCCGCGCGCTGTAATGGGCCAGATGCGCCCATTCCTCATCCGAGAGCGGGCCGAAGGGCGCATGCACCTGGCGCAGATAGGCCTCCAGGCCCGCGATGTCCGCGAAGAGGCGCGGCTCGCTCAGATAGGTGCGGATGCGCTCAAGGGCGGCCACCGGCACGAAGGGGCCGATGTCGTTGATCACGAAGCGCCGCATCTGAAGGCCAGGCGTGGCACAGACGCCCATGCCGATCAGCCCGCCCATCGAGGTGCCGACCCAGTCGAATTCGCCGAGCGTCGTCAGCAGCGGCATCATGGCGGCGATGTAGTGCGGCACGGCGTAGAAGCGCCCCTCGGGCAGCCAGCCGGAGAGACCGCGCCCGGGCACGTCCACGCAGATCACGCGCCGCCCCTGCCCCGCCAGATGCCGCGCCAGCACGTCGAAATCCCGCGCGTTGCGGGTCAGGCCGTGCACGCAGACCACGGGCTTGCCGGAAGCCGGGCCCCATTCCACCCAGCGCAGCGGCACGGTCCGGCTCTCGGGCGTGCCCTCGAAGGGGCCGCTCACGGCGCCGAAGCGGGGCCGCTCCATCGTCAGACGATCCCCTTCTCGCGCAGCGCCGCGATCTCGGCGCCGCTCATGCCGAGCAGGCGGGTCAACACGCTCTCGCTGTGCTCGCCCAGCACGGGCGGGGGCGAACGGTAGTCGGGCGGCGTGGCCGAGAGCTTCACCGGATTGGCGATCACCTCGATCTCCTGGCCGGAGGCATGCTGCATCTTGACCACCATCTCGCGCGCGATGACATGCGGGTCGGCGAACACATCCTTCAGCGTGTTGATCGGCCCGCAGCCGATCTTCAGCGCCTCCAGCGCCTCCACCCACTCGGATGTGGTGCGGGACTTCATCACGGGCGTCAGCGTCTGCGTGACGAGGTCCCGGTTGGCGACGCGGTTGGCATTCGTAGCGAAGCGCGGGTCGCCCGGCAGGTCGTCCAGGCCGAAATTCTTGCAGAAGCGCTCGAAGGTCGGGTCGTTGCCGACGGCGAGGATCAGGTAGCCATCCTTCGTCGGGTATTCCTGGTAGGGGCTGATGTTGGGGTGCTGGTTGCCCAGGCGCGGCGGGTTCTCGCCCGTCGCCAGGTAGTTCATCCCCTGATTCGCGAGCCAGGCGACATGGGTGTCCAGCATGCCGATGTCGATGTGCTGGCCTTCGCCCGTGTTGTTGCGGTGGTTCACGGCGGCCAGGATGCCGATGCAGCCATAGAGCCCGGCGAAGAGGTCCGCCACCGGCACGCCCGCCTTCTCCGGCGAGCCATTGGGCTCGCCCGTCAGCGACATGATGCCGCCCATCGCCTGGATCAGCGCGTCATAGCCCGGGCGCGGCGCATAGGGGCCGGTCTGGCCGAAGCCGGTGATCGAGCAGTAGATCAGCTTCGGGTGCTTGGCCTTCAGCTGCTCATAGCCCAGCCCGTATTTGGCGAGCGCGCCGACCTTGAAGTTCTCGGCCAGGATGTCGCAATGCTCCAGCAGCTTGTGGACCAGCGCCTGGCCTTCGGGCTTGGCGATGTCCACCGTCACCGACTGCTTGTTGCGGTTCACGCCGAGGAAATAGGCGCTCTCCTTCGTCTCCGGCCAGAAGGGGGGCGCGAAGCCGCGCGTGTCGTCGCCGCTGTCGGGCTTTTCGATCTTGATGATCTCGGCGCCCAGGTCGCCCAGCATCTGCGTGCAGGTGGGCCCGGCGAGGACGCGGGTGAGGTCGAGAACGCGAAGGCCCTTGAGCGGGCCGGATGGCTGGGACATGTCTTGGCTCCGTGCTGAGCGCGTGCTTATGCGCGAGAGCGTGGCCGGGCAAGACGGGCCGCCTGCGCAAGGCCGCACACTACCCCTCGGGTTCCGTGGAGGAGCCTGCCTCGCCTTACCAGCAGCACCAGCGGGATCATGCTCGGACCGGTCTTTCAACTCGACGGCGATTCCTACAGCGCGAAGACCAACGTGGAGACTCCGCTGCGCCTGCGGCTCGCGGTCCATGCCAACGCCTGGACAGGTCAGTCAGACCTCATGCGGGAGGCTGGCCTCGATCGGTTCGACAAGAACATCCAGCGCCGGCTGGCCCAGTTGGAGCAGGCCCTGGCCGGGACGGAGGACGCCATCCTCATCGGGCGCTCCTCCGGCGCCAGGGTGGTGACGCGTTTCGCGCTGCAACGGCGCGTCCGGGCCGTCATCTGCCTCGGCTACCCCTTCCGCCGCCCAGGCGCGCCGGATCAGCCCAAGCGCTACGCCCATCTCGCCCGGCTGATGACACCGACGCTGATCCTGCAAGGCGTCTCGGACCCCTATGGCGGCCGAGAGATCCTGGATCAGTATCGCCTCTCGCCGGCGGTCACCGTCGAGTTCCTCGAGGCTGGCCATGCCTGCGACTTCGGGCCGCAGCAATGGGATGCCATCGCCGCGCGCATCCTCGGCTTTTGCGCCCACCTGCCCCCGACGCGTCCAGGCTGACCCGCCGGGCGGCTCGCCTCGCTCATCCCTGGCCGAAGCGCAGCTGGGCGTTCTCGCCCATCTCGGGCGTCGTCTTGGTCAGCAATGCCTTCACATAGCCGATGGCGAAGCGCGCGCTGGAGGCCGGGCTGTCTCAGTATTCCGCCCCGTCCATCCCGACCGCGATCAGCGCCAGGTTGGGGCTGCCCGCGCCATCCGGGAACCACAGCCGCGCCGCCTCGGTCCAGAGGGCCTTCTGCTGCTCCGGGTCCTGCATCACCCTGGCCGTGCCGCGCACCGAGATGCATTCCTGGTTCGAGGGGCTGGCGGCGGCCAGCAGAGCCGCGTGGTCCTGCCCGATCGCCATGGTCTTGGGCCTGTCGACATCGGTGAAGAACCAGACCGTGTCGCCCTCGACGGCCAGGACGGAGATGGGCCGGGCAGCAAGTCCGCCAGCGGCATCCAGCGTGACCAGCATGACGACGCGGATATGCTCGATCAGTTCACGGACCTTGGTGCGGGCTTCGTCCTCGTTCGGGGACATGGCGCATTCCTTTGCTGGTGATCGGCTGAACCGGCCAAGCCCCCAAGGGTTGCGATTCAGCCGAGACTTGCCCCCTCCCCCCCATCCGGCGCATGGTCCGCCGCCAAGTGCCCTGCTGCCAGTTGCCCTGAGGAATGATCCCGATGCTCGATACGCCGCACCCCACCCCCGCCGCCCCCTGCCTGGACCAGCAGAAGCTGGCGACGGCCATGTCCGGCCTGCATTTCATCGGGGGCCGCTACGTGCCCGCGGTCAGCGGCAAGAGCTTCGCCGTGGTGAACCCGGCCACCGGCATCCAGGTGGCCTCCGCCGCCGAGGGCGATGCGGCCGATGTGGACGCCGCCGTCCGTGACGCTGCCCGCGCCCAGAAGGAATGGGCCAAGGTGCCGGCGCGCAAGCGCGGCGCCCTGGTGCATCAATGCGCCGCCTTGCTGAAGGAACACCAGGAGGAGTTGGCGCGGCTGATCGCGCTGGAAACCGGCAAGGCGCTGCGCACCGAGAGCCGGGTCGAGGCCAACGTCGTCGCCGATGTCTTCGAGTTCTTCGGCGGCCTCGGCTCCGAACTGAAGGGCGAGAGCG
>JAIYCD010000162.1 GCA_027488195.1 Acetobacteraceae bacterium | reverse complement strand
GGCAAGCTCGCCTGGCGCGCGATCCGCCCGCTGCTGCCGGAGAAGGAGAAGTTCCCCTACACGATGCGCGTCGTCTCCGAGATCACGGAGAGCAACGGCTCGTCGTCGATGGCGACTGTCTGCGGGACGTCGCTCGCGCTGATGGACAGCGGCTGCCCGCTGCTGCGCCCGGTGGCCGGCATCGCCATGGGCCTGATCAAGGAAGACCGCGGCTTCGCGGTCCTCTCCGACATCCTGGGCGACGAGGATCACCTCGGCGACATGGATTTCAAGGTGGCCGGCACGGAGGCGGGCATCACCGCCCTCCAGATGGACATCAAGATCACCTCCATCACCTTCGACATCATGCGCACCGCGCTCGACCAGGCGAAGGATGGCCGCTTCCACATCCTGGGCGAGATGGCCAAGGCCATCACCGGCGCCCGCGGCGAGATGGCGGCGACCGCGCCGCGCATCACCGTGATCCAGGTGCCGAAGGACAAGATCCGTGACGTGATCGGCACGGGCGGCAAGGTGATCCGCGAGATCGTCGAGCAGACCGGCACGAAGATCGACATCGAGGATGACGGCACGATCAAGATCGCGTCCAGCAACCCCGAGGCGACCCAGGCCGCGATCGACCGCATCAAGGGCATCACGGCCGAGGCCGAGATCGGCGCCATCTACAATGGCAAGGTCGTGAAGACCGCCGAATTCGGCGCCTTCGTGAACTTCCTGGGCGCCAAGGACGGCCTCGTGCACATCAGCGAGCTGGCCAATGAGCGCGTGAACCGCACCACCGACATCGTCAAGGAAGGCGATGCCGTGAAGGTCAAGGTCATCGGCTTCGACGACCGCGGCAAGGTGAAGCTCTCGATGCGCGTGGTGGACCAGGCCACGGGCGCTGATATCACCGAGCAGGTGGGCGAGCGCCGCCCGCGCGCGGAAGGTGAGGGCGAGGAGCGCCCCCGCCGCGAGGGCCGCGATCGTGGGCCGCGCCGCAGCCGCGACGACTGATTAACGTTTTGCGGGTGACTTGAACAACGAAACCGTCCGGTGCTTTCTTGCGCCGGACGGTTTCGCCATAACTTCACAATCCAAGAATTCGGCACGGCAGAGGCGGCAGCAGCAGTGAAGGCGATCAATACCATCCGCATGGGCGGCGCCGAGGTCCTTCCCCTCGTCGAGGGCGGCAAGGGCGTCGCCGTGAGCAATGGCCTGACGGCGGGCGCCTGGGCGGCGGCCGGCGGTGTCGGCACCTTCTCGGCCGTGAATGCCGACAGCTATGACAGCGAAGGCCGGACCATCCGGCAGATCTATTCCGGCAAGACCCGGCGCGACCGCCATGAAGAGCTGGTCGCCTACGGCATCGCCGGCGGCATCGCCCAGGCGCGCGAGGCGCGTGAGGTGGGCGGCAAGGATGCGCGCATCCACGCCAATATCCTCTGGGAGATGGGCGGCGCCGAGCGCGTGATCCGCGGCGTGCTGGAAGGGGCTCCGGGCCTCGTCAACGGCGTGACCTGCGGTGCGGGCATGCCTTATCGCCTGGCCGAGATCGCGAAGGATTTCGGCGTCCATTACTACCCCATCGTCTCCTCCGCTCGTGCTTTTTCCGCCTTGTGGAAGCGTAGCTACTCCAAGGTCAGCGAGTGGCTGGGCGGCGTGGTCTACGAAGATCCCTGGCTGGCCGGCGGCCATAACGGCCTCTCCAACAGCGAAGACCCGAAGAAGCCCGAGGCGCCCTATGAGCGCGTCCGCAAGCTGCGCGAACAGATGCGCGCCTTCGGGCTGGACGAGACGCCGATCATCATGGCGGGCGGCGTCTGGTGGCTGGAGGAATGGTCCGACTGGATCGACAACCCCGAGCTCGGCCCCATCGCCTTCCAGTTCGGCACCCGTCCGCTGCTGACCCAGGAAAGCCCGATCAGCGAGGCCTGGAAGCAGCGCCTGGTGCATCTGCAATCGGGCGATGTGCTGCTGCAGCCCTTCTCGCCCACCGGCTTCTACTCCTCGGCCGTCCGCAACGATTTTCTCCGGGATCTCGAAGCCCGGAATGAGCGGCAGGTGGCCTATACCTCCGAGCCCGTGGGCGAGCACACCGCCGAATTCGGCGTGGGCCCGCGCAAGCGCCTGGTCTGGCTGACGCCGGGCGACCGCGCCCGCGCCCAGGCCTGGACCCAGGCCGGCTATACCGAGGCGATGCGCACCCCGGATTCGACCCTGATCTTCGTGACGCCCGCCAATGGGCAGGAGATCCTGGCCGACCAGGTGGCCTGCATGGGCTGCCTCAGCCATTGCCGCTTCAGCAACTGGACGCAGATCGAGCCCGATTTCAGCACGGGCAAGAAAGCGGACCCGCGCAGCTTCTGCATCCAGAAGACCCTGCAGGACATCGCGCATGATGGCAGCCTGGAGAACAACCTGATGTTCGCCGGGCACAATGCCTATCGCTTCAGCTCCGACCCCTTCTACTCCAACGGCTTCGTGCCGACGGTGAAGCAGCTGGTCGAGCGGATCATGACCGGCCGCTGAGGCCTGATTCAGGCGTTTCAGCCGGCCTTGCGGACGCGCAGCCGGCCCTGGCCGTCCTCGCCATGGACCTGCTCCAGCACCTCATGCCCCTGCTCCGTCAGGCTGCGGGGCAGGTTCCGGCGCGGCTCCTCGCCCTTGTAGAGAATCTCCAGGACCGCCCCGGCCGGCAGCTTGTCCAGTTGTAACCGGGTTCGAACAAAGGTCATCGGGCAGATATCGGCTGTAACGTCGAGGACCAAGATCGTCATCCTTGCTGATTTTTTGCCGCCCGCACCAAATCGGCCCGGATGCATCTTGCAAAACGGCAGATGAACTCGCTATTCACTTGATGAAGTGAAGTTGGAAAGAAAAACCATGTCCGATGCCTCAACCGGTGGCGATCTCTTGGGCCTGACGGCCGAGATCGTTTCCGCGCATGTTTCGAACAATCCGGTTTCGGTGAATGACTTGCCGAACCTGATCGTGGAAGTGCACCGCACGCTGGCCTCGCTGGGCACCGTTCCCGCCCGCGTCGAGGTCGAGAAGAAGATGCCCGCCGTCCCCGTGAAGAAATCCATCACGCCGGATTACCTGATCTGTCTCGAGGACGGCAAGAAGCTGAAGATGCTGAAGCGCCACTTGCAGACCTCCTATGGCATGACGCCGGATCAATATCGCGACAAGTGGAGCCTGCCGCCTGAATACCCGATGGTGGCGCCGAACTACGCGAAGCACCGTTCCTCGCTCGCCAAGCAGATCGGCCTCGGCACGCAATCGCGCAAGGCCGGCGCGTGACGTCCGCGCTGCCCCGGCCTCCTGCGCCGGGGCGGCTTCTGTCAGGCGCGATCTTGGTCTATGGGCTGATCCGCGCCCGGTGAGTTCGGGCCAGGATGGCAGAGAGGGCGGGACCATCAGCGACGGCATGTCCCGGATCGAACAGATCTGCGTGGAGCGCGGCCTCAAGATGACGGGCCAGCGCCGCCTCATCGCGCGCGTGCTCTCCGAAAGCGAAGACCACCCCGATGTGGAGGAGCTGTACCGGCGCGCCGTGGCGCTGGACAACCGCGTCTCCGTCGCCACCGTCTACCGCACCGTCCGCCTGCTGGAGGAGAAGGGCATCCTGGAGCGCCGCGACTTCGGCGGCGGCCGCGCCCGATTCGACCCGGCCGATCGCGGTATCCATCACCATCTGATCGATGTGGACACCGGCAACGTGATCGAGTTCTCCGATGCCGAGCACGACGCCCTGGCGCGCGAGATCGCCGGCCGGCTGGGCTTCGACCTCGTCCAGCTCCGCCTCGAGATTTTCGGCCGCCGCCGATGATGCTGGACCTGCCCTTCGAGGAGATCCGCTCCAGCAATCTCGGCGTGCGCGTCGCGACGAGCGAGGCCGAGGTGATCGCCGCCCAGGCGCTGCGCTACCGCGTCTTCTACGAGGAGATGGGCGCCCGCGCCGATGCCGCGACGACGGCCAGCCGCCTCGACGCCGATGCCTATGACGCGGTGGCGGACCACCTGCTGGTGGTGGATCATGACCGCGGCGAGGGGCCGGAAAGCGTGGTGGGCACCTATCGCCTGATCCGCCGTTCCGCCGCCCAGCGCATCGGCCGCTTCTATTCCGAGGATGAGTACGACATCACGCCCATCCTCGACTACCAGCACGGCATCCTGGAGCTCGGGCGTTCCTGCACCGATCTGGCCTATCGCACGCGGGGCACGCTGCAACTGCTCTGGCGCGGCATCGCGGCCTATGTGTTCAACCACAAGATCGGGCTGATGTTCGGCTGTGCCAGCCTGCCGGGCACCGACCTCGATGCGAATGCGGCGCAGCTCTCCTACCTCGCGCAGAATCACCAGGCGCCGGCGGAGCTGTGCCCGCGCGCCGTGCCCTCGCGCTACCTGCCGATGGACCGGCTGCCCGCGGGCAGCTTCGACGCCAAGCGGGCGCTGATGTCCCTGCCGCCGCTCATCAAGGGCTATCTGCGCCTGGGCGGCTATGTGGGCGATGGGGCGGTGCTGGACCACCAGTTCAACACGACCGATGTCGCCATCGTGGTGATGACGCAGCAGATCACCGACAAGTACTACAAGCATTATGAGCGCAAATCCGGCTGGGAAGGCCAGGATCGCGCCCCCTGATCACAGGGTGATCGTCAGCCAGCCGCCCGCCTCCATCGCCGCCTGATCGCCGGGCAGCAGCAGGATGGTGGTGGTGGCGCTCTCGATGATGGCGGGGCCTTCGACCGCCTGGCCGGCTGCAAGTGCGGCGAAATCCCAGACCGGCAGATCCGTCCAGCCGCCCTCCAGCAGGGCGCGGCGCGTCCCTTGCGGCGCGGCCGGCGTGGCAGCGCCGGCCGGGCGCTGGGGCAAGGGCGGCAGCAGGCCGGCGGCGGCGGCGCGGGCGGTGACCAGCACCACCTCCTCCTCCGGCAAATCATAGGTGAAGAGGGCGCGGTGGCGCGCATGGAAGGCCTGGCGCAGGCTGGCGCCATCGGCCGCCACGCCATCGAGGTTCACCGTGATCTCGAAGACCTGCTCGCCATAGCGCAGATCGGCGGCGCGATGGCCCCGCACCTCGCCCGTGAACCATTGCGCGAGCTGGCCGCGCGCCTCCTCCTCCAGCCCGTCGAAGAGCGTGGCGAGTGCGGCATCCTCCGGCATGGCGGCGGCGCTGACCACGCTGCGCGCGATCTCGTGCCGCAGCTCGGTCTGGAGCATGCCCCAGGCGGAAAGCCCGGCGGCGAAGAGCGGCACGGCGATGCGCGCCATGCCGAGATCCCGCGCGACCGCACTCGCATGCAGCCCGGCCGCGCCGCCAAAGGCCAGCAGGGTCGCGCCGCGCGGGTCCACGCCGCGCCGGACGGTGGCCACGCGCACGCCATCGGCCATGCGGGCATTCACCAGGCGATGAATGCCGAGCGCCGTCGCCTCGGTCGGGAGGTTCAGCCTGCCCGCCAGCGCCGCGATGGCGCGTTCGGAGGCCGCCGCATCCAGCAGCCGCGCGCCGCCGAGGAAGCGCGTGGCGTCGAGATAGCCGAGCGCGAGGTTGGCGTCGGTCACGGTGGGCTCGGTGCCGCCATTCCCGTAGCAGGCGGGGCCAGGCCGTGCGCCGGCCGATTGCGGACCCACCTCCAGCGTGCCGCCCGAACCCAGATGCGCGATGGAGCCGCCGCCGGCGCCCAGCGTGATGATGTCCAGGCTGTCGAGTGCGATGCGCTCGCCGCCCACCTCGCGCCCGCGCCCGAGCGTCGCCGTGCCGTCCTGGATGAGGGCGATGTCGGTCGAGGTACCGCCCATGTCGAGCGTGACCAGCTGCTCACCCATGCCGCGCCTGGCCAGCGCCACCGCCGCCGCGACACCGCCCGCCGGGCCCGAGAGCGCGGTGCCGACGGCGAGCCGCGCCGCCTCCGCGATCGGCGCCATGCCGCCATGCGAGAGGATGACGAAGACGGGCTGCACATAGCCCGCCTCGCGCAGCCGCGCTTCCAGCCGCGTCAGATAGCGGGAGACGACGGGGCCGACATAGGCGTTCACCGCCGTGGTCGAGAAGCGCTCGAACTCCTTGATCTGCGGCAGCACATCGGCCGAGCAGGTGACGAAGACGCCCGGCAGGGCCG
>JAIYCD010000159.1 GCA_027488195.1 Acetobacteraceae bacterium | reverse complement strand
GAGATCAAGAAGCCCGAGACGATCAACTACCGCACCTTCAAGCCGGAGCGGGACGGGCTGTTCTGCGCCCGCAACTTCGGCCCGATCAAGGACTACGAGTGCCTCTGCGGCAAGTACAAGCGGATGAAGTTCCGCGGCATCGTCTGCGAGAAGTGCGGCGTGGAAGTGACCCTCGCCAAGGTCCGGCGCGAGCGCATGGGCCATATCGAGCTGGCGGCTCCCGTGGCCCATATCTGGTTCCTGAAGAGCCTGCCCAGCCGCGTCGGCCTCATGGTCGATATGAGCCTGAAGGAGCTGGAGAAGGTCCTCTACTTCGAGTCCTATGTGGTGCTCGAGCCGGGCCTGACCGACCTCAAGCTGCACTCGCTGCTGAACGAGGACCAGTTCGTCGCCAAGCAGGATGAGTTCGGCGAGGACGCCTTCCGCGTCGGCATCGGCGCCGAGGCGGTGAAGGAGATCCTCCATGGCATGGACATGGGCAAGGACGCCGTGCGTCTGCGCGCCGAGCTGAAGGAGACGACCTCCGAGGCCAAGCGCAAGAAGCTGGTCAAGCGCCTGAAGCTGATCGAGGCCTTCTCGGAGTCGGGCGCGCGTCCGGAATGGATGATCCTCGACGTCGTGCCGGTCATCCCGCCCGAGCTGCGCCCGCTGGTGCCGCTCGATGGTGGCCGCTTCGCGACCTCGGACCTGAACGACCTGTATCGCCGCGTCATCAACCGCAACAACCGCCTGAAGCGCCTGATCGAGCTGCGCGCGCCGGATATCATCGTGCGCAATGAGAAGCGCATGCTGCAGGAATCCGTGGATGCGCTGTTCGACAATGGCCGCCGCGGCCGCGCGATCACCGGTGCGAACAAGCGCCCGCTGAAGTCGCTCTCGGACATGCTGAAGGGCAAGCAGGGCCGGTTCCGCCAGAACCTGCTCGGCAAGCGCGTGGACTATTCGGGTCGTTCGGTCATCGTGGTCGGCCCCGAGCTGAAGCTGCACCAGTGCGGCCTGCCGAAGAAGATGGCGCTCGAGCTGTTCAAGCCCTTCATCTACTCGAAGCTTGAGAAGTACGGCCACGCCAGCACCATCAAGCAGGCGAAGCGCATGGTGGAGAAGGAGCGGCCGGAGGTCTGGGACATCCTGGAAGAGGTGATCCGCGAGCACCCGGTTCTGCTGAACCGCGCGCCCACGCTGCACCGCCTCGGCATCCAGGCTTTCGAGCCCGTGCTGGTCGAGGGCAAGGCGATCCAGCTGCACCCGCTGGTCTGCACCGCCTTCAACGCCGACTTCGACGGCGACCAGATGGCCGTGCACGTCCCCCTGAGCCTTGAGGCCCAGCTGGAAGCGCGCGTGCTGATGATGTCCACCAACAACATCCTCAGCCCCGCCAATGGCAAGCCGATCATCGTGCCGAGCCAGGACATCGTGCTGGGCCTCTACTACCTCAGCCTGGACACGCCGGAATTCCGCGTGGCCGAGGACGACAAGGCCCCGCTGATCGGCGACATCGGCGAGATCGAGCACGCCCTCGAAGTGAAGGCGCTGACGATCCACACCAAGATCCGCACCCGCCGCGCCACGGTGGACCCGGACGGCAAGCACATCGTCGAGCGCGTGGTGACGACGCCGGGCCGCATGCTGATGGGGGCACTCCTGCCCAAGCATCCGCAGCTGCCCTTCTCGCTGATCAACCGGCTGCTGACCAAGAAGTCCATCTCGGACGTGATCGACGCCGTCTATCGTCATTGCGGCCAGAAGGAGAGCGTGATCTTCGCCGATCGCCTGATGGGCCTCGGCTTCAAGCACGCGGCCAAGGCCGGCATCTCCTTCGGCAAGAACGACATGATGATCCCGGCCGAGAAGGAGGGCTTCATCGCCTCCACCAAGGCCGAGGTGAAGGAGTTCGAGCAGCAGTACCTGGACGGCCTGATCACCTCGGGCGAGCGCTACAACAAGGTGGTGGACGCCTGGTCGCGTGGCACGGACGAAGTGGCGAAAGCCATGATGGCCGAGATTCAGAAGCAGGAAGTCGGCAAGCCGACCAACTCCGTCTGGATGATGTCGCACTCCGGCGCGCGTGGGTCGCCCGCGCAGATGCGTCAGCTGGCCGGCATGCGCGGGCTGATGGCCAAGCCGTCGGGCGAGATCATCGAGCAGCCGATCATCTCGAACTTCAAGGAAGGCCTGACCGTGCTGGAGTACTTCAACTCCACCCACGGCGCCCGCAAGGGCCTGGCCGATACCGCCTTGAAGACGGCGAACTCGGGTTACCTCACGCGTCGTCTCGTGGACGTGGCGCAGGACTGCATCATCATGGAAGATGATTGCGGCACCGAGCGCGGCCTGAATGTGCGGGCCATCATGGATGGTGGTGACGTGGTCTCCTCGCTGAGCGAGCGGATCCTCGGCCGCACCACGCAGGAAGACGTGACCGACCCGGCGACGGGCGAGATCATCGTCGCCAAGAACATGCTGGTCGAGGAAGCCGATGCCGAGCGCATCGAGAAGGCCGGCGTCGAGGGGGTGAAGATCCGCTCGGTGCTGACCTGCGAATCCCTCCAGGGCGTCTGCGGCAAGTGCTATGGCCGCGACCTGGCGCGCGGCACGCCCGTGAACATGGGCGAGGCGGTGGGCGTCATCGCGGCCCAGTCCATTGGTGAGCCGGGCACGCAGCTGACCATGCGCACCTTCCACATCGGCGGTGCGGCGCAGCGTGGCGCCGAGCAGTCGGCCGTGGAAGCCACGGTCGATTCGACGGCCAAGCTGCACAACCTCTCGCTGGTGACCAACTCCTCCGGCGCGCCGATCGTGATGAGCCGCAACTGCGAAGTGGGCCTGCTGGATGCGAATGGCCGCGAGCGTGCGCGCTTCCGCGTGCCCTATGGCGCGAAGATGCTCATCACGGACGGCACGAAGGTCGAGCGTGGCCAGAAGCTGGCCGAATGGGACCCCTTCACGCTTCCCATCATCACGGAGCGCGAGGGCAAGGTCGAATATCAGGACCTGATCGAAGGCGTCACGCTGGTCGAGCGGACCGACGATGTGACGGGCCTCACCTCCAAGGTGGTCGTGGACTACAAGGCCTCCGCCAAGTCGGCCGATCTGCGTCCGCGCATCGTCATGAAGGATGCGCGCGGCGAGATCATGAAGCTGCCGAGCGGGGCCGAGGCGCGCTACTTCCTCAGCCCCGACACGGTGCTGAGCGTGGATCATGGCGCGACCGTGGAAGCGGGCGACGTGGTGGCCCGCATGCCGCGCGAATCGTCCAAGACGCGTGACATCACGGGTGGTCTGCCCCGCGTGGCCGAATTGTTCGAGGCACGCCGTCCGAAGGATGCGGCCATCATCAGCGACATCGATGGCCGCGTGGAGTTCGGCAAGGACTACAAGGCTAAGCGCCGCGTGATCGTGAAGAGCGAGCCGATGGGCGATGAGCCCCCGCTCGAGCGCGAATACCTGGTGCCGAAGGGCAAGCACGTCTCGGTGCAGGAAGGCGACTACGTGAAGGCCGGCGACCCGCTGGTGGACGGCCCCCGCGTGCCGCATGACATCCTGCGCGTGCTGGGTGTGGAGGCGCTTGCCAACTACCTGGTGAACGAGATCCAGGACGTCTACCGCCTCCAGGGCGTGAAGATCAACGACAAGCACATCGAGGTGATCGTTCGCCAGATGCTGCAGAAGGTCGAGATCGTCGAGCCCGGCGACACGACCTACCTGATCGGCGAGCAGGTGGACCGCTTCGAATTCGATGCGGAGAACGAGAAGCGCCTGAAGCTGGGCGAACGCCCGGCGCGGGCGGAGCCGGTGCTCCAGGGCATCACCAAGGCTTCGCTGCAGACGCAGAGCTTCATCTCGGCCGCCTCCTTCCAGGAGACGACCCGGGTGCTCACCGAGGCGGCCACGGCCGGCAAGGTGGATACGCTGGGCGGCCTGAAGGAGAACGTGATCGTGGGCCGCCTGATCCCGGCGGGCACGGGCTCCGTGATGAACCGCCTGAAGGTGCTGGCCGCGCGCCGGGACAGCGGGCGCCTGCCCGCCACGCCCGCGCTGGCCGAGCCGGATGCCAGCCCCGCGGCCGCCGAATAGCGGCATGCGGAATTCCCCTGGCCGCATGCCGCCAGGGACGCCCCCGACGGGGGCGAATCGCCACCCCCTCGCTTGACTCTGGTCGGGGGGGTGGTTAAGACCCGCATCTCGCCGGGACGTTTCGCAAGTTGCGTCCTGGTATGTTGGTTCAAACGCCTTGCTTCGGTCGCCCCTGCCGCGAATTCGGCAGTTCAGGCCCGGGGTTGACGCGGTGGCCCGTTCGGAGCGCAGAAGCGCCCGTCGGGCCGTGTGTCGTTTGGTGAATGGATCGCAGAAAACGATTACGAAGGG
>JAIYCD010000272.1 GCA_027488195.1 Acetobacteraceae bacterium | reverse complement strand
GTCGCGGTGCGCGTCATCTCCAGGATCTTCGGGTGCAGCAGCGGCTCGCCGCCCATGAAGGTCACGAAGCGGACATTGGCCTTCAGGCGCATATGCGCCAGCGCATCGGCAAACAGGTCGGCGTTCATGCTCCGCCGGTCCGTCACGAAGCCCTTGTCATGCGCGAAATTGCAGAAGTCGCAGGTCGCGTTGCACATATTGGTGACGGAGCAGTTCAGGATCGCTGGCCCCCCCTGCGGGACCAGCTTCAAAAGGTCCAGGAAACCGGAACGATTCGCCGCCATGATGCATCCTCTGCCGCCCGCCCTCGGGGCGTGCCCTGGATGCCCGAAACCGCCCCCGATGTCACGCGATGGCGCGGAACCCCACCTCCGCCGCATCCAATACGGCGGCGATGTCGGCCTCGGTATGCGCCGCGCACAGGAACATGTTGTGCCGCGGGTGCAGATAGGCGCCGGCCTTCAGCGCCGCCGCGCAAAAGGCGCGCCCCACCTGGAATTCCTGGTCCCCCTCGAACAGGAACAGCGGCATGGCGACCGGCCCCGATTGCCGAAGCCCCACATTGAACCCCCGCGCCCGCTCGGCCAGCCCGTCCCGCAGCATCCGGCCGAGCCGGTCCAGATGCCCCACCACATCCCGCCGCTCCAGCTCTTCCAGCGTCGCCACGGCCGCGGCCATGGCGACGGCCGAGCACCAGAAGGAGCCGGTGACGAAGACGCTCCCCGCCGCCTCCCGCAGCGAATCCCGCCCCGTCACGGCGGCCAGCGCATGCCCATTGGCGATGGCCTTGCTCCAGGCCGAGAGGTCGGGCCGCACCCCCAAGCCCTCCCAGGAGCCGCCGGGATGCAGCCGGAACCCCGCGCGCACATCGTCCAGGATCAGCGCGGCGCCCCGCGCATCGCAGATCCGCCGCGCGGCGGCCGCGAATTCCCGGCTGGGCAGCTCCTGGTCCACCACATTGTCGTGCCGGAAGGCGGTGATGATGATGCCGGCCAGGTCGCTCCCCGCCTCGCTGGCGGCGGCTTCCAGGCTCGCCACGTCATTGTAGTCGAAGCGCCCCTGGTTCGCCCGGTCCTCCGGCCGCGTGCCCGCGGGCACCGGCGTGCACCAGGGGGCGGCCCCATGATAGGAGCCGTTTGCCACCAGGATGGTGCCCCGCCCCGTCGCCGCGCGGGCGATGGTGACGCAGGCGGTGGTGGCATCCGTGCCGTTCTTCATGAACATCGCCCAATCGGCGGCGGGGATGCGCTCCACCAGGCGTTCGGCCAGCTCCACCAGCACGGGGCCCGGCCCGTTCAGGCAATCGCCCAGATCCGCCTGCCGCCGCGCGTGCGCCTGCACCACCGGGTCATGATGGCCGAGCACGATGGGCCCCCAGCTGCACATGAGGTCCACATAGCGGTTGCCATCCACATCCCAGACATGCCCGCCCTCGCCGCGCGCGAAGAATTGCGGATAGCCCTCCGGCAGCTTGGCGGCGTTGAGGTGCCCCCACATGCCGCCGGGAATGACCTTCGCGGCCCGCGCCCGCAGCGCGGCATCCGCGCTCAAATCCGCGCCCCCCAGAACATCGGATAGGCGGCGCGTGGCAGGTCGCGCACGCGGTCGCGGTAGCCGGCGGGGATGGTGAATTGCCCCCAGATCACGCTTGGCACATGCGGGACTGCGCGCGTCTGGATCTCGGCCGCGATGCGCTGGCGTGCGGCGCCGTCGGTCGCCTGCGCGAATTCGCCCACCAGGCGCGCGATGTCGCGGTCGCAATCCCAGCCCGTGAAGTCGGCGCAGCTGTTGGCGATGTAGAAATGCGTGAGCGGTGAGAACATGTCCGTCCCGTTGGCGAAGACGGCGAACATGTTCCAGCCATCGCGCCGGGCGCGGCGGGCCAGAAGGGTGCCCCAATCCATCAGCTGCTCGGTCACGTTGAAGCCGGCCTGCTGCATGGATTGGATCATGACCTGCGAGGCGGTCTGGCTGATGCCGCCCGCCGTGGTCAGGATCGTCAGCGGCTGGCCACGATAGGAGGTGGCGGCGAGCAGGCGGCGGGCTTCGGCCACGTCATGGCGCACCATCTCGGCGCCGCCGCGGCTGTCGAGCGGCGCGTCGCAGAGGAAGAAGGAGGGGCAGGGGGGGGCGCGGAATTGTGGCGGCACGCCGATGGCGGTGAGGATGCTCGTCTGGTCCACGCAGCGCCACAGCACCTGGCGGATGGCGGGGTCATCCAGGGGGGCGGCCGCGTGGTTGATGCGGAAATGGCCCTGGAATTGATGGATGCCGCCCAGGCCGTGCATCCGCACGCCACGGGCGCGTTCCAGGCGAGGCAGAAGGTCGAAGGGGAGGAACTGCATGTAGTCCACCTCGCCCGCGATCAGCGCGCTGGCGCCGGTGGCGGCGTCCGGCATGACGCGCAGGTTGATGGCATCGAGGTGAACGCGCTTGCCGCCGGCCAGGAAGTCGGCGGGTTCGGCGCGGGGGACGTAATCCGCGAAGCGCTCCAGCACCATGACATTGCCGGGGCGCCAATCGGCCGCGCGGAAGCGGAAGGGACCGCTGCCGATGATCTCGCGGATGCGTTGCTCCACCGGGACCGCGGCCAGCCGCGCGGGAAGGATCACCGGCAGCGGCGCATTGGGCTTGCCCAGCACATCGAGCACGAGCGGGAAGGGGCGCGAGAGCGTGAGGCGGAAGCTGCGCGCATCCACCGCCACCAGCTCGGCCTTGGCGGCCCAGAGCATGCGGCCCAGCGCATCGCGCGGCGCCCAGCGCTCCAGGCTGGCGACGACATCGGCCGAGGTGACGGGCGCGCCATCGTGGAATTTCAGCCCCTCGCGCAGCCGGAAATTCCAGGTGAGGCCATCGGCGCTGGTCTCATGCGCCTCCACCATCTGCGGGCGGATCATGCCCTGGCCATCCATGGCGTAGAGCGTGTCGAACACATGCGTGGCAAAGGTGCGGGTGATGGCGGCCGTGGTGGCATGCGGGTCGAGGATGACGACCTCGCTTTCCAGCACCAGGTTCAGCGTGCCGGCCGCTTCAGAGCGCGCGGCCAGGAAGGGAAGCGCCAGTCCAGCCAGGCCCGCGCGCCGCGTGATCGCCATCATCGCCGTCTCTCCCTGTTCGTTTTCCCGGGAAGGGTATTTGCTATTCCCAAGGCGCGTCCAGCGCCGTCAGGGGGCAGGCATGAATTACGCGGAGATGGCAGGGCAGGCGGTGCCGCAACTGGATGGCACGCTGCGCCTCGCGGGGCTGGAAGCGCCGGTCGAGGTGCGGCGCGATGCGCTCGGCATCGCGCATATCCGCGCGGGTTCCACCAGGGATGCCTTCTTCGCCCAGGGCTTCTGCCACGCGCAGGATCGCCTGTTCCAGATGGAGCTGAACCGCCGCCGCGCGCTCGGCCGCAGCGCGGAATGGCTGGGGGCGGGGGCCTTCGGCGCCGATGCGCTGGCCCGCCGGCTGGATGTCGCCGGCGTCAGCCAGCGCGACGCGGCGGCCCTCGGCGCCGAAGCCCGCGCGATGATCGAGGCCTATGCCGCCGGCGTGAACGCCTTCATCGCCTCCGGCGCGCCGCTCGCCCTCGAATATCAATTGCTGAACGCGACGCCCGAGTCCTGGGAGGGCTGGCATACCATCGCCGTGATGCGCCGCCTCGGCCTGCTGATGGGTTCGGTCTGGTTCAAGCTCTGGCGTGCCGCGGCCCTGCCCGTGGCGGGCGAGGCGGTGACCAGCCTGCGCTACGATGATGGCGGCGCGGACATGCTGCTGCTGCCCCATGGCGAGGACACCCGGCGCTGGCGTGCGGCCCTCTCCGACCTCGCCCCCGCCGTCGCCGCCCTGATGGAGGCCGCCGCCCCCGACGCGACCGGCGGCGGCAGCAACAACTGGGCGGTCTCGGCCGCCCGCAGCAGCACCGGCCGCCCCGTCCTGGCGGGTGATCCGCACCGCGTCTTCGAGCTGCCGAACATGTACGCGCAAGGCCACCTGGCCTGCCCGGAATTCGACGTGATCGGCCTCACTGTCCCCGGCGTGCCGGGCTTTCCGCATTTCGCGCATAATGGGCGCGTCGCCTGGTGCGTCACCCATGGCTTCGCCGATATCCATGACGTCTATGTCGAGCGCTTCGACGCGGGCGCGCGGCACGCGCTCTTCCAGGAAAGCTGGGAGCCGGTGCGCCGCCGCAGCGAGACCATCGCCATCCGCGGCGAAGCCCCGCGCGACATCGAGGTGATGGAGACCCGCCACGGCCCCGTCATCGCGGGCGACCCATCGCGCGGCCACGCCCTCACGCTCAAATCGGTGCAATTCGCCGAGACCGACCTGTCCTTCGACTGCCTGCCCCGCATGCTGCGCGCGCAAACCGTGGACGGATTGTTCGAAGCCACGCGCGGCTGGGGCCTGATCGACCACAACCTCGTCGCCGCCGACACCACGCCGCGCATCGGCTGGCTGCTTCGCGCGCGCGTGCCCAGGCGCGGGCGCGAGAATGGATGGCTGCCCGTCCCCGGCTGGACCGGCGATCACGAATGGCAGGGCTGGATCGCGCATGAGGACATGCCCGTGCTGCATGACCCCGAGGGCGGCCTCATCGTCACCGCCAATAACCGCATCGTGGCCGAGGATTTTCCCGAGTATCTGCTCACCGATTGCCACCCGCCCTACCGCGCCCGCCGCGTCCTGGCGCTGCTGGAGCGGCCGGCGCTGCGCAGCCCCGAAGGTGCCTCCACCATCCATGGCGATGTGCAGTCCCAGCCTGCCGCGGACTTCATCGCGCGCCTCGCGACCATGCGGTGCGAAGGCGCGGCCGAAGCGCTCCGCGCCGAGCTCGCCGCCTGGGATGCACGCATGGATGCGCGCTCCGTCACCGCCGCGCGCTACATCGCCTTCCGCCTGGCGCTGACCCGGCGCTTCGCCGCGGTGAGCGGCCTGGGCGCGCTCGCCGGCCACCCCTATCTCGCGCCAGCGCCCGGCGTCGCGCCGCTGACCCAGCTCTGGTGGGCCTTGCCCGCGCTGCTCCGCTGCGATGACGCGAGCCTCCTGCGCGGCGGCGACTGGAACACGCTCCTGCGCGAGGCGCTCGCGGAGACCGCCGTCGATCTTCCGACGCAGCCCTGGGGCGAGATCCATCGCCCGCGCTTCACCCACCCGCTCTCATCGCTCTTCCCCGAGGCCGCGCTCGTGCTCGACCCACCAGCCCAGGCGCTGGGCGGCGATGGCGACACCGTCATGGCCAATGGCCTGATCGCCCCCTTGGGCCCGCGCACGCAATATGGCGCGCTCTCGCGCTATGCCTTCGATGTGGGCGAATGGGAGAACAGCCTCTGGTCCGTCTTCCTCGGCGCCTCCGGCCATCCCGCCAGCCCGCATTACGCCGACCAGCATGCCAGCTGGGCGGCCGCGCGGATGACGCCCATGCGCTACGCCTGGGAGGCGATCGCGCCCGCGCAAACCCAGCTTCTCCAGCCCGCCGGACAAGGATAGCCTCACCGCATGACCTATTCGCTCACCGCCCGCTGCGCCGTGACGGGGGCCTTCGGGACCATCGTCACCTCCTCCTCCATCGCGACCGCCGCGCGCTGCGCCTGGGCAGGGCCGCTCGGCGCCGTCGCCACGCAGAACCTCTCGGACCCGGCCCTCGGCCCGCAGGGGCTGACCCTGCTGCGCCAGGGCCTGGGCGCGCAGGCGGTGCTCGAGACGCTGCTCAAATCCACCCGTGGCGTGGATCACCGTCAGGTCGCCGTCGTGGACCGCATGGGCGGCATTGCCTGGTTCTCCGGCGCCAAGGCCATGCCGGAGCACGCGGTGGCGGTGGGGAAGGATTGCGTCTCCATGGGCAACCTTCTCGACAACACCGCCGTGCCCCGGGCGATGGTGGAGGCCTTCACCGCGAGCGAGGGCGCGCCGCTGGCCGAACGCCTGGTGCAGGCCCTTGAAGCCGGGCTCGAAGCGGGTGGCGAGTTCGATGATGAGCGCGGCGCGGGCATGCTGGTGGCCGACCGCCATGACTGGCCCGTGGTGGACCTTCGCGTGGATTGGCACGAAGAGCCGGTGGCCGAACTGCGCCGCCTCTGGACGCGCTACGCCCCGCAACAGGCCGCCTATGTGGCCCGCGCGCTGGATGCGGAAACCGCGCCGGGCTTCTGACCTTCCCATGCCCAAGCTTGCGCTGCATCGATGCGGGCCGGCTGTTCCACTCATTTTTTTGGAACAAGACAACGGGGCGCGACTCATGGCCCGGCAGGGCAGGGCGCGCCAAGGCGCGGGCGAGAGCGGGATGAACATGCTTGAGGAGGGCGCCGAGCGACATTCCCCCACCCGGCGCACGCTGCTCGCAGCCCCCCTCCTGCTTGCTGCCCCGGCCCGCGCCCAGCCCCTGGATGACAGCCTCACCGGCATCATCCGCCGCCGCGTGCTCCGTGTGAACATCACCTACTGGGCGGCCGGCTTCGCGGCCCCCCCTGGCCGTCCCCGCCTTGGCGCAGTCGGCCGATCCGCAGACCGTCAACGTCATCACCTGGACCAACCCCGACGCGACCCAGTCCGCGCTGCGCGAACAGATCGCGAGCTTCGTCTCGGCCACCGGCCTGCCCTTCTGCCCCACGCCACCCTGCCAGGACCAGCAGGTGATCGACTACGTCACCCAATGGAGCCAGGGCGGCAACATGGTGCCGCTGGGCGAGGCGGATGTGGCTGTCACCTATGACCGGCAGCTGCGGGATTTGCGCCTGGTGCGCCCCGATCTCGACCTCGTGCCGAAACTCAATGTGCAATCCTGGAGCCATGGCTTCGCCACCCAGCTGGGGCAGCCGGACCTGATCCGCTTCCAGAACACCTTTCTGCGCCTCCGCTTCCTCGACGGCCCGACCGACGACATCCACGCGCGGTATTTCGCGGCCGCCCTGCCGGAGGGGCTGCGCTTCCGCTGAGCCTTACGCCGCGAAGGCGACCGGCCGCGCCGCCCCGAAGCCGATGCGCAGCGAAGACCCCACGGGCCAGCGCGCCATGGCGGCCTGGCCGGGCAGGCGCAGCATGAGGCGGCCTGCCGCGCCGCATTCCACCACCAGCTCCGCCCGGTCGCCCAGATAGGCGCGGCTGATCACCACGCCCTCCAATCCAGGTCCCTCCTCGATGGGGTGGAGATCCTCGGGCCGGAGATAGACCGAGACCGCGGCGCCGGGCGCCAATTGGCCCAGTGTCGCAGAGGGTACGGTGAAAGGCAGGCCGGCGGCCTCGACCCGCGCGCTCTCGCCATCGCGCGCCAGCAGCCGGCCCGGCAGCACCGTCGCATCGCCGATGAAGCCGGCGACGAAGGGATGGGCCGGGCGGCTGTAGATCGCCTCGGGCGTGTCGAGCTGGAGGATGCGCCCCTCCGACATCACGGCCACGCGGTCCGACATGGACATGGCCTCGCCCTGGTCGTGGGTCACGAAGATGGTGGTCACACCCAGGCGGCGCTGGATTTCCTTCAGCTCCAGTTGCATCTCGGCGCGCAGATTGCGGTCGAGGGCGGAGAAGGGCTCGTCCAGCAGCAACAGGCGTGGGCGGATCACCAGCGCGCGCGCCAGCGCCACGCGCTGCTGCTGCCCGCCCGAGAGCTGTTTCGGGCGCCGGTCCGCGAGCGATGAGAGGCGCACGAGGCCCAGCGCCTCGGTGACACGCGCGGCCTCCTCGGATCTGGAGACGCCCCGCGCGCGCAGCCCGTAGCCGACATTGCGCGCCACATCCATGTGCGGGAACAGCGCATAGGACTGGAACACCATGCCGAGGTCGCGCTCCCAGACGGGCAGCGTCGTCACCAGCTTGGCCCCGATGAAGATCTCGCCCGCATCGGCCTCCAGGAAGCCGGCGATGAGGTTCAGCAGCGTCGTCTTGCCGCAGCCCGACGGGCCGAGCAGCGTGATGAACTCGCCATCCTGGACCTTCAGCCAGGCCTCATGCAGGGCTGTGACGGCGCCGAAGCGCTTCGTCACCCCCTCAAGGCGCAGCGCGTCAATTGCGGCCATCTTCAGTCCCCAGGATGCGGCCAAGGCCAAGGAAGCGGTTGGCGATGACGAGCAGGATGGTCGTCAGCAGGATGTAGAGCGCCGAGATCGCCGCCATGGACGGGTCGGCATATTCGCGGACGTAGTTGTACATCGCGACCGGCAGCGTCTGCGTGCGCTGCGAGGTGACGAAGAGCGAGGCGGTGAATTCGTTGAAGGAGAGGATGGCGGCAAAGAGCCAGCCCCCCGCCAGGCCCGGGGCCAGGGCCGGGAGTGTCACGGTCCAGATCACGCGCCCCGGCTTCGCGCCCAGCGAAAGGGCCGCGAGTTCCAGGCGCGGATCGATGTTCTTCAGCGAGACATAAAGGCTGCGCAGCACGAAGGGCAGCACCAGCACGATATGCGCGAGGATCACCACCGGCCAGCCGCGCGATTGGCCGAGCTGCGCGGCCAGGATCAGGGCGCCGAGGCCGATGGTGAAATGCGGGATGGCCAGCGGCGCCAGAAGCAGCGCCTCCAGCGTTGCCTTGCCGCGGAAGCTGTAGCGGTCCATCGCATAGGCCGCCATGCTGCCGATGATGACGGAAAGGGTGGAGGCGATGGCGGCCACGAAGACGCTGTGCGCGAAGCCGGTCTGAAAATCCTCGTAGTTCAGTGCGCGCTGGAACCAGCGCCAGGAAAAGCCCT
>JAIYCD010000215.1 GCA_027488195.1 Acetobacteraceae bacterium | reverse complement strand
GGCGGTGCGCCAACGCTGGTCCTTCTTGGACCCCGTCTTGATGTTGCGCATGTCCACCTGGATGATCGCGTTGCCCTTGCCCGGGATCATGATGTTCTGCTTGATGATGGTGTAGCGCTGGCCTTCGAATTCGATGACCATGCCGGCACGCATCTGGTTGGCCTGCATCTTCGCCATGGGCGGGGACCTGCTAATTCTCTCGGGTTGATCTCAGGCGGCAGGGCTTACACGCGGCCGCCCGGATGGGCAAGGTTGCGCCTCAGGCGGGCTCGATCTCGCCGCCCGCCTCCAGCCAGTCCTTGAAGCCGCCGAGGTTGCGCACATCGCTGTAGCCCATGGCCTTCAGCGTCTGCCCGGCGAGTGCGGCGCGGCCGCCCGAGGCGCAATGGATGATGATGGTCTTGGCGCGGTCGAACTGCGCGTCATGCGTCGGCGCCTCGGGGTCGGCCCGGAACTCCAGCAACCCGCGCGAGACGGCGAGCGCGCCCTTGGCCTTGCCGGTCGTCTTCACTTCCGCGGCATCGCGGACATCGAGGATCAGCACCTCCGGCCGGCCAGCGAGAGCGATGGCTTCGGCCCCGCTGATGCGCGGCACGGCGGCATTGGCGGCATCCAGCATCGCCTTCACGCTGGTCGTCATGGTCGGTTCCTCCCGGTTGTTTCGGGGCGGGAGCCTAATCCGCTTGCGCCGCCACGGCCAGCGAGGCGGTGCCTGATCGGTGCCGGATACGCCCGCGAGGGGGGAGGACAAATGGATGATAAATTGCCGATTATCCATCTATCGCAAGCCGGGTTCGTCGAATAAATGCTGGATGATGAGCATCTCCAAACGATGGAATGGCCTCAAGCGGCGCAACCTCGATCGCATTGCGAGACGCTTCTGCGCCGCGCGGGTCGAAAACCGAGCGGAACACCCGCTGGTCAGCGTCGTCTTCGACGACATCCCACGCAGCGCCGCGGTGGAGGGCGGGCACGCCTTGGCCACCCGGGGCATGCACGGCACCTATTTTGTTTCCGGTGGCCTCGAGGGTGGCGTCGGCGCGGATGGCGAGGCCTTCTTCACCCGTGACGACCTGCTGCGCCTGGCCGAGGCGGGGCACGAGATTGGCTGCCACACCTTCAGCCACGTCTCGATGCCCGGGCTGAGCAGGGCTGAGGTGATGGACGAGCTGGCCCGGAACCGGGAATACCTCGCCTCCCGCCTGGGCGAGGCGCCGATCCACAGCTTCGCCTATCCTTATGGTGACACCTGCCCGCGCACCAAAGCCATGGTGCGCCGGCATTTCCCGGTGGCGCGCGGCGTCTTTCACGGCATCAACGAGGGCGCAGTGGACATCGCCCAGCTCGCGACGCTCGCCATCGAGACCTGCGCGATGCGCTGGGACATGTTCACGGCGGCGCTGGACCGCGCCGCTGCGACGAATGCATGGGTGGTGCTGGTGACGCACGACGTCCGGCCGCGGCCAAGTCCCTGGGGCACCACGCCGGGCGACATCGCCCGCGTGTTGGACGAAGTGCAGCGCCGGGGGATCGAGGTCGCGACGATGGCCAAGGCGCATGCCGCCATCCTGGGGGCGACGCCGGCCCAGGCCAGGCTGAAGCAGAGCGCCTCGTGACGCCGGCCCCCCCATCCCTGGCATCGGCTTGCCTCGCCCCGTCGCCCGGGCCTGCCAGCTTCCGCGTCCTGACGAATCTCAACGACGCCGAGCCCGCCTGGCGCGCGGCGGAACACAGCCTGGTCCACACCGCGTTCCAGACCTTCGGCTGGCTCTCGACCTGGGTGGAGACGCTCGGCGCCGAGGTCGCGGTCCGCCCGCTGGTCGTGATGGTCGAACAAGGCGGCCGGCCCCTGATGCTGCTTCCGCTTGGCTGGGCCCGGCGGCGGGGGATCGCGACCATCGCCTTCCTCGGCGGGGAGGTCACGGATTACCATGCCCCGCTGCTGGCCGCGGACTGGCAGCAGCGGCTGGGGCCGGAGGGCTTCGCACCGCTCTGGGCGCGCATCCTGGCCGCATTGCCGCGCGCTGACCTGCTGCGGCTTGGCCAGATGCCGCAGGACATCCTGGGCGTGGCGAATCCCTTCGTGACCCTGCCCGGGGCCCGGCCTTCCGACGTCGCGCTCAACCTGCGCCTGCCTTCCAGCGTGGAGGCCTTCCGGCGTGGGCTGCGGTCCAACCTCGCGGCCGACACCCGCCGCAAGCGCCGGCGGCTGGCCGAGATCGGCGCGGTGGAGCACGCCGTCGCCCAGACCGGGGCGCAGATGGCGGAGGCGGTCGCCGCGATGGCCGAACGCAAGTCGCGCCGCTTTCTGGAGACGACCGGTGCCGACCCCTTCGCCCGCCCCGCCTTCCGCGCCTTCTACGACCGCATGTCGCAACGCGCGCCCGGCGACGGCGAGGTGCGGGCGAGCGTGCTGCGCGTAGCTGGGGAGGTGGTGGCGGCCCATTGGGGCATGGTTCATCGCGGCCGCTTCTACTACCTGATGATCGGCTGGTCGGCGGGCGATTGGTTCCGCTACTCGGTCGGCCGGATCCTGATCGACGAACTCATCGCGGCCGCGATCGGGGAGGGGCTTGAGGTTTTCGACCTCACCATCGGGGACGAGGCCTACAAGTCCGACTGGGCGAATGAGCGCCTGACCCTGTTCTCTCTCGACCGTGCGCTGAGCCCGGCGGGGCGCCTGGTGCTGGCCGCCGAGGCAGCGCATCTCGCGCTGCGGGAGAGGGCGAAGCGCGTGGGCTGGCTGCGCGCCGCGGTCCGCCGCCTTGCGGGCCGCAAGCCGCTTGGCGAAGGCGGCTGACCGGCGGGGCGGTGGCTCCCCCTTGGGCGGCGATGCGATGTATCCCTGGCTCGACCCTTCGCGATCCGACTGCTTGTTCGGATGGGAGGGCGGCATGCACCCTGCGCGGGGCAAGCCGCACGCGCAGGTTCAGGAACATGCCTCGCTGCGGGATCCGCGGCGTTGCGATGCTCCGATATGGTTCGTCATTTCCGACGATGGGCGGGGTTGCCAAGCATCAGGCCGAAGGCTAGGAACCGCGTCGATTTGCTGTTGTAGCTCAGTGGTAGAGCACTCCCTTGGTAAGGGAGAGGTCGAGAGTTCAATCCTCTCCAACAGCACCATCCTACCCCCTTGATGGGTAAGGACAATTCGGCAAAACAAGGGTCTAGGCTGCCTCCGGTGATACAAGGAGGTGCTACAAGGTGGCCCTTACGATGACCCGTCCTACCAAGCATCCGAAGACTGGCATCTATCGCGTTCGGAAGGCAGTTCCCTTGCGGCTCCGGGCGGCTGCGGGGGTTCGGGAATGGGTGGTCGGGTTGGCCACCAAGGACGCCGCAGAGGCCCGCCAGAAGGCCCCGCAGGCGCTTGCCCAGATTGCCGCCATGCAAGCTCGCGCGGAAGCCGTTGCCTCTCCCCCTCGGGCGCTTTCGCACCGGGAGATCATGGAGGTGGCGGCGGACTGGTATCGCGGCTTCGTGGCGGACTGGGAGGATGATCCAGGGGACCCGGAGCATTGGGAAATCCTAGCCGATGTCACCGCCGATCAAGCCGGGGAGACCGGCATCTACCTTCGCCCGGAGGACATCGCGGAGGCGCGGCGGGTGCTGGAGGGGCGAGGCATTTCAGCGGACCCGGTAAGCGTCCGGCTCCTGGCTGAGACCATCTGGGAACGAAAGCAGAGTGCCGCGCGGGTCTTGGAAGCGAGGGCAGAGGGTGACTACTCACCCGACCCGATGCTTGCCCGGCTTCCTGCCCCCAAGGAGCCCGGTGCAGGGACCCGCCAGCCGCTTCCGGGTGATGAGGTGGTGAAGGCTTGGGCTGCCGAACGGAACCCCTCTCAGGCCACGCTGAGGAAGTATCACCGGGTCTTCCGGCACCTCGCCCGCATCCTCGGGTTTGATGACGTGCGGCGGATCACCCCCGAAGTGGTGGTGAAGTTCAAGCAGGCCCGCACCGCCGAGAAGGTTGACCCGGGGACCATCGCGGATGACGTGCTGGCGGCGGGGACGGTCTGCAATTGGGCGGCCAAGAACAAGATGCTCCCCGGCAATCCCTTCGCGGGGCTGGCCCCCAAAGTCCTAAGGCGCGGCCCCGCACCCAGGGAGCCCTACACCGATGACGAGGCGAAGCGCGTCCTCCTGGCGGCCCGTAACGAGACGGGCTGGCTTCGCTGGGGGCCATGGCTGCTTGCCTTCACGGGTGCTCGCGTCAGTGAGTTCGCGGACATGCGGCGAGGGGACGTGCGGCGAGAGGGCGATGTCTGGATTTTTGACGTGCGCCCTATCAGCGGGCGTGAGGGGAAGACCGACAATTTCCAGCGCATGATACCGATACACCCCGCCATCATTGCAGAGGGGTTCCTCGCCTACGTTGACGGCCTTCCGGCTGCCCCATCGGGGCCGCTATTCCCGTCGCTGTCTCCCGACCCAAGCGGGTCCCGCACTATCCCCGGCACGTCGAAGATGGGGCGCTGGATACGGGGGGCCAAGGTGGGGATCAAAGACCCGAAGAAGGCCCCCAATCATTCCTGGCGGCACCGCATAGAGGATGAATTGCGGAAGGTTCGGGCGCTGCCTGAGGTTCAGGACGCCATCACGGGCCGCTTCAATCCGCGCAACGCGGGGGAAGGCTATGGCAAGGGGTTCCGGGGAATGCCTGACGAGGTGCTGAGAGACCTTGCGAAGGTCCCTTGTCCTGTCCCGCCAAGTGAAGCACCGGCCCAGCTTCCCCCAGGTGGCGAAGCAGATGGGTGAGGGAGCGCCGCACGGGCAAGGCCCTGACCGTGGAAATCGCCTAGACCCCTTCTATTTCCCCCAGGGAAGCCCGCCCAGGCCCCTCCAGGGTTCCCCCGCTATCGCCCTAGCCCGGCAGCCTCCAGGGCCTTCCACGGGGCTATTTGCGGTCAAGTCGGGGTTGACCGGTAGGGTTCCAGAATAGATGCCTAGGCTTGCGGTGACGAAATGCTGCGCGGACCTAATAGGGACCACGTTGGCTAGAGGAGGCCCGGGATGCAGGGCTGCCCGTAGCGGTCAACCTGACTTGACCAGAAAGGCCCTTGATACATGCCCAGGGGTGCGGTCTGGGAATTAGGGACCACTGTGGCCTAAGGAACAGTTATATATAAGGGTTCCTGAGCGGGACCCGTGAAGCCTCCGGAGGTCAAAGCTGCTAGATGCTCCCCCTCCTCCTACCTCCTCCTACTACCCCCTCCTACCAGGGGTTAGGTAGCTGGTAGTCTAGGGGGTCCTTTCCTGGACCCTTCGGGTGAGACCCCCGGGGTTAGGTGGGGTCCATGGTGATGACCTAGCTCTCCCCATCTCTTCCCGCGCCTATCCCCCGCCTAGCCCCCTCCGGTGCAGTCAAGTTGACCGGAAGGGCCTGGGGTCTCACCGTCCCCCGCGCCTCCGCCCCTGGCCGCTTGTCGGGGGTCTTCACCGACCGGGCCGCCGTAGCGGTCAACCTGACTTGACCGGTAGGGGCCGGGGACCGGGCAGCCCCTGGCCCGGCTTCAGTCTGCCTTCCCACCGCTTTCTTGCTGGGCGCGTAGATTGCGCTCAAGAGCGTCAAGGCCGGAAGCAATCCTCACAGCGTTCCCGGCCGCCAACACGAGCCCAAGCAGAGGGAGGGCCTTAGGCGCGACCAACCCACCGGGGCGGAGGTCCCTCATACGGTTCACCACAACGGCGGCAGCCCGCGCATCCCAGAGGATGATCCCGTGCGCCAGGGCATTCCGCGTCTCAAGCAGAACGTCGGCCTCGACTAGCAGCGCCGCGAGCTGGTCTCTAACCCCGTCCGGGGCTGCCGCTTGCAGCCGTTGGAGATGGGCGAGCAGTTGTCCTGAGGTCTTCTTCGCGGTGGCGGCGCTACCCCGGTCAGGGTCCCAGCCCTCGATAGACCAAATCGCTATCTGCGCCGCCTGGTCCAAATGAGCCCAAGCAACAAAGAATTGGCCTATCCGCTGCAAGACGGGGGCGGGTGGTGTGACAAGCGGCTCATTCATTCCCCCAGGCTAGCCGCTCAAGATGGACTGATGGGCAGCATCTGGACGCGGGCGGGTATTTTTGGCGAAAAATCTGAGGCGCTGCCCCCTCGCTCCTTCCCGCGCTTTTCCCCCCATACCCCCCAGGCCAAGCCCCATCCCCTGGCCTCCCGGCCGGGGCTCCCCCGCCTAGAGCCTCTCCTTCGTCCCCCGGCCGATGAGGCGGCGGTCTCCCCGACAGGGCCGCCGTAGCGGTCAACCTGAGTTGACCGGTAGGGACCGGGGAGGGGTGGGCGGGCTTCTTGGCGATGCATTCCTAGGGGTGGGTATGCTGCGGAGCATTCCCCCTTCCAAGAAGCCTGCATGCCCTCTGCCATCATCGCCGCGTTGATCATTGGCGCGGCCATCGTTGCCGCTCCCCACCTTGCCCCTGCCAGCTATCAAATCGCAGCAACGGCCAGTGGTGCCATGGCCCTCCGCGTCAACACGAAGACAGGCGAGGTCCGCCTCTGCGTCCCGGATCGCGGGGAAGATTTGCGCGTGCCGGGGGGCGTTGGCTCGTCATGCCCGGGGGGCGGGCGGTAAAAAGGACATATCATCAGCCGATCAACGAACGTTGAACGGTTCTTGACACGGCTTGCCTCTCACTCCATCCTCCCCCGACCAGAGGCAGCGGGAGCAGGGGTGCAATGGTTGGCAAGACAGATGAGGGGAGGGCCTTCGTCGCCTATCTCCGGGTAAGCACGGATCGGCAGGGCAAGAGCGGCCTAGGTCTTGAAGCCCAGCAGGCCGCGATTGACGCCTTCCTCCGCCCGGGAGACCGCCTCCTTGCTCCGCCCTTCGTTGAGGTGGAAAGCGGGAAGAAGGCAAACCGCCCTCAGTTGGTCGCCGCCTTAGACCGCTGCCGCCGCACAGGGGCTACCCTCTTGGTCGCCAAGGTGGACCGGTTGGCCCGCAATCTGCCCTTCCTCCGGAGCCTTCTAGATGGCGGGGTGGATGTGGCCTTCTGTGACCTTCCCCATGTCCCTCCGGGGGCCGTTGGGCGGTTCATGCTGTCTCAGATGGCTCTGATCGCAGAGCTAGAGCGGGACGTGATCGCAGAGCGGACCAAGGCGGCCCTTGCGGCAGCGAAGGCCCGGGGGGCCAAGCTTGGGGGGGACCGGGGATACCGGCCGCCATCGCCGCCCGACGCCCGGGCCGGGGGCGCTGCTTCTGGCGCTGCCCGCGCACTCGCCGCCGACCATGCGGCCTTCCGGCTGCTTCCCACGATTGAGGAGGTGAGGGCCGGGGGCGCTCGCTCCCTTCACCAGATTGCCGCCGCGTTGACCGCCCGGGGCATCCCTACGCCCGCAGGGGGAGCGGCTTGGACCGCTACCGCCGTTCGCCGCGTTCTTGGGCGAGCTGCCCCAGAGGCCCCGCATGGGGAGGCCGCGTGATGCCCGCTCCCAAGGTCAAGAAGCCGCTAGGTATCTCCCCGCGCGTCAGCCTCTCCGATTGGGTGGTCGGGATCATCTTCTGGGGGGCCGCCGCCATGCTGGCATGGGCCTTCTTCACGGGGGCCTAGATGCCCAGAGACGCCACCACGCAACCCCGGGCAGGCCCTTTCCGGTCAACCTGACTGCACCGGAACGGGTGGCTAAGAAGAATGCGATGGAATGTTACTGAATATTTCAGAAATATGTTGTTTTGCCTCCTAATCGGTTGAGCCCGTCACAGGGAATATCGTTTTCTTTTCAATCTACTAATGCCATGTGTCTCCCCGGATGGCAGGGCAATCCAGCCCGGCCGCGGAGGATTGAGCATGCAGCCTAGCGTCTATCGCCCCGCCCTCTCCCTGTCCCTCGGCAGAGTCTCCCTTGAGGTTGACCGGCAGGGCGCCTTCTTCCGGGCCTGGGGGACAGAAGCCTACGCCCGGGTAGATCGGCGGGGGCCGCCTGCCTGGGGATGGCACCGGGAGCCGGGGGTGTTAGAGGCGGAGGCCGGAAGGTTCCGCCTGACCCTCTCCCGCCCCCTCCCGGGGACCCAAGGCGCATGACGCGGCAGCCTCCCGCCCCACCCCCGAAGCCCGCGCCCCGGCACCTCCGGATGGTCTACGCCATGGCAGTGGGGGGCGACACTCCGTGGGAGCGCTCGGCGGCCCGTGCGCGGATGGCGGAGCTAGCGGAGCGGGCCGGGCTAGACCTCGGGGCCTTCATGACCGCGTGCGGGCTAGACCCAGCGCCCTATGAGGCTGCCTTCCGGGAGGACGTGGCGGAGAACCCGGAGATGGCCCCCCTCCCCAAGCCGCGCCTGCGGGTGCCCGCCAAGGGCTCCCCCGCCTAACCGCCTCCCCTTCCTCCCCCGGCCCGTGCTTAGCTTGGGCGCAACCGTGGGGAGGTATGGCGGGCGAAGGTCTATGCGGATGAGAGCGGGGAGAAGCGGCTAATCGGGCGGGCCGGTTCCGCCTCACCGTGTCCAGGTTACCCGTAGCGAGCCTGTAGCGGCTTCCCAATGGGGCTTGGCGAGGAGGGGCCTGGTTGTTGGGGTCCCTCCCGTTGGGGCCTCTTACGGCCCGTTCCCGGTCTCGCATATCGGCGGACGTGTCGGGGGCCTCGCCGGAATTGCCCCGCAATCGCTACGCTAGCCGCCTGAGGACCTTCGCTTGACGACGCTTGCCCATTCACCGTTGCGCAGCTTCAGTTGGATTAGCCGCTCCACCGTATCCTCGATTTCAGAGAACGATCCGCCAATCTTCTTGTCTAGTCTGTGACAGTGATCGCACTGAAAAGATGTAACAGGGTTGAATTCGTATGCGCCCCCACCCCTCGGGTATATCTGAAAATCGCAATGAGGGCAGAAGGGTCGGACACTATGTATCACGCGATTGGATAAGTAACCCCAGCGCCAATTCATTCCCAAAAAATCGTCAAAGATATAATTCGTAATTGGGTCGGGTTGGGATTTGTTCTCTCGAATGACTACAAAAAACAAAGTGGCAGGCGCTATGACCGCGAGAAACGACAGTGTGTATAGAATGGAAAGCCACCAATTAGCGACCTCTGTAGTCGTAGTAAGGAAGGACAACGACCGTGCGGCCCATTCACTCAGCGTGGGCCAAAAGTGCCATGTCGCGTATGGTGCGGCCAAAAGGATGAGGGAGGCTATCACCTTACTCCAAACCGGATCAGACCATACCCGACGGAAAAGGGTCTTCACGCTTGCCTCATAAACGATGCCACCGCGTGAGATTAGCGGGTTTCCGCGCCACAGAAAGCGCCCTCGCTGCTTAGGCTGGCTCCCACTGCCTGGGCCATTGCCTGCTGATACAGCAGAGTGATACAAAGACGCCACCGCAACTGACCGGAAATCGGCTTTTTACCTCACTTTTGCCGGTGCCGATTGGAGTTCAATCCTCTCCAACAGCACCATCCTATCCGCTTGGGGCCATCAGCGCCCCTCCAGAACCCTCAGCGCCGCAAGCCGCCCGGACAGGGCCGCCATTGGCACGCCCGCCCCTGGATGCGCGCTGCCACTCGCGACATGAAGCCCCGGAAGCTTGGTTTGCGTGCCTGGCCGGGCGAAGGTCGCGGACCAGCCATGCACCGCCTGGCCATAGAGCGCGCCGCCGGTGGCGGGGAAGAGCGCGTCGAAGCCGGTGGGCGTCGTCACGATTTCGCGCAATCTATCGCGCTCGACCGTCAGGCCGCAGCGCTCCAGCAGCGCGAAGCTGGCCGCCTCGGCCTCGGCGAGGGCTGAAGCGGGCAGCGGGCGGTAATCGCCCCGGGCCGGCGCGTTGATCAGGCAGAGCAGGCGCTCGGGCCCGTCCAGCGCGGTGTCGTCATCGCCGCGATCCTGCGCGCAGACATAGACAGTGGGCGTGGAGGGCAGGCGGCCCTGCTTCGTCAACTCGTCGAATTCGCGGGTGTAGTCGTTCGAGAAGAAGACATTGTGCCGCACCAGCGGGAAGCCCTCGGTCCGCGCATGCATGGCCCAGGTCACGGCCGAGAGAGAGCGGCTGGTGCGCGGCACGGCGGCCACGGCGCCGGATGCAGCCCGGCCGAAGCGGCCCGCGGAGAGCGCCGCCACATCGCCATTGGAGATGATGGTGCCGGCTTCCAGCACCTCGCCATCCGCGAGCCGCACGCCCGCGGCGCGGCCGCCCTTCACCAGGATCTCGGCCACATCGGCCTCGTAGCGGAAGCGGGCGCCCTTGGCCGTCGCCAAAGCCTCGAAGGCGCGGGCCACGCGGTGCATGCCGCCATCCACCAGCCAGACGCCCTCCTGCTCGACATGTGCGATGAGCATGAGCGTCGCCGGTGCCAGGAAGGGCGAGGAGCCGACATAGGTGGCGTAGCGGCCGAAAAGCTGCCGCAGGCGCGCATCCTGAAAATGCTCGCCCAGCGCGTTCCACAGCGACGTGAAGGGCGAGGTGGCGAGCAGCCGCCCCATCCCGCCGAGGCCCGCCCGCCCCACCAGCGCCATGGGCGAGGGGCGGGAGCCGCGGATGAAGGGCGCGTCCAGCGCCGCGAAGGTCTTCTTGGCGCGGGCCACGAAGGCCAGGTAGCCACGCGCCTCGGCCGCGCCCGCGAAGGCGCCGATCGCCTCGGCCGAGCGCTGGATGTCGGCAAAGAGGTCAAGCCGGCCGGGCCGCCCATCCCAGGCGTGGCGGGCCAGCACCTCGACCGGTTGCAGCGCCAGATGCTCGGCCAGGCTGGTGCCGCAGGCGGCGAAGATCTCGTCAAAGACCCAGCGCATGGTGAAGACGGTGGGGCCGCCATCGATGCGCGCATCGCCGATGGCGAGGTGCCGCATCTTGCCGCCCGGGGCGGCCTGGCGTTCGAGGATCGTCACGTCATGCCCGCGGGCGGCGAGCATGGCGGCGGCGGTGAGGCCGGCAATGCCGGCCCCGATGATGAGGACGCGCTGGGTCACGCGCTCAGTCTGGCACGCCTCAGGCGAAGACGTCAGCCGGGCTGTCCACCAGCATTTCCTCGCCCAGCGCGCGGCCCAGGCGCTCGGCATCGCAGGCATCGCCGGTCAGGCTGCGACGAAGGACGAAGCTCCCATCCGCGCGGGCAATCAGGCCCGTGAGGTGGATGCGCCCGCCATCCAGCAGCGTGGCATGCCCACCGATCGGCGTCCGGCAGGAACCATCCAGCGCGCCGAGGAAGGCGCGCTCGCAGAGGCTGACAGGACGCGAGCAGGGGTCACAGATGGCGGAGAGCAGCTCATGCAGCTCCACGTCATCGGCCCGGACGGTGACGCCGATGATGCCCTGACAGGCGGCGGGCACCATGTCATCCTCATCCAGCACCACGCCCGCGTGATGCTCCAGGCCCAGGCGCTTCAGCCCGGCCAGCGCCAGCAGGGAGGCGTCGAACTCGCCGGTCGCGACGCGGGAGAGGCGGGTCTGCACATTGCCGCGGATCACCTCGCAGCGCAGGTCGGGCCGGGCATAGAGAAGCTGCGCCTGGCGGCGGACCGAGGCCGTGCCGACCAAGGCACCCTTGGGCAGCGCCGCGAAGGGATCGGTCGTGGCGTGGTGGGCGGCACTGGTGAAGCCGCGGCGGTCCCGGAAGGCACTGCGGTGGCAGATATCGCCCAGCACGATGGCATCGCGCGGATCCTCGCGCCGGAGGGTGCAGGCCAGCACGACACCGGGAGGCAGTTCCGTCTCCAGGTCCTTCAGGGAATGGACCGCGAAATCCACCCTTCCATCCAGCAGCGCCTCATGAATTTCCTTGGCGAACAGTCCCTTGCCGCCGATCTCGGCGAGCCTGCGGTCCTGCACGCGGTCCCCCGCCGTGCTGATCTCATGCTCCTCGAAGGCTTCGACTTCGCGCAGCAGGGGGCAGACGGCGCGGATCAGGTCCAGGAAGTGGCGGGTCTGGTAGAGCGCCAGCGGCGAGCCGCGGGTGCCGACCTTCATCGGCAGCGTTGGGCCGTGATGGCGCTTGGCGCGGGCCCGGGCGTGGTGGGGGTTTGCGAGGTCCATTATGCGCGCGCCAATCCGAGAAGGTGGGCCATGTCCTTGAAGAAGATCTTGACGTGGGCCATCGGGTCCTTCCGGACCAATTCCTTGTTCATGTAGGATTCCCACGTCAGGCGCTGGACATCCTTGTCCATGCACATCTTCACGAAACGCTCCCGCACCCAGTCATTGCGGTACCAGAAAAACTGCATGATCCCGAGGACCATGAAGACCTTGCCGTGATCCTTCATGAAGCGCTTGCGGGCGCTCTTGAGGGCCGTGGCATCCTTGGTGGCCAGTGCCATCTGCACGGCCTCGGCGGCAAGCCGCCCGCCCAGCATGGCGTAGTAGATTCCCTCGCCCGACGCCGGCGCGACCACGCCCGCACTGTCCCCCGCGAGGACCACATCTTGGCCGTTGTCCCACTTCTTCAAGGGCTTCATGGGGATGGGCGCACCCTCGCGCCGCAGCGTCTGCGCATCGGCGAGGCCGTTCTCCTCGCGCACGGCGGCGGTGGCACCCCGCAGGGAAAAGCCCTTCTTCGCGCTGCCCGTCCCGATGCTGGCGGTGTCGCCATGCGGGAAGATCCAGGCGTAGAAATCCGGTGAGGTCCGGCCATCATAGATGACGTCGCAGCGCTGCCCGTCGAAGCCCTTGCCCTCCGGCACCTTCACGATTTCGTGATAGGCGAAGACGCATTTCGGGTGGCCCTGGCCGGGAATGGCCTGCATGGCCAGGTCACTGCGCGCGCCATTGGCGATGATCACCATTTTCGCGCGGATGCGCTCCAGCCCGTGGCCGTCTTTCGGCTCATAGGTGATGACGGCGGTGCCGTCCGGATCGCGCTCCAGGTCGCGCGAGGTGCCGCGGATCCACTCGGCGCCCGCATCGGCCGCCCGCTCGCGCAGCCATTCGTCGAACTCGCAGCGATCCACCATGCCGACATAGCCGCCATTCTCGACCGGCATGTCGACGCGGCGCCGCTTGGGCGAGACGATCTGCGCATTGTTGATCTTCGCCACGATCAGATGGTCGGGGATGGCGAAGTCGCGGATGGCGCGGGGCGGGATGGCGCCGCCGCAGGGCTTGATGCGCCCCGCGCGGTCGAGCATCGCAACGCGCTTTCCGGCGCGGGCCAGGTCATGCGCCGCCGTGGCGCCGGAAGGGCCGCCGCCTACGACCAGAACATCATAAGTGTCGTGTTCAACCATGGGGCTCACGAAATGGCCTCCTTCATCGGGGTCATGCGGAGTTGGGCCAGACGGGGGACGGCCAGCCGGGTGGCGATCAACGCCGAGAGAACAAAGAGCACGGCCTCGCCCAGGAAGACGGCGGCATAGGCGTGCTGGGCGCTGCCCAGGCTCCAGCGCGCCAGGTCACAGACCACCGTTCCGCCGAAGCCGCCGAGCGCGAAGGCAATGGCCTGCGCGGCACCCCAGAGGCCCATGCGCGTGCCGGTGCGCGCCGCACCCGCCAGCTGCATCATCGAGGCGATGGCCGCCGCCGCGAAGGCGCCATTGGCGAGGCCGAGCGCCACATAAAGCGCCTCCAGCGGCACATGAGCCACGAGGCGCGGCGCGAAGGCCAGCGCGACCAGCGCGGCGGCCGAGGCGATGCAGCCCCATACTGTCCACCCGCGCAGCGAGGCGAGGCGCTGGCCGAACAGACCCGAGCCGAAGATGGCCATGATCACCATGCCGCCGAGCGTGCCGCCATTCTGCAGGCCGGCCAGCGCCGTGGACTGGCCGATGGAGCGGCCGAAGACCTCGCCGGCGAAGGGCTCCAGCACCAGGTCGGCCGCGCTGTAGGCGAGCATGGAGATGAAGACGAAGATGGTGAAGCGCCGCGCCGCCGGATCGGCCCAGACCTCGCGCAGGACGTCCGAGAAGGCCGGGCGCTCGCCCTCGGCCGCGACCGGCGCGCGCGCGCCCCGCTCCATGCCGATGAGCGCCACGCAGGCCAGGATGAAGGCCACGACCGAAACGCCGGCGGTCACGGCCACGAGGCGCAGTGGCGAGAAGGGATCGAGCAGCTTGCCGGCCACACCCGCGGTCACCGCGAAGCCCATGATCATCATGACCCAGAGGATGGTGGCGGCCGGCGCGCGGCGCTCAGGCTCCACCATCGAGGCCAGCATGGCGAGCAGGGATGTGCCCGCGGCCCCGACGCCAAGTCCCACCAGGAAGAAGCCCAGTGCGGCGAGTGCCACACCCCAGCCGAGCGAGACGCTCATCAGCGCGACGGCCGCCGCCGCGGTCACGCCGCCCAGCGCCAGAACCGCCATGCCGCCGATGATCCAGGGCGTGCGGCGCGCGCCCATGTCGCTGCCATAGCCCAGTCGCGGGCGCAGCATCTGCACGGCGTGATGGATGGCGACCAAAACTCCCGGCAGCATCGCCGGCAGCGCATATTCCACGACCATGACCCGATTCAGCGTCGAGGTCGTCAGCACGATGATGGCGCCCAGCGCCGTCTGAACCAGCCCAAGGCGGATGATGCTGGCCCAGGACAATCCGGCCGGGTTCATGCCATCCCCCGCAAAGCGAAGGCGGTGGCCAGCATGCCCAGCACATACATCCCGATGCCGGTCGCGTTGTACCAGGGGGCGAGCTTCTTCGGGTCGCGCAGCATTTTCACCATCGCGGCCACCTGGCCGGCGAGGAGAAGCACGACCACCAGCGCATGGATGGGCGCATCCCAGGCGAGCAGCAGGCCGATCACCGCCACCTGCGGGATCGCCATCATCCAGCAGGCGACCAGCGCCGCACGTTCGGCGCCGAGCTGCACCGGCAGGCTGCGCACGCCGGTGCGCGTGTCGCCCTGGATGGACTTGAAGTCGTTCAGCGTCATGATGCCATGCGCGCCGAGCCCGTAGAGCAGGGCCATGACAATGACGGGCAGGGCGGGCGCGCCGCCGGAAATGACGGCCGCGGCCGTGATCCAGGGCAGCGACTCGTAGCTGAGGCCGCAGGCGAGGTTGCCCCACCAGCCATTCAGCTTGAGGCGCAGCGGCGGCGCGGAATAGGCCCAGGCGAGGATCAGCGCCACCACCGTGGCCGCAAAACCCCAGGCGCCCAGGGTCGCGCCCACCAGCAACGAGGCGAAGCTCCAGAAGACCGCGATGTAGAGGCCGAGCCGGCCCGGAATCCGGCCGGAGGGAATCGGCCGGTGCGGCTCGTTGATCGCGTCCACATGCCGGTCGAACCAGTCATTCACCGCCTGGCTGGTGGCGCAGACCATGGGCCCCGCCAGCAGCAGCCCGAGTGCGGCATAGCCCCACTTGCCCTGCATCGGCGCACCCGAGGCCACGACGCCGCAGAGGAAGGCCCAGACCGGAGGAAACCAGGTGACGGGCTTGAACAGCTCGAGCACGGCCGAGGGGTCGGGGCGGGTGATGGCGGAGTCGGACACGCCTCTAGCCCTCCTCATCCGCGTCGGCTTCGCCGATGCCGTAGCGGCGCAGCTTCACGTAGAGCGACTGGCGCGAGAGGCCGAGCATCTCGGCCGCCGAGGCGCGGTTGTTGCCGGTGAGCTCCAAGGCTGCCTCGATCGCGAGCTTCTCGATCACATCCGTCGCCTCGCGCACCAGCTCCTTCAGCGGCACGCGGCCGACGAGGTCGGTGAGCTGGCCGGCGGCGGGCAGGGCGGATGTCGCTTCCGACTGCAGCGCGGGGCGCGTGCCGATGTCGCGAATCGTGAAGCCGAAGCAGGCCTGTCCGCCATCGAGCACGGAGACGGCCGAGACCTCGACCTCCGCCTGCGAGCCCTGGTCGCCGCGCATGATGGTGCGGAACATCCGCACCGGCCCGCGGCCGCGCACCTGCGCGAGCAGCACGTCGAGCTCGATGGATTGCCGGCCGAGGAAGCGCGAGAGCTCCTCGCCCCGGGCCTGCCCCTCATTCGGCAACTCGGCGAGATCGAGGAAGGCCGGATTCGCGGTAATGATCCGCCCATCGGCGCCGATCAGCACGAAGGCGTCGGGCGTGCTCTCCACGAAGCCCGCGAGTCGCGCGCTGGCCGTGGGGGAGGCGACAGGCTCACGCTCGGCGCCCAGGAAAGCGAGGCGAACCAGGAACAGGGCGCTGCGCTCATGCCGCAGCAACGAGGCTGAGAGCAGCACCTCGCGCGCAGAGCCCGCCAACGTCACGCGCCGCTCCTCGGCTGTGCCGGCGCTGCGCACGGCGGCGAGCAGCGCCTCGATCTTCGGGCGCTCCTCGCTAGCGAAGGCATCGAGGAAACTCGGCTCGGCGCCGAAGAGGCGGTCGGCGGCAAGGTTCGCCTCGAGCACGCGAAGACTCGCGGCGTCGAGCACGAGCACCGGCTCGCCCGACATCTGAAACAGCAGGCGGTAGCGGGTCTCGGCCTGCCGCAGCCGGCCATATTCGCGCTCCATCGCCTGCTGCGCCTCGACCAGGCGCTGCTGCAGCGAGGCGAGCAGGCGCAGGTCGCGCGCGAAGACGACGCTGCGATCGGAGCCCGTGACCTGATTGGCGGCGCAGAGCAGGGGCAGCGTCATGCCATCCATCCCGCGCAGATTGAGGTGACGCCAGCGCGGGGCCTCATGGCCCGCGGCGCTGGTGAGCATGTCCTGGACCTTGGCGCGGCTGTCCTCGGCGACCGAATCGACCAGCGCGCGGCCGACCCATGCCTTGCGCCCGCCCAGGGCAGCGGCAAGGTCGGCATTGCCAAAGGCCATGTCGCGGATCACGCCATCAGCGTCTACCACCAGCGTCGCGTCAGCGGCGGCGGCAATCAGGCGCGATGCGGCTTCCGCATCCATGTCTCCCAGCGACTGGCCCGGGGTGCCAAATCCCAACACGCGATGTCTGATCCTTCCGATTGAGGGGGGCGTTGAGCAGGGCTGCTGTTATGGCGCCCCGGTCATGAGGGCCACCAGGGCCTCCGCCCGGCGCAGCGCCTCGGCCGCATCGGGGGCGGTCGCATCCGCGCCGGCGGCATTGGCGAGGCTGGGTTCGGCCAGTAGGGCCGGGCCGCCGAGCATGACGGCCACCTGGGGGTTGCGTGAATGCTTGCGGATGGCCGAGACCTGTGCGGCCAGGCCCGCGACGGCATCCGTCGAGCCGACCGAGATCGCCACCAGGCCGAACCACTGCTGGCTGACGCGGGCGATCAGGCTCTCCGCGCTGTCCACGCTGTCATCCATGATGGCCCAGCCGCCGGCGCGGAAAAACTCCGCCACCATGGCGATGCCCATGCTGTGCTGGCTGCCGATCGTGGTCATCATGAGCGCCGAGCGCCCCCCGCCTATCTTCGTGGCCGGTGCCATGCCCGGCGCGAGCGCGCGGAGCTGCTCATGCAGGACGATCATGCCCAGCGTCACCTCGACGAAGGTGCAGCGATCCTGCTCCCACCACTCGCCCAGGCGACGTGCCAGGAGTGTCAACAATGTCAGACACAGATGCTCGGATGATTGACCTTCCGCGCGACGCTGCTCAAGGGTCCGGGCCAGGGGCTGGCTTTCGCCGCGGCTGAGCGTGGCGGTGAGGCGCTCGACCTCGGCCACGTCCATGGATTGTCGCAGATCAGTGAGGAGGGGGATGACATTCTGGCCCACGGCCAGCTCGATCTGCTGGGAGATAACGTCCAGACGCCGGGCGAAAATCGATTGGGCGAAGGGCTTTTCCATGGATCTGATCCCGGATCTGGGGGCCGCCTGTCTCGCCGCGCTGTGCAACATGGTTTCGGCTTCCCCAAAGACCCTTCGGGGCGGATCATCATCCGACCTGTCCTTGATTGTCAATTCATCTTTACGTCAATCTTGCTTGACACCAGGGAGGGGGGTCACCTAGCTTTCGCTCATCCTAAGGGAGCCGAGACAGCCGGGAGATGCGAATGGATGGGACAAGATTCCCGACCCCCGCCGCAGCCTGGCCTCGTCTTCCCGCAACGGAGGGGTAGTCCACGATGCTTTCCGATCCAGTTCTCGACCGGCTGATCAACGCGGTGGATTCCTGCCCCTACGGCATGGCCTCAGGTCGCAAGCACAAGCATGCGCCGGCCCGCCCCGCGCTTTACACCGCCGAGGAAAAGGCCCGCCGCGACGCAACGCCCTGGACCCTGGTGCAGGGCATCCTCGCTCCCGTCCAGTTCCTCGTCTTCATGGTCAGCGTGGGTCTCGTCATCCGCTATCTCGGCAGCGGCGAAGGCCTCGCCTGGGCCGAGGGCTCGATCGTCCTCAAGACCATGCTGCTCTACACGATCATGATCACCGGCTGCATCTGGGAGCATGAGGTCTACGGCAAGTATCTCTTCGCGCCGGCCTTCTTCTGGGAAGACGTGTTCAGCATGCTGGTGCTGGCGCTGCACACCGCCTATCTCGGCGCGCTCTTCGCCGGCTGGGGCGACACGCATTTCCAGATGTGGCTGGCACTCGCCGCCTATGCCGCCTACGTCATCAACGCCACGCAATTCATCCTGAAGCTGCGCGCCGCGCGCCTGCAGGCGAATGGCGCATGAGCGTCACGCTCGACCGTCCGGCCCACAAGGCCCCCGTCGAGGCAGGCTGTGACACGCGGCCCATCCTGCGCGAGCGTGGCCAGCGCGAGGTGTTCTGCGGCCTGACCGGCATCGTCTGGATGCACCGCAAGATCCAGGACGCCTTCTTCCTGGTCGTGGGCAGCCGCACTTGCGCGCACCTGCTGCAATCCGCCGCCGGCGTCATGATCTTCGCCGAGCCGCGCTTCGCGACCGCGATCCTCGATGAGCGCGATCTTGCTGGCCTCGCCGATGCGCAGGAAGAGCTGGACCGCAACGTGGCGCGCCTGCTCGAGCGCCGGCCCGACATCAAGCTGCTTTTCCTGGTGGGTTCCTGTCCGTCGGAGGTCATCAAGCTCGATCTCCACCGTGCGGCGCAGCGCCTCGACCGGCGCTTCCAGGGCGTGCGGGTGCTGAACTACTCGGGCTCGGGGATCGAGACCACCTTCACCCAGGGCGAGGATGCCTGCCTGGCCGCTCTGGTGCCGGAACTCCCGCAGTCCGACGCGGCGCAACTCATGGTCGTGGGTGCGCTGGCCGATGTGGTCGAAGACCAGTTCATCCGCCTCTTCGCCGCCATGGGGATCGAGCGCGTGGCCTTCCTGCCGGCCCGGCGTGCGGGCGGCATGCCGGCCGTCGGCCCCGGCACGAAGTTCCTGCTGGCGCAGCCTTTCCTCGCGGAAACCGGCCGGCTTCTCGAAGCGCGTGGCGCGACGCATCTGGCAGCGCCCTTCCCGCTGGGGGCCGAGGGCACGACGCTCTGGCTGCGTGCTGCCGCCGAGGCCTTCGGTGTGAGTGCGCAGCGCTTCACCGAGGTGACGGCGGCGGGCGAGGCGCGGGCCCGACAGGCGCTCGCCGCGCCGCGCGCGCGCCTCGCCGGCAAGTCGGTGTTCTTCTTCCCCGACTCGCAGCTTGAAGTGCCGATGGCGCGCTTCCTGACGCGCGAATGCGGCATGGAGGCGATCGAGATCGGCACGCCTTATCTGCACCGCCAGCACCTCGCGGCGGAAATGCCGCTGCTGCCCGAGTCGGCGCTGATCTCCGAAGGCCAGGATGTCGAGAAGCAGCTCGACCGCTGCCACGCGGCGCGGCCCGATCTCGTGGTCTGCGGCCTCGGCCTGGCGAATCCGCTGGAAGCGCAGGGCATCACGACCAAATGGTCGATCGAGCTCGTCTTCACCCCCGTGCAGGGCTACGACCAGGCGGGCGACCTCGCCGGCCTTTTCGCGCGCCCCTTCGCGCGGCGTGACGTGCTGAGGGTCTGAGGCGATGCAACTCACCCTCTGGACCTATGAGGGCCCGCCGCATGTGGGGGCGATGCGAATCGCAGCCGCCATGGAGGGTCTGCACTATGTGCTGCATGCGCCCCAGGGCGACACCTACGCCGATCTTCTTTTCACCATGATCGAGCGGCGCAACTCGCGCCCGCCGGTGACCTACACGACCTTCCAGGCGCGGGACCTGGGCGGCGACACGGCTGAGCTTTTCAAATCCGCGCTGCGCGACGCGAATGAGCGCTTCCGGCCCGAGGCTATGCTCGTCGGCGCTTCCTGCACGGCGGAGCTGATCCAGGATGATCCGGGCGGCCTCGCCGCCACCTCGGGTCTCTCGATTCCCGTGATCCCGGTTGAGCTGCCCGCCTACCAGAAGAAGGAGAACTGGGGCGCGGCCGAGACGCTCTACCAGCTCATCCGACGCTTTGCCGTGAAAATGGAGCGCCCGGCCGGTGCCGCGCCACGCTGCAATATCCTGGGCCCCACGGCGCTCGGTTTCCGGCACCGCGACGATATCAAGGAAGTTCGCGGCCTGCTCGCGCGGATCGGCGTCGAGGTGAATGTGGTCGCTCCCCTCGGCGCGCGCCCGTCCGACCTCGCGCGGTTGGGCGACGCCGATTTCAACGTGGTGCTTTATCCCGAGATCGGCGGCCAGGCAGCCGCCTGGATGCAGCGCAACCTCGGGCAGAACTTCACCCGCTGCATCCCGATCGGCGTCGGCGCCACGCGTGATTTCATCGCCGAAGTGGCGGGCCTGGCCGGGCTGGATGCGAGCGAATTCCTCGCTGAGGAGAGCTCGCGGCTGCCCTGGTATTCGCGCAGCGTGGACAGCACCTACCTGACCGGCAAGCGAGTCTTCATCTTCGCCGACGCAACCCACGCCGTCGCCGCTGCGCGCGTCGCGGCCGAGGAGCTGGGCTTCCAGGTGGTGGGCCTCGGCACCTATTCCCGCGAGCAGGCGCGCGATGTGCGCGAGGCCGCGAAGCGCCACGGCCTCGAAGCGCTGATCACTGATGACTATCTCGAGGTCGAGGCCGCGATCGCGGCCGCCCAGCCCGAGCTGGTGCTGGGCACCCAGATGGAGCGCCACGTCGCCAAGCGCCTGGGCGTTCCTTGCGCGGTGATTTCGGCCCCCGTCCATGTGCAGGATTTCCCGGCGCGTCATTCGCCGCAGATGGGGTTCGAGGGCGCCAATGTCCTCTTCGACACCTGGGTCCATCCGCTGATGATGGGCCTCGAGGAACATCTGCTGACGATGTTCAAAGAGG
>JAIYCD010000137.1 GCA_027488195.1 Acetobacteraceae bacterium | reverse complement strand
AGGTGGCGCTGGGTGCGGTTTTCATCTCGGGCGTGCTCTTCCTGATCCTCAGCCTGCTGCATGTGCGCGAATGGCTGATCGGCGGCATACCGGTCTCGCTCAAGCTCGGCATCGCGGCCGGCATCGGCATGTTCCTGGGGCTGATCGGGCTGAAGAACCTGGGCCTGGTCGTCGGCAATGCCGAGACGCTGGTGACGATGGGCAAGCTCAGCTCCACGCCCGTGCTGCTCGGCTGCGCCGGGCTGTTGCTCATCGCCGCGCTGGCCGCGCGCCGCGTGCAGGGGGCGGTCGTCATCGGCATCCTCGTCACGGCCGCGGCCGGCATTCCCTTCGGCCTCACCACATTTCACGGCGTCTTCGCGGCACCGCCCTCGCTCGCGCCGGTTTTCCTCAAGATGGATATCGCAGGCGCCCTCTCGCTCGGGCTCATGAGTATCATCTTCGTCTTCTTCCTGGTGGACCTGCTGGACAATACCGGCACGCTGATCGCCACGACGCAGCGGGCCGGGCTGATGCGCCCCGATGGCAGCGTGCCCAAGCTCGGCCGCGCGCTGCTGGCCGATTCCGGCGCGGTGATGGCTGGCGCCGCGCTCGGCACCTCACCCACCGTGAGCTACATCGAGAGTGCCGCCGGCATCCAGCAGGGCGGCCGCACCGGCCTGACGGCGGTGACGGTCGCGGGCTTGTTCCTGCTGGCCCTTTTCCTCGCACCCATCGCGGCCTCCGTGCCCGCCTTCGCCACGGCGCCCGCGCTCATCTTTGTCGCCTGCCTCATGGCCCAGGCGCTGAAATCCATGGATTGGGGGGACGAGACCGAGTACCTCCCTGCCATGCTCACCGTCTTCGCGATGCCCTTCACCTTCTCGATCGCGACCGGCATCGGCCTGGGCTTCCTCGCCTATGTGGGCATCAAGACCCTGGCCGGCCGCGCGCGCGAGGTGCATGGCGCGGTCTGGTTGCTCTCGGCCATGTGCGCCGTGAAATTCGCCGTCAGTTGACCAGGAGGGCGAGCTGATGCGCAACCCGGCCGCCCTGGCGCCGCTGCGCCATCCGGCCTTCCGGATGCTCTGGCTCGCCAACCTCGCCTCCAATATCGGGCTTTTCGTGCAGAACACGGCGGCGGGCTGGCTGATGACCAGCCTCGACCCCTCGCCGATGATGGTGAGCCTCGTCCAGGCCGCCTCCATGCTGCCGGTCTTCCTGCTGGCGCTCCCCGCTGGCGCCCTGGCCGACATCATGGATCGCCGCCTCTTTCTCATCGGCGCGCAACTCTGGATGGCCAGCATGGCGCTGCTGCTCTGCGTGCTGAGCGCCTTCGATGCGCTGGGCCCATGGGGGCTGGTCGCGCTGACCTTCGCGCTGGGGGCAGGCCTCGCCATGACCTTCCCGGCCTGGGCCGCCACCACGCCCGAGCTGGTGCCGCGCTCGGACCTGGTCAGCGCCATCGCGCTGAACGGCATCGGCTTCAACATCACCCGGGCCATCGGCCCCGCGATCGGCGGCCTCACCATCGCCTGGTTCGGCATGGGTGCGGCCTTTGCGCTGAACGCGCTTTGCCTGCTGGTGATGGTGGTGGCGCTGTTCGCCTGGAAGCGCGAGCGCACCGCCTCGCGCATGCCGCGCGAGCATTTCCTCTCCGCCGTGCGGGCTGGCACGCGCTTCGTAGCGGCCACCCCCGCCATGCATGCGGCGATCATGCGCGCCGTGGTCTTCTTTCTCTTCGGCTCGGCCGTGTGGGGCCTGCTGCCGCTTCTGGTGCGGGATACCCTTGGCCTCGGCCCGCAATCCTTCGGGCTGCTGCTGGGCTGCATGGGGGTGGGTGCGGTGGGTGCCGGCTTCCTGCTGCCGGCGCTGCGCGGGCGGCTGGATCGTTCGGGAATGGTGCTCTGGGCCTCGCTGATCGGGGCGCTTGCCATGGCGATCCTGGCGCTGCTGCACCATTGGAGCTTCGCGGCCATCGGCATGCTGCTCTATGGGGTTTCCTGGATCTCGGCCGCCTCCACCTTGCAGGCCTCGGCGCAGATGGCGGCACCCGCCTGGGTCAGGGCGCGGGCCATCGGCATCTACCAGATGTGCTTCTTCGGCGCGCTGGCCGCGGGCTCGGCGCTTTCGGGCTGGCTCGCGGGCAAGATCGGCGTCACCTGGGCGATGTTCCTCTTCGCCATGGGGGCCGCCATCGGCGCCCTGCTGGTGCGGCATTGGCGCCTGGAGGGCGAGGCGCCCAGCGCGCCGCCCGCCGTCGAGCTGGTCCGCCCCGCGCCCGCCGCCGCCGAACTGCGCGAATTGCTGCATGAGGGCGCCAACCGCGTGCTGGAGGTGGTGCGCTACCAGGTGGCGCCGGCGGATCGCGCGGCCTTCCTCGCCGTCATGGCCGAATGCCGGCTGGTGCGGCTGCGCGGGGGTGCCGCCACCTGGCGTCTCTATGAAGACATCGCGAATCCTGATCGCTGGGTGGAGCTCTGGGCCATTGAGAGCTGGGCTGAGCATCTGCGCGAGGCGGGCCGCCTCTCCGACGAGGACCGGGTGACGCTCGCCCGCGCCGCCGCCTTCCATGCCGGCGAGGGCGGGCCGGAGGCGGTGCGCTATGTCAACGTCCCGGTGTGACGCCCGCCTTCCTCAGCTCCTCATCCAGCGTGCCGGTCACCATGCACCAGGCCATACGGAAATCGGAGATGAGCGACCACCAGGGGTGCCGGAAGCTGGCGGGGCGGTTGCGCTCCACCAGCATGTGCGAGACCCAGGCGAAGCCATAGCCCACGACCAGCGCGAGCAGGATCATCCAGGACGGCCCCGCCAGAAGCGCCCATATCAGCAGCAACAGCCCAAAACCGGTGCCCAGCGCATGCAGGCGGCGGGTCAGCGGCGCCGCATGCTCGCTCAGGTACCAGGGCCAGAATTCCGCATAGGTGGAGATGCGCGTTGCCATGTCGCAAGGCTGCCATGGACATGACGTTGTTGTCATCTGAAAGCGGCGCGGTCTTCCCCATATCCGGGGCTCACGGCATGGAGATTTGATGCATGGCCAAGCTTGCCCGTACCCGCAACACCCTGGGCGAGAATGCCCGTCTCACCAGCGTGGGCCTGCTGAATGCCGCGCTGGCGGATCTGATGGACCTGACCAATGGAGTGCGAATGGCGCATTGGACCGTGCGAGGCCCGCATTTCGCGGCGCTGCATGCGAAGTTCGAGGAGTTCTACGGCCAGCTGGGCGAGGCGGTGGATGACACGGCCGAGCGTATCGTCCAGCTCGGCGGTACGCCCGACGGCACCACCCAGGCCGTCGGTGCGGCGACGCGCCTCGACCCGTACCCCGCCGATCTGCGTGACGGCCTGGCGCATGTGACGGCCTTGGCCGAGCGTTATGCCGCGCTGGCCGACACCACCCGCAAGGCCATCGACGCCGCCGGCGAGGCGGGCGATGCCGACACGGCGGATTTGTTCACCGCCACCTCCCGCATGCTCGACAAGGCCCTCTGGATGCTGGAAGCCCATCTGGACTGATGAGAGGGTTCCGAGGGGCAAGCCCCTCGGCGGGGTCTCAGGGGCGGCGCCCCTGGCTTACTTCTTATTGCCCGTGGATTGCGCGCGCAGATCCGCGATGGTGGCCCGGTTGGTCACCTGCTCCGGGTTCATCCGCACCTCGATGATCGCGGGCTTCCCGCTCGCCACCGCGCGCTTATAGGCGGGCACGAGTTCGTCGGTCGCCGTTACCACCTCGCCATGGCCACCGAAGGCTTCGATGAAGCGGGCGAAATCCGGGTTGGTCAGCGCCGTGCCCGAGACGCGCTCGGGGTAGACGCGCTCCTGGTACATGCGGATCGTGCCGTACATCCCGTTGTTGAAGACCATGATGATGGGCGCGACCTTGTGGTGGAAGGCGGTCGCGATTTCCTGCCCCGTCATCAGGAAGCCGCCATCGCCCACGAAGCAGAGTACCTGCCGCTCCGGATAGGTGATGGCCGCACCGATCGCCGCTGGCACGCCATAGCCCATGGCGCCGTTGGTCGGACCCAGGAATTCCTGCGCTTCCTTCACATGCATGAAGCGGCTGGGCCAGGTGGCGAAATTGCCGGCATCGGTCGTGAAGATGGTGTCCTTCGGCAGCTCCTTCTCCAGCGCCTGCAGCGCGCGGGCGAGGTTGAGCGGGCCCTCATATTCGGGGGCCGCGGCCTGCGCCTCGCGCGCGGCGCGAAGCTGCTTGCGCCAGGCGGACCATTTCGGCTTCTTCACCCGCTCATCCCGGATGGCCAGCGCGAAGGCGTTCACGTCGCTCGTGATGCCGAGTGCGGGGCGATAGACGCGGCCGATCTCCGCCTGCTCGGGATACACTTGTACGAGCGGGGTCGCGCCCGCCATGTCGAGCAGCGTGTAGCCCTGGCTCACCGGTTCGCCCATGCGGGTGCCGAAGGCCAGGATGAGGTCGGATTCCTTGGCCGCCGCCACCAGCGCCGCATCGGCGCCGACGCCGAGATCGCCCGCGTAATGCTTGGACGTGCCGTCAAACAGCGATTGCCGGCGGAAGGAGACAGCGGTCGGAATGTCGTTCGCCACCAGGAATTCGTGGATGGCGGCGCGGCCTTCCTTGCTCCAGCGGCTGCCGCCGAGGACGGCCAGCGGACGCTCGGCCTTGGAGAGCAGCTTCATCAGCTTCGTGATGGAATCAGGCGCGGGATGCGCGGGCGCCACATCGGCCGCGCCGATATCGGGCACGGCGGAGAGGTGCTTCTGCATCTCCTCGCTGATCGCGACCACCACGGGACCCGGGCGGCCGCTGACGGCCACGTCGAAGGCATGCGCCATGATCTCGGGGATGCGGTGCGCGTCGTCGATCTGCGTCACCCACTTGGCGATGGGCGAGAACATCCGGCGGTAATCCACCTCCTGGAAGCTTTCGCGGTCGGTCTCCTCGCGCGGGATCTGGCCGACCAGCAGCACCATGGGCGTGCTGTCCTGCTGCGCCACATGCACGCCGATGGCGGCGTGGCAGGCGCCCGGGCCGCGCGTGACGATGCAGACGCCGGGCCGTCCGGTCAGCTTGCCATGGGCCTCGGCCATATTGACGGCGCCGGCCTCGAAGCGGCAGGTGATCAGCTCGATGCGGTTGCGGACGGAATAGAGACCGTCCAGCAGGTCGAGATAGCTTTCGCCGGGTACGGCGAAGACATGCGTAGCGCCATTGGCCACCAGGGCATCGGCCAGCAGCTTGCCGCCGCTGCGCTCGCCTGCCGTGGCACTGGTCTTGGGTTTCGGCGCCTTCGCCATCTCTGTCGCTCCCCTCTGGAATCGGCGGAAAGGTAGATCAGGCGGGCGCGCGCGTCACTCCGCAGCGGCGGGCCTGGATGTCAGCCGCCTCATCGCGGCTGACGAGCGTGCCAACGGCAGGCAGGAATGACCTGATGCCCCTGGCCGGAGGCTAGATGGCCGTTCCCTTCTCCACCCGAATGCAGCGGGCGAAACGGCCCGGTGAGGCCTCCAGCAGGGGGGGCACGCCGGCCGTGCAGGCGGCCTCGGCATATTCGCAGCGCGGGCTGAAGGCGCAGGTGATGGGCGCCACATCGAGCAGCGGCGGTGCGCCGGGAATGGTGGTCAGCCGCTTGCCGCGCATGCCGGGATGCACGGTCGCACCGAGAAGGCCCTGGGCGTAGGGGTGCAGCGGCCCGGCCATGAGGCCCGCGACCGGCCCCTCCTCCACCACACGGCCGGCATACATGACGGCCACGCGGTCCGCGATTTCGCCGGCCACGCCCAGGTCATGCGTCACGAAGATCACGCCCATGCCCAGCTTTTCCTGGAGCTCGCGCAGCAGCAGCAGCACCTGGATCTGCACGGTGGCGTCCAGCGCCGTGGTGGGCTCATCGGCCAGCAGCAGCTTGGGCCGGCAGGCCAGCGCCACCGCGATCATCGCGCGCTGGCGCAGGCCGCCCGAAAGCTCATGCGGATAGGCGGCGAGGCGCCGCTTGGCGGAGGGGATCTGCACCAGCTCCAGCAATTCCAGCGCCCGCGCATCGGCCGTGGCGCGGGAGACGCCTTCGTGGCGCTGCACCGTCTCGGCGATCTGGCGGCCCACGGTGAAGACCGGGTCCAGCGCCGTCATCGGTTCCTGGAAGATCATCGCCACCTCACCGCCGCGGAAATCCGCGAGCTGGCTGTTGCTCATGGCGTTGACGTCGCGGCCGCCCACCTCAATGCCGCCCTTGATCTGCGCGAATTTCGGCAGCAGCTTCATCAGCGCGCGCAGCGTGACCGACTTGCCCGAGCCGGACTCGCCGAGGATGCAGAGCACCTCGCCGGCGGCAAGATCGAGGTCCACGCCGTTCACCGCATGCACGGTGCGGTCACGCGTCTTGAACGTCACATGCAGGTCCCGCAGCTTCACCAGCGGCGGCGCATTGGTCTTGAGAGCCGCGCTCATGCCGCAAGGCTCCCGGCCTGGCTGTGCCCGCTACCGGGTGTGGCCATGTGGCAGGACACGATATGCCCGGCGCCGAGATCGGCCATCAGCGGCTTGCGTGCGGCGCAGACCTCTTCGGCATGGCCGCAGCGCGTGCGGAAGCGGCAGCCGGAGGGCGGGTTCACCGGGTTGGGCGGATCGCCGGTCAACGGCGGCTTGGTGCGGCGCATGGCCGGGTCCATCGAGGGCCGGCTGTCCAGCAGCGCGCGGGTATAGGGGTGTGCCGGGCGGTCATAGATGGCGCCGACCGGCCCCATCTCGGCCACTTCGCCCAGATACATCACCAGCACGCGGTCGCTGATATACTGCACCACGTTCAGGTCATGGCTGATGAAGACATAGGTCAGGCCGAACTCGGCCTTGAGGTCCACCAGCAGGTTCAGCACCTGCGCCTCGACCGACTTGTCCAGCGCCGAAACCGGCTCATCCAGGATCACCAGCTTGGGGCGCAGCGCCAAGGCGCGCGCGATATT
>JAIYCD010000008.1 GCA_027488195.1 Acetobacteraceae bacterium | reverse complement strand
TGGACCGCCGCATTCTCGATCCGCTACGGGAACCTCTTCTACAACCCGTTCCACGCGCTCTCGATCGTCTTCCTTTACGGCTCCGTGCTTCTGTTTGCCATGCACGGCGCCACGATCCTGGCGGTCGGCCGCTTCGGCGGCGAGCGTGAGGTGGAGCAGACGGTGGATCGCGGCACCGCGGCGGAGCGTGCGGGCCTCTTCTGGCGCTGGACGATGGGCTTCAATGCCACCTTCGAGAGCATCCACCGCTGGGCCTGGTGGTTCGCCATCCTGACGCCCATCACCGGCGGCATCGGCATCCTGCTGACCGGCACGGTGGTGGACAACTGGTATCTGTGGGCCGTCGAGAAGCGCTTCGCACCGGCCTATCCGGCGGTGTGGGGTGTCATCCCCGTGCCTGGCCGCTGAGAGGAGAGCGAGACATGAAATTCAATCTCATCTTTGGCGGACTGGTCGCGGCGGTGGCGGGCCTCGCCTTCTTCGTGGTCACCTTCGAACGGCCGCCCGTCAGCACGGAGCAGGGCGGCTTTCGCGGCACCTCCATGGGGCGGGTAGAGAACCCGCGCACCGTGGCGGTGGTCAATGCCCGCAACCAGGCTCCGCCGGCTCTCGAGCCGGCCGAGGATGATCCGACCAGCCCGCGCGCCTCCGAGATCTATGAGAACGTCCGCGTTCTCGGCCATCTCAGCGTCGAGCAGTTCGGCCGCATCATGCAGGCGATGACGGAGTGGGTGTATCCCGGCGAAGGTCCGAACCTGGGCTGCAATGGTTGCCACGTCGAAGGCAACTTCGCCGCCGAGGGCATGTACCAGAAGACCGTGGCGCGGCGCATGCTGCAGATGGTGCAGACCATCAACACCACCTACAACAGCCACGTCCAGCAAGTGGGCGTCACCTGCTACACCTGCCACCGCGGCCAGGCCGTGCCGGCCGCCGTTTGGGCCACTTCGCCGCCTAATGCGCGCCTGCATCGCCTGCTCTCGACGGCGCCCGAGCAGAACCGCCCGGTGGCCGCCAATGCGCTGAGCAGCCTGCCCACCGATCCCTTCACGCCCTATCTGCTGCGTGACAATCCGATCGGCGTGCAGTCCGCGACATCCCGCCAGGCGGACAATGATCAAAGCATCCTCAGCACCGAGTGGACCTACTCGCTGATGATGCACATGTCCTCCTCGCTCGGCGTGAACTGCACCTTCTGCCACAACAGCCGCAACTTCTCGGGCTGGCAGGACAGCACGCCGCAGCGGGTCACGGCCTGGCACGGCATCCGCATGGTGCGGGCCATCAACAATGACTACATCGAGCCGCTGCGGCCGGAATTCCCGCCGCATCGCCTGGGCCCCCTGGGCGACACGCTCAAGGTCAACTGCACGACTTGCCACCAGGGCGTGAACGAGCCCCTGCGCGGCGCGCGGATGCTCCAGGATTACCCCGAGCTGAACCCGCCGCCGCGGCGGGCCAGCCTCGAGGCCCCCGCGCGCAACTGAGCGCGGGTTCCCTTCTCCCCAACAGCGCGGGCGGCGAAAGCTTCCCGCGCTTTTTCATGCCCGGATCCCGGAGGCGACAGGAAAGAGCCAGGAGCGGCGCCCCTCGCCCTTTGCGTGACGGAAGGTGCTACCAGGCCAGTACGAAGCGGCAGGCCGCAGAACCCGACGCGGAGCAGCTCGTCTGCAAGGCCTCGCAATCGCGGGAGACCAGGGCGCGGAACAGGTCGCTGAAGGGCCAGGGCGTGTACATGGCCCAATTGGCCATGTCGGGATTCCAGTCCCGTGCCATCTGGTAGGCCTCCTCCAGCGTCTCGATCGTCTCGTTCTCGAGGCCCACGATGAACTGCGCCTCGGAGACGATGCCGTTCCGGCGCAGCAGCTCGATCGCCTTCTTGTTCTGCGCGACCGTCGTCTCCTTGTTGAAGCGGTCGAGCTTCAGCTGGGCGGCGGCCTCGGTGCCCAGCGAGACATGGACGAGACCCGCGCGGCGATACATCGGCAGCAATTCCTCATCGCGCAGGATGTCAGTGACGCGGGTGTTGATGCCCCATTCCACCGGCAGGTTGCGCTCGATCATCAGCTCGCAGAACTCGATGAACTTCTTGCGGTGGATCGTGGGCTCCTCGTCGGCCAGGATGAAGAAGCCCACGTCATGGTCGCGCACCAGCGTCTCGATCTCGTCCACGACCTTCTGGCCATCGAGGAAGGCGATGCCCTTCACTCCCGGGCGCTGCTCCATCCAGCGACCAGCATCCACGCAGCGCACCAGGTCGAGGAAGACCTGCTCCCCCTCGCCGCGCACGATGGCGTCGATCCAGGGCGCCTCGGCCAGCACCTGCTGGTACATGAAGGTGCCGTGGATGCCGCCCAGCACGGTGACGGCGCCGGGGCAGACCTCCTTCGCGATCTTCAGCAGGCTCTCGGCCTTGTAGATGGCGGGCGTGATGGCCGTGGCGCCGATCACATCGGGCTGCGCCTCGGCCAGCATCGCGCGCACCTGCTCATCCGTCAGGTTGTTGGTCATCGCGTCGATGAAGGTGATGTCGGTGTAGCCATCCGCCTTCAGGTAGCCCGCCAGGTAGGCGACCCAGGCGGGCGGCCAGTTTCCGGCGATTTCCGCGCCGCCGGAATGGTAGTTCGGATGAACGAGGACGATCCGCATGCTGCACCTTTTCTGCCTTCCGGTGGAAAGCCTAGATGCGGCTGCGTGGCACCTCCTTGATGTGGCGCAAGACACGCCCGGCGTGCCGCGCTGATGTGTCACCGTGGCCGCTCTCGCGCGTGGTGCCGGCAAGGGGATCGAGCGATGGCGCCAAGCTCGGATGCAACCCCGCACAGCAGCGGAGCGGAAGCGGCGGCGCCGACCCGGATCATCTACCGCCGCATGATCTGCCCGATCCCCGGCTTCATCCAGGACCGTGCGGCGGATCGCCTGGTCAGCCGGGAATCAGCCGGCCTGGGGCGTCTGCGACTGCGCGAGGCGCTGCCGCTCATCCAGTTGGGAGAAGAGCTCCACCGCCCAGCCGATGCGCTCGCCGAGGCTCTGCTCGGAAATCGCGAGCTCCGTCGCCGGCACCGCCTGCACGAGATAGGCATTGGCGTCGAGCGGCGGCTCGGGTGCCACGGCGCGCCGCGGCATGGCGGGCAGCCAGGCGCGCGCCAGCAAGGCCAGCTTGCGCTTGGAGGAGACGACGGCACGGCGCGAGACGCTGTCATAGCCCGCCCGCGTCACTTCGGCGCCGATCTCGGCATAGATGTTGTGCGCGGCGCGGATGGCCGGGCGGCAATCGCGCGGCAGCATGGCGCTGCCGGCTTCGGCGCGGGCATAGAGGCGGGTCGCCTCGGCCAGGAGGCGCGCCGTGACGCTCGCGACACCCGCCGAGAAGACCGGCGCGGCCAGGAAGGCGTCGGGCTCCACATCCGCCTCGCGCAGCCATTGCCGCGGAAGGTAGAGGCGGCCATTGCGCGCATCCTCGCCGACATCGCGCGCGATGTTGGTAAGCTGCATGGCGGTGCCGAGATCCGTGGCACGCGCGAGCGCCGCGTGGCGGCGCACGCCCATCAGCAGCGTCATCATCGCCCCCACCGTGCCGGCGACGCGCGCGGCATAGGCGTGCACGTCGTCCAGCGTCTCGTAGCGGCGGCCGGCCGCATCCCAGGCGAAACCGTCCAGCAGCGCCTCGGGCAATTCGCGCGGCATGTCGTGCGCTTCCACGACATGAGCGAAGGCGCGATCGGCCGGGTGGTCGAGCGGCGCGCCACGATAGGCGGCGTCCAGCCGGGCGCGCATCTCGGCCAGGCCCTCGGCCGGGTCGGCCGCGTCATCCACGGCGTCGTCGCCGAGGCGGCAGAAGGCATAGAGCGCCGTCGCCGGGTCCCGCACGCGGCGGGGCAGCAGGAGAGAGGCGGCGTGGAAGCTCTTGGAGCCGACGCGCAGCAGATCGCGGCAGGCGGCGAGGTCCTGTTGGAACCGGTCGGTCATCAATCTTCCTCCAGGATGGCGTACAGGACGCTCAGCGGCGCCTCTTCATGGGCCAGGTGGCCAAGCCCCGGCAGGGCGCGGATCCGCGCCTGCGGCAGGATGCGCGAGAGGCGGCGGGCCTCGGTCGGGCGGATGGTGCGGTCCTGCTGGCCGATGACGAGCCGCAGCGGCGTCTCGAGGCGCGGCAGGTCGCGCCGCAGGGCGTGCAGGTCCCAGGCGGCCATCATGCCGAGCGTCGCGGCCACATGCTCGGGCCGGCGGAAGAGGCGCGCGTAAAGCTCGACCCCGGCGTCATCGAGGCGGGAGCCGGTTGCGTCGAGCAGCCGCCGCACCACCACGGGATCAGCCGCGCGGCGGGCGAAAAGGCGCGGCATGCCGGGCAGCCGCACCATGAGGCGCGCCAGCGGCGAGAAGATCTGCCCGGCCCAGCCGCCCAGCGGCAGCAGCGCGCCATTGATGGCGACCAGCCGCTCCGGCGCCACGAGCCCATCGAGGCACATGCGCGCGCCGATGGCGGCGCCCGCCGAATGGCCGATGATGAGGCGGGGCTCCGCGTGCAGCGCCTGGAGCAGGTCGCCCAGCGCGCGAGACATTCCCTCCATGGAGAGAGCCCCGGCCGGCGCCGCGCCGGAGAAGCCCTGCCCCGGCAGATCGGGCGCAATCACGGTGAAATGGCGCGCCAGCACGGGCATCAGGCCGCGCCAGGAGTGGGTAGAGGCGCCCGTGCCATGCAGCAGCAGCGCGACCGGCGCGTTGCCCTCCCCGGGGCCCATGACCTGCACATGCCAGCGCAAGCCGCCCGCATGCAGGAAGCGGCTAGCTGTGCGATGGGGCCAGTCCTCCGCGGCACACCAATCCGGGCTCGTGGCCTCGGGCGAGAGGGCGAGCGTGATGCTCATGTCGCGAGCATCCCGATCCGCACGGCGCCGGCCAGCGCCTGGGCGCCCGCCTGGGGCAAGGGCAGGCAGCGCCCGCCGCTGGCGGCGGCGAGCGTCGCCGAGAAGGGCTGCGGCCGGGGGGCGGTGTCGACCACCAGGATGCTGTGCGCCTCGGCGCGGAGCTGCCTGGCGACGGCCAGCGCATCCTCCTCGGCGACGGGGCGGCCGGAGCGGCCATCGCGCGCCATGTTGGCGCGGCCATCGGTCAGCACGATGATGAGCGGCGTGCGCCCTGCCCTGCGCTCCAGCCGCGCAAGGGCCAGCGCTCCATCCATGCCGGATGCGAGCGGGCTTGCGCCCCCGCCCGGCAGGCCGGCCAGCGCGCGCTTGGCACGGACCAGGGATTGCGTGGGCGGCAGCAGCATCTCCGCCGCCTTGCCGCGAAAGGCGATGACGGCGACACGGTCCCGCCGCGAATAGCATTCGGCGAGCAGCAGTTCGACCGCGCCCTTGGCCTCGGCCAGGCGGTGCAGCGCGGCGGAGCCGGAGGCGTCCACCACAAAGATCGCGGTGCTCTCGCTGTGTTCGCGGAAGCGCTTGATGCGGAAATCTTCGCGCCGGATGGCGATGGCGGCGTTCCGCGGGCGCGGGCGCAGCCTCTGCCAGGGGACGGCGGCGCGCAGCGTCTCCAGCAGGGCGATGCGGGCGCCGTTGCGCGGCTCGCCCGGGCGGCTGCCGATGGGCCGGCCGCGCTTCAGCGAGATGCGCTCGGCCCCTTCGCGCCCGGCGGTGGGGGCGCGGGCGCGCAGTCCGGCGGCGGCGAGGCTCGCCAGCAATTGCGCCGGCAGCAAAGCCCGTTCGGCCTGGAGGACAACATCCTCCATCGCGTCGGAATTCTGCGGTTCGGCCTTGGACTCGCTCTCGGGCGGCGGCTCGGCCGGCTGTTCCGGCGGCGGCGCCTCCTCGGGCGGGGCGGGCAGCATGGTGGCGCGCGGTCCAAGGACGAGGCGGACGGCCAGCTGCGCATCCGTCGGATCGGGCTCGGTGCGGCCATGCAGCGCGGCAGCGGCGCGCGCGGCCCGCAGCGCCAGCGCCGGCGCGCGCAGCGAGGTGATGCCGCAGGCCATGGCGGTGCCGAGGATCGCCTCGATCAGCGCGTCATCGCTCGACACGCGCGGCAGCCGGTCCCGCGCGGCGGCGACCTGGCCGCCGGTGAAAGGGCTGGCGGCGGGCGCTTCGCTGAGGTCGGGCTGAAAGGCCAGGCGATCGGTCAGCGCGGCCGGCGGGGCCTCATCCTCCAGACCTTCATCGAGCGCCACCATGGCATAGCCATGCGCCTCCTGTCCCGCCGTGAGGCGGGCAGCCGTGGCGCGGGAAAGGCGCTCCGCCATCGGCATCACGAGCACGCCGGCGCGCGTGGCTTCCAGCAGGCCCACTGCCTGCACCGGGCGGCCGCGCGCCAGCGTCGCGGTCAGATCGAGTCCACCCAGGAGCGCATCATCGCCGATGCCGGGCGGCAGGCGGCGCTGCGGCATGTCGCCGGGCAGCATCGCGCGCAGCGCAGCGAGCCAGCGGTCCCGCTCCAGCCCCGGACGGGAACGCAGGACGGCGCCGCCCAACCCCACAGGGTCCACCGCCAGGAGGCACGCGGCCATGACCGCATCCTCAGCCGGCGATGGCGTTGTCACGGCCCGAAGACCTCCTGCACCGCGCGGGCGACGCGCGTGGTGGCCACCGCGTCATCGAGCGGGTTGCGCCGCAGACGGTGGCGCAGCGCCATGGGAGCGAGGCGGCGCAGATGATCCAGCGTGACCTGCGTCTCGCCCTCGAAGGCGGCGAGGGCCCGGGCGGTGCGCATCATCGTGAGTTCGCCCCGCAATCCGTCCGTGCCGGCGGTGATGCAGAGCCTGGCCGCCATCTCCAGCACGTCATCGGGCAGATTCACGCGCGGCAGCAGATCACGCGCGGCCAGGATGCGGGCGCGCAGCGCCTCCTCCTCCGGCTGCCATTGGGCGCAGAAGCCGGGCGGATCGCGCTCGAAGGCGTCGCGCCGCTTGATGACCTCGATGCGGGTCGGCAGGTCGGCGGGGGTCATCACCTCGACGGAGAGGCCGAAGCGGTCCAGCAGCTGCGGGCGCAGTTCGCCCTCTTCCGGATTGCCGCTGCCGACCAGCACGAAGCGCGCGGGATGGCGGATACTGAGGCCGTCCCGCTCCACCACATTCTCGCCCGACGCCGCGACGTCGAGCAGGAGGTCCACCAGATGGTCCTCCAGCAGGTTCACCTCGTCGATGTAGAGGAAGCCGCGATGGGCGCGGGCCAGCAGACCGGGCTCGAAAGCCTTCTGGCCCTGGCTCAGCGCCTTTTCGAGATCGAGCGCGCCGACCACCCGGTCCTCCGAAGCGCCGAGCGGCAGGTCGACCACGGGAACCGGCACGGAGACGGCCTTTGGGCTGCGGCCGGCGCAGACCTCGCAGCCCGGGCCGGGCTTGCCGGGTTCGCAATTATAGGCGCAGCCCTGGATGGCGCGCATGGGCGGCAGCAGCGCCGCCAGCGCGCGGATCGCGGTGGACTTGCCCGTGCCGCGATCACCCAGCGCCAGCACGCCGCCGATGCTGGGGTCCACGGCGCAAAGGCTCAGCGAGAGGCGCAGCTCCTCCTGGCCGACAATGGCGGTGAAGGGGAATACGAGGCGGGGGCGCGGGGCCTCCGCCGCCTTTGCGCGCGCCTTTCGGGCGCGCGGCTTGGGTCCGATGATCGAACCATCCATGCTCAGGTGACTCGGCTCGGCTGGAAGCGGGCCCAGACCTGCTGCAGCGCGGACATCAGATGGTCGATATCCGCATCGCTATGCGCCGGCGAGGGCGTGAAGCGCAGCCGTTCGGTGCCGCGCGGGACGGTCGGGAAGTTGATCGGCTGCACGTAGATGCCGTGCTCCTCCAGCAGCACATCGCTGATCTGCTTGCAGAGCTTGGCGTCGTACACCATCACCGGGACGATGTGGCTGGGGTTGTCGAGATGCGGGATCTGCAGCTCGTCCAGCCGCGCCCGGACCATCGCCACGCGCTCATGCATGCGCTCGCGCTCGGCGGCGCTCTCTTTCAGGTGGCGGATGCTGGCGGCGGCACCGGCGGCGACCGCCGGGGGCAGCGAGGTCGAGAAGATGAAGCCCGAGGCGAAGCTGCGCACGAAATCCACCATGTCGGTGGAGCCGGCGATATAGCCGCCGATCACGCCGAAGGCCTTGGCCAGCGTGCCCTCGATCACCGTCAGGCGATGCTGCGCGCCATCCCGCTCGGAAATGCCGCCGCCGCGCGCGCCGTAGAGGCCGACCGCATGCACCTCATCGAGATAGGTCATCGCGCCGAACTCATCGGCCAGGTCACAGATGGCGTGGATGGGGGCAACATCGCCATCCATGGAATAGACGCTCTCGAAGGCGATCAGCTTGGGCGTCGTGGCCGGAATGGCGGCGAGCTTCTCGCGCAGGTCAGCGAGGTCGTTGTGCTTCCAGACGATGCACTCGGCGCGGCTGTGGCGGATGCCCTCGATCATCGAGGCGTGGTTCAGCTCGTCGGAGAGGACGATGCAGCCGGGCAGGCGCGAGGCGAGCGTGGAGAGCGTCGCCCAGTTCGACATGTAGCCGGAGTTGAACAGCAGGGCCGCTTCCTTGCCGTGCAGATCGGCCAGCTCGCGCTCCAGCAGGATGTGCTCGTGATTGGTGCCGCCGATGTTGCGCGTGCCGCCCGCCCCCGCCCCGCTGCGGTCCAGCGCCTCATGCATCGCGGCCAGCACCTTCGGGTTCTGGCCCATGCAGAGATAGTCATTGGAGCACCAGACGGTGACCTCGCCGACACCGCTCGAACCGTGGAACTTGGCCCGCGGGAAGGCGCCGGCCTGGCGCTCGAGGTCGGCGAAGACGCGGTAGCGGCCTTCCTTGCGGAGGCCATCCAGCTGCGTGCGGAACAGGGTATCGTAATTCATGGGATGGCCTTCCTCTTTGCTCATCGCCGCAGCGGCAGCCGCGCCGTTTCCACATGCTGCGGGCATGGGGCCGTGTGGGTGGGGACCTGCCCGGGCCGGCTCCAGGTCCAGAGACCATCGAGCGGCAGGGGCAGCATCAGGAACCAATGCTCGATCACGGCCAGTGCCATCAAGGCGGCTAGCAGGGTGTAGGCGGCCGCCTCGAAGGCGCCCGCCCCCATTCCGTGCTGCACCAGCACCACCACGGCAATGGTGCCACCAGTGACCGAGACCGGGAAAAGCGCATTCATCGTGCCCCGGCGGAAATAACTCGCCAGATGAGCCAGATGGGGCGGGAGCATGCTCTCGCCCAGGTTGCGCGCGCCCAGGTAGATGTTGATTTTGGCACTCTGACGCATGATCCAGAGCACCAGATAGGTGTGCAGCGCCATCTGGTTAGGGGCATCCCACAACAGCGCGAGCAGGACCAGGCCAAGGCCCAGGATCGCCAGTTCGTGATACAGGATGGTCCGCAGCGCGGCGCTGAAACGCGCCCAGCCCTCCGCCCCGGGCGGGCAAGGCTGCCGACTTGGCCCGGTGACGATGCCGGTCAGGAAGCCGATCTCGCTCCAGGCCCAGATCACGACGCCGCAGGCAAAGCCGAGATAGGCGGCGGTCACGCTGACATCATCGGCCAGCGCCGCCGCGCCGTAGAGGGCGCCCACGAGTGCCGCACTCGCCCCCGCCATCGTCCAGCGGAAGCTCCGCCTGGGAAGCTGGTCCAGCAGGAAGACAAGCGCCGTGCCGAACCACCAGACGAAGACCGCGAAGAGAACGGGGAGGATGTGCTGCAGCACGCGGGGCTCCCGTTACCAGGCCGGGCTCAGGCGGATTTCCGACGGCAACTCCGCCTTGCGGCCCGGGAGCAGATAGAGCCGCGCGAAGACTGCGGCGGCGCCGATGCTCAGCCCGAAGCGCTTCACGCCGGAGAGGAAGCCAGGCTTGCGCCGCGTCTCGCCCATGGCCTCGGAGATGGCGAGCATCCGGTCGAGGTTGCGCAGGAAGGCGGGGTTCTCGATGTTCAGCGTCACGGGGAAGACCTGCTTGCAGATCTCGGCGGTGATGCGGAACACCTCCATGTCGTAGTTGGTGGGTGTCATTCCCAGCGCCTTGTGGAACTCAGGCCGGGCATGATCGCGCACATACATGGTCGCGAAGACGGCGAGCTGGAAGAACTTGCACCAGAGCACGTTCACCCCGCTGGTGAGCTGCGGGTTGGCGCGCATCAGCAGCGCGAAGGCCTCGCCATGGCGGAACTCGTCGTTGCACCACTCCTTGAACCAGTTGAAGATCGGATGGAAACGCAGCTCAGGATGCCGCTCGAACTGGCGGTAGATCGTGATGTAGCGCGCATAGCCGATCTTCTCGCTCAAGTAGGTGGCGTAGAAGATGAACTTGGGCTGGAAGTAGTGATACTTCTTCGCCTTCGTCAGGAAGCCCAGATCCACGCCGACGCCGAGATCCTTCAGGCTGTCGTTGATGAAGCCCGCATGCCGCGCCTCATCCCGGCTCATCACCGCGAAGAGCTCCTTGATGTCGGGGTTCTTGATCCGCTTCTTGATCTCGGCATAGAGCACGCAGCCCGAGAATTCGGCCGTGACCGAGCTGACCAGAAAGTCCAGCAGCTCCTTCTGGAGGGGCTCCGGCAGGTCGGCCATGCGGAAATCATCGAAGACCGCGGTGCGGACGAAATGGCCCTTGTTGGGGTCGCGGCGGAACTCCGCCATCAGCTCGTCCCACTCCTTGCGGATGGAGCTGACGTCGAGCGCGTCCATCGCGGCGAAGTCGGTCGTGTAGAAGCGCGGCGAGAGCACGGTCTCGCTCGTGGCCATCCGCGTCGTCTCGTTGAGCTCACGGACCGGGTTGGTCGAGATCGGGTTCATGCCGCGTATTCCTTCGGCTCGAATCCACAATGATACAGCTCGGTGAGCTCCATGATGGCCGAGACCTCGGTCCAGAGACGGGTCATCGGGCCGGCGCGATAGACGGTCGCCGTGGTTTCATAGGTTGTGCTCTCGCCATAGGCGATGTGGTCTGGCGCGCCGTTGACCACCACCCGGTCACCCGGGCGCAGCATGATGCCTTCAGGTACTGCGTGGGCGTGCAGGCTGTCGAAACTCTGCTCGATCTCCACGGTGCAGGGAACCGTGATGGTGCGTGGGCCGAAGATGTCATCCCACAAACCAACAAGGGCCTTCCTCATCAATCTTCTCCTTGCGCGGTCAACAGCCGCGAAAAGACCCCGGCGTTGGTGGCGCCGAAGGCCGTCAGGTCGATCCGGCGTCCCGTCGCCGCATCGTCGAGCGTGAGCTGGCCATCGGACCAGGCGGCGAGACGAAACGGCGTCTCCCGGCCCTGGCCTTCCTGCCGGCGCTCACGCGCCAACGCCCGGATGCTACCACGCACAAAGCCGCCTTCGGCTACCGGAAACCGCGCCAGAACCGCCGAATTCCCCGCATCACGGATGACAACGGAGCCATCCGCACCATCCTCGAAATGAACAAGGCGTTCCGCGGCCGGCTGCTCGAAGCCGCGGACTTCGATGGAGCTTGGCTGGCGCCCGCCGACAAGCAGCAGCGCCCCGCAAATGATGGCAAGGCCGGCCATCACCGGCAGGAAATTGCCGCGGTCGGTGATGGTGAACATCAGGCCACCACCGCGCCGGACATGGCGCCTCCATGCGCCGCGCGCCCCTCGGGCAGCGGCATGACCGGCACCGAAGCGCTGGCCGCGAGGGCGCGCGACAGAACCTGCGCCGCACCCGCCGTCACGGGCACGGCCCGCAGCATCGGCTCGGCCCGCGCCACGCGCCAGGGCCGCGCATGCGGCCAGAGGGCGAGCCAGGCGATCTTATGCGTGGGCGCGAGCGTGAGGAGGATGTCCTCCGTGCCGTCAGCGTGGCGCTTCACCGCGGCGGATTCGATCGCGGTGAAGGGAATGTTGATCGTCATGGGCAGGGCCACGCCCACGCGCAGCACCACGCGCCGGTTGGTGATGGTGTAGAAGGAAGCCTGGGCCAGCGCCCGGCCGATCACCACGAGCACCCCAAGGCAGGCCAAAGCGAGGCCGATGGAACTGGCCGAGGCGAGGGCGGCCTCGGCCAGGCTGTCCGTGCCGGTGGCCGCGTTCCAGAGGCTCCATCCCACCATCAGCGCGAAGTAGATGGCGAGGCCGCGCAGGTGCAGCGCGCGGCTGGCGAGTGACCACCAGCGCGGGCTCCCCTGCCAGAGGATGCCCTCACCCTCCGGCAGTTTCTCGGGCAGGCCCGGAACCGGCTCGATCTCGTGCTCCCTCACAGACAGGGTTCCGAGCGCTCGGGCTTCGCGTAGAGCTGGCCGCCGGCGCAATAGGCCGAGACCATGTCCTCCTCACGCAGCGTGATGCTGTCGCGGTAGCTGAGCATGGGGGCCTTGGCGAAGTGCTTGGCCAACAGCGTGCGCACCGTGACCACGCGCCGCTCGCCATCCACGCGGATCAGCGGCACGGGATAGAGCATCGTGCGCTCGCCCATGTCGCTCATGACCGCGACCTCGATGTAGCGGAAAATCATCTCCGACTTGTCGAGCCAGACATCGACGCACTTGCCGGCCACGACGCCATCGGCATCCAGCACGTCATAGCCGCGCGGGTCGGGGTCCTTGGCATCGATGCTGTAGTCCGGCGCGAGGCGGAGCGGCACGATCGCGGGTGTCCCGTCATCATGCAGCACGGCCGGATGCATGCCGCGCATGACATAGGCAGCGGGGCCCACGCCATCCACCAGCGGATCGCCCGTCGGGATCATGGGTGCGCCGGCGCCGTGATCCATCGGCACCATGGCGATCTCGCGCTCGGTCTCGGGCCGGGGCGCCTGGACCGTCGTGCCATTGGCGAGCAGGAAGGTCTTGGGCTCCGGCACGCCCGGGAAGATCCCTTCGTTGTTCTGCTTGGGCCGGCCGGGTGTGACCAGCGGGTAGCCCTCGCGCTTGCTCTCCCGGTTCAGGTAGAGCACCAGGCCCGCGAAGAAGATCCAGAAGGCATAGATCGAGACGGTGGCGTAATCGATACTGGTCAGATAGGTGCCTGCCTGCATGGCGGACCTCCTCTTGGCTTCAGGTTGCAGTCTGCGGCTCGGAAAGGCCGAGCGGTGAGTCGAGGCGTCGCGGTGACTGGACCAGAGGCCCGATCACCACGAGGGTCGCGAAAAGAAGCGCGATTTCGATGAGGTAGACAGCGCAGTAGCCGACGGCGGGGCCGGTCAGCACGTCACCCAGCATGCCCCCCTCCGCGAGGCCGGCCAGCGTATCCCGCAGGAGGCCGCCGGTCGCGATGGCAAGGCCCGCTGCGGTGGCCTGGACGGCGCCCCAGGTGCCGAGTGCCAGACCCACCTTGTCAGAGGGGGCGGCCTGCATGCAGCTGGTCAGTGTGCCATGGCCGAAGAGGCCAGCGCCGAAGCCGATCACCCCGATGCCGCATGCGAAGAGGCCGGCGCTGCTCAGGGGTGCGGCAAGCAGCACGCCAGCAAAGCCCAGCGTGCCGAACATGGCGCCGAAACCTGCGATGCGGTTGGCGTCCGAACCATCGCCGATCCGCCTGGCGGCCAGCCAGAAACCCAGGATGCCGCCAGAGGCGAAAAGCGCGGTCAGCAGCGTCGTTATGCCGACGGAAAGGCCCAGGATCTGGCCGCCATAGGGTTCGAGCAGGATGTCCTGCGCCGAGAAGGCGAAGGTGCCGAGGCCGGTCGCCAGCAGGCGGCGGCCCCAGGGGCCCGTCTGCCGCAATTCGCGCCAGGCAGCGACGAAACTCGGTTCCTCGGTGCGGTCCATGTTGCGGTTGGGGATGCGCGGCTCCTGCTTCCAGACAGCCACGAAATTGATCACCAGCGTGATGGCCGCAGCACCCTGAATGACCTGGATCAGCTTGATCTGGCTGAAGGGCGTCAGCAGCGCACCGAAGACGATCGAGCTCAGCAGCATGCCCAGCAGGAACATGACCGAGAGCAACGCCACCACCTTCGCCTGCGACTTCTGCGGCGCGATGTCGGTGGCGAGAGCGAGGCCCGCCGTCTGCACCATGTGCATGCCAGCACCCACCAGCAGGAAGGAGATGGCGGCCGCCACCTGCCCCGCCCACATCGGGCCCGTGGTGTCGCCCGAGAGCAGGATCAGCGCGAACGGCATCATCGCGAAGCCGCTGAACTGGAAGATGGTGCCGAACCAGATATAGGGCACCCGCCGCCAGCCGAGCGCCGAGGCGTAGTTGTCCGAGCGGAAGCCGATCAGCGCACGCAACGGCGCGAAGACCAGCGGCAGGGCCACCATCACGGCGACCAGGCCGGCCGGGACCTGCAACTCCACGATCATCACGCGGTTCAGCGTGCCGATCAGCAGCACCGCCGCCATGCCAACCGAGATCTGGAACAGGGAAAGGCGCAGCAGGCGCGAAAGCGGCAGTTCATCCGTTGCAGCATCGGCAAAGGGCAGCATGGCGGGCGTAAGCCGCATCCACTGCTTGGCGATGCTGAAGCCGCTCATTTCCGCACCCACTCATAGGCCTGGCTGGTGTAGAATCCGCGTTGAACCTTCTTGTGGCGCCCGGCCGTGAAGTCGCGCAGCGCCGGCTCGGCCGCAATCAGGCGGCGCAGCTTGGATTCGGCGAGCGGCGCGATGAAAGGGGCGCGATCGCCGCGCGGAAACAGGCGCCCCACCGTGATCATGGCGCTCAGCAGCGGCGAGTTGGGTGCCACCGTGAAGAGCATCGAGCGCCGGCATCGCTTCGCCGCCCGTGCCAGGGCCGCCACGATGTCGGGCGCGTCATAATGGATCAGGCTGTCCATCGCCACGATATGGTCGAACTCGCCATGCTCCTCGCCCAGCATGTCGCCGGCATGGAATTCGGGCTGCGGGCCGCCGATCTCCAGCGCGCGCTCCCGCGCGCAATCGATCAGCGTGGGCGAGAGATCCACCGCCACCACATCGGCCCCGCGCAGCGCGGCCTCGCTCGCCAGCGCACCGGTGCCGCAGCCGGCATCGAGGATGCGCAGCCCGGCCATCTCCCCCGGCAGCCAGGAGAGCAGCGTGGCGCGCATCTCCTCCCGCCCCGCGCGCACCGTGGCGCGGATGCCACTGACCGGCGCATCCGAGGTGAGGCGCTGCCAGGCGACCGCAGCGGTGCGGTCGAAATAGGCTTCGAGCTTGCCGCGGCGCTCGGTGTAGGTGGCGCTTTGCATCAGTCGTAGCCCAGCAGGTCGAAGATCTCGCGGTCCTTCAGCGGCTCGGCTTCCAACGGCTCCACGCCGGCCCAGAGGCTGGCGGCCAGGCGCAGATACTCGGCGCGCACCGCCTCGACCTCGGGGCTGTCATCCATCTCAAACAGCGTCGCCTTCTTCAGGCGCGAGCGGCGGATCACGTCGAGGTCAGGGAAGTGGCCCAGCAGCTTCATGCCGGTCGCGTCATTGTAGCGCTGGATCTGGTCCACATCCTTGGAGCGATTGGCGATGACGCCGCCGATCCTGACACCGTAATTCTTCGCCTTGGCATGGATGGCGGCCACGATGCGGTTCATCGCGAAGATGCTGTCGAAATCATTGGCGGCGACGATCAGGCCGCGATCGGCATGCAGCAGCGGGGCCGCAAAGCCGCCGCAGACCACGTCGCCCAGCACGTCGAAGACCACGACATCGGTGTCCTCCAGCAGGTGATGCTCCTTCAGCAGCTTCACCGTCTGGCCCACCACATAGCCGCCGCAGCCGGTGCCGGCGGGCGGCCCACCGGCCTCCACGCACATGACACCGCCATAGCCCTCGACCACGAAATCTTCCGCGCGGAGTTCTTCCGCGTGGAAGTCCACGCTCTCCAGCACGTCGATGACCGTCGGGATCATCCGCTTGGTGAGCGTGAATGTGCTGTCATGCTTCGGATCGCAGCCGATCTGAAGCACGCGCTTGCCCAGTTTGGCGAAGGCGGCGGAGAGGTTGGAGCTGGTGGTGCTCTTGCCGATGCCGCCCTTGCCATAGACGGCGAAGACCTTCGCCGTCTCGATCTTCGCCATCTGGTCCATATGGACCTGGACGCTGCCCTGCCCGTCACCCACCTTTTCGGTGTTGGCCCCGCGGATCAATTCCTTGCGCGTCACGATGTTCATGCAGCCATCTCCGGGGTGATGCCCTCGAGCCTGTCTTCGAGTTCCTCGCCGGCACGGCGCAGCGCTTCGAGCGTGGCTGCATCGGGCGTCCAGTAGGAACGTTCGGTGGCTTCGATCAGGCGGTTTGCGATCTTGGCGGAAGCGGTCGGGTTGAGGTTGGCGAGGCGCGCGCGCATCTCGTCATCCAGCATGTAGGTCTGCGCCAGGTGCTGGTAGACCCAGGGCTGAACCTGCCCGGTGGTGGCGGACCAGCCCATGGTGTTGGTCACGTGCTCCTCGATCTGGCGCACGCCCTCATAGCCATGGCTCAGCATCGCCTCGAACCATTTGGGGTTCAGCGCGCGCGTGCGGGTCTCAAGGCTGACCTGCTCGGCCAGGGAACGGACGGTGCCCGCACCCTTGGTCTGGTCGCCGATATAGACCGATGGTTCCTGGCCACGGACACGCAGCACGGCGCGGCTCATGCCGCCCAGGCTGTCGAAGTAGTGGCTGATGGTGGTGATGCCGCTCTCGACGCTGTCGAGGTTCTGGTAGGTGCATTCCACGGTCGCCAGCACGTCGTTCATCACGGTGTCCTGGCGGCGGGGGCGGCCATCGGCGCCATAGGCGAAGCCCTTGCGCTTCAGATAGGCCTCGGCCAGTTCGTCCTCATCCTGCCAGCCGCCATTATCCACGATTTGGTTGACGTTGGCGCCATAGGTGCCGTCCGCATTGCCGAAGATGCGCAGGGCCGCATCCTCGATGCTGCCGCCATGCTTGGCCATGAAGGCCATGGCGTGCTTGCGGATGAAGTTCATCGCTTCCGGCTCATCGGCCTGGGCGGCAAAGAGCGCGGCCTCGGCGAGCAGCTTGGTCTGCAAGGGCAGCAGGTCCCGGAAGATGCCGGAGAGGCTGATCATGACATCAATGCGCGGCCGGCCAAGCCGCTCCAGCGGCACAAGCTGCGCGCCGCAGAGCCGGCCATAGGCATCGTGCCGCGGCTCGGCACCCATCAGCCACAGCGCCTGCGCGATCGGCCCGCCTTCGGTCTTGAGGTTGTCGGTGCCCCAGAGGACCATGGCGATGGTCTCGGGCAGCGCGGCCCCCTGCGAGGCGTGGCGCTCCAGCAGCCGGTCGGCCTGCTGCGCGCCATCGCGGATCGCAAAGGCCGAAGGGATGGCGAAGGGGTCGAAGCCATGCAGGTTGCGGCCCGTCGGCAGCACATCGGTGGTGCGCAGCAGATCGCCGCCAGGTGCGGGCTTGGTGTAGCCGCCATCCAGCGCATGCAGGATGGCCGGGATCTCATGCTCGGTGGCCAGCAGCAGGTCCAGGCGCTCGCGCTCGGCCGCACCGGTCACGCCGGCGGCGTCCAGCATCTCAAGGCGCTGCTGCGCGCTCATCGGCTGGCCCAGGGCGTGCAGGCCGTACGGGATGAGCGTGTATTCCAGCTCCAGCAGTTCGGCCGTCAGCCTCATCATGCGGACTTCGCAGGCCTCGGCCTCCCAGGCGGGCTCGGCCTCGGCGAGCTCGACGGCGGCGGCCTGCGCCTGCACCAGCTGCGCCATATTGGCGCGCATCGCGGGGTCGGCATCAGGCTCCAGCGCGCGCCAGCGATCCAGGCTGCCCTTGAGGTCCATCAGCCCGCGATACAGCCCGGCACTCGCCACCGGCGGCGTGAGGTAGCTTATCAGCGTGGCCCCCGCGCGCCGCTTGGCCAGCATGCCCTCGGAGGGGTTGTTGGAGGCGTAGAGGTAGAAATTCGGCAGGTCGCCGATCAGGCGGTCCGGCCAGCAATCGGCCGACATGCCGGCCTGCTTGCCGGGCATGAATTCCAGCGCGCCGTGGGTCCCGAAATGCAGCACCGCATCGGCCTGGAAATCATCCTGCAGCCAGCGGTAGAAGGCGGCGAAGGCGTGGGTCGGCGCGAAGCCATGCTCGAAGAGCAGGCGCATCGGGTCGCCCTCATAGCCGAAGCCCGGCTGGACGCCGACGAAGACATTGCCGAAGCGCTCGCCCAGCACATGGATGGAGGCGCCATCGCTCTGCTGCCGCCCAGGTGCGGGGCCCCAGGACTTCTCGATCTCGCCGAGCCAGCGCTGCTTGCGGACATGGTCATCGGTCGTGACACGCGCGCCGACATTGGCGAGCGCGCCGAAGCGCTCGCGATTGCCGTTGATGATGTGCTCGCGCAGCGCATCCACGCTCTCGGGCACGTTCACCGTGTAGCCCTGCTCCCGCATGCCGAGCAGCGTGGCATGCAGGCTCTCGAACACCGAAAGGTAAGCCGCCGTGCCGGTATTGCCGGCATTGGGCGGGAAGTTGAAGAGCACGATGCCCACACGGCGCTCGGCGCGCTCCTTGCGGCGCAGCGCGATCATCTTCTGCACGCGCTGGGCCAGCATGCCCGCGCGCTCGTGATGCGCGACCATGTCCCGGCCGCAGGAGACGCCGTCGCAGCCGGGGCAGCGGTCGGCCGCCGTGGTCGCGCCGCAGCGGCCGCCGAAGGTCATCGGCATGATCGCGCCATCCAGTTCCGGCAGCGCCACCATCATCGTCGCCTCGACCGGCGTCAGCCCGCGCGGATCGCGGCGCCACTGGAAGATCGGCTGGAACTCCAGCGGATGCGCGCCGATATAGGGGACGTCCAGCGCGGAGAGGATGCTCTCTGCGGCGCGTGCGTCGTTATAGGCGGGGCCACCCACCAGCGAGAATCCGGTGAGCGAGACCACCGCATCCACCGTCGCCTTGCCATCCCTCATGAAGAAGCGCTCGACCGCCGGGCGCTGATCGAGGCCCGAGGCGAAGGCCGGCACCACCTGGATGCCGCGCTTTTCGAATTCGGCGATCACGCCGTCATAATGCCCGGCATTGCCCGCCAGCACGTAGGAGCGCAGGACCAGCAGCCCCACCCTGCCCTGGCTGCCCGCCTGGCGCGGCAGGGCGGCCACATCATCGGCGAAGCGGTTGGCAAGGCGCGGGTGATACAGCCCGATCTCGGGGTATTCGATGGGGGCCGCCGGCTTGGAGACCGGCGCGTCGGCGTAGCGCTGCGCCAGCAGGCGCACCATATTGGCCAGGTTCTCGGAGGAGCCCGCCAGCCAATATTGCAGGCAGAGCATATAGGCCCGCAGATCCTGCGCGACGCCGGGGATGAAGCGCAGGAATTTGGGCAATTCCCGCAGCATCTTCATCTGGCCGGAGCCGGAGGATTTCGGGCCCTTCGAGCCGCGCAGCTTCTTGAGCATGCCCAGCACGCCCTTCGCCTCGGCCGACATGTCGAAGCGCTTCAGCCGCGTCAGCTTCACCACCTCGCCCGCCGACATCATGGCGACCATGGCGGCGCAATGCGGGCGGCGGGCCTCGAGGGCCGGCATCACCATCCGCACATGGTCATCGAGGAAGAGCATGGAGGCGACGATGATGTCGGCCTTGGCGATATCCGCATGGCAGGCGGCCAGCGCATGCGCGTCGCTCGCCCATTCATCGGCCGAATGCACGATGAGGCGCAGCCCTGGCATCTCGGCCGCGAGTTCGGCCTGTGCACGCTCAACCGCCGCGCCGAAGTGACCATCCATGGTCACGATGACGAAGTTGAGGGGTTGCCCCCCCTTAGCGGGAGAAGTGCGCTTTTGCGTCATACAGGGTCTCTACGGTGATGGTCCGGATGCCGTTCATCTCGGCGAAGCGCTCCGTGTTGCGCTTCGCCTTGCCGCGAACGAAGAAGGGGATCTTCTTCAGCTCCTTCTCGCCATCGGCGGTCCAGGTGATCTCGCCCGGAAGCTCCATGGCGGGGCTTTCCAGGACGGCGACTTCGGCCTCCTCCGGCCGGGCAGTCGCGCCGTGGCCGAGATGGGAGGGCGCGGCTTCGGCGTGGAACTCGAAATCCTCGCGGAACATGCCGAT
>JAIYCD010000324.1 GCA_027488195.1 Acetobacteraceae bacterium | reverse complement strand
CCGCCGCGGAGGCCGCCCTGCGCGAGGCTGAGGCCCGCCTCGCCGCCGCCCGCACGGCGCGCGAGGCCGCCGCGCGCGACGCCGCTGCCGCCCGGACGGCCGAGGCCACGGCGCAATCCCAGGAATCCCGCCTCAAGGCCGAGTTGCAGGGTCTGCGCGCCGCCACCGGCGACACGGCGGGCGAAGCCGAGCCCATCGCGCGCACGCTCACCATCCCGGACGGCCTGGAAGCGGCGCTGGGTGCGGCGCTGGGCGAGGGGCTGGAGGGCGGGCGCGGTTCCGGCGCCAACCGCTTCTGGCGCGCCCTGCCGCCTTTGGAATCCGCGCCGCCGTTGCCGGAGGGCGCCCAGCCCTTGGCCGCGCTGGTCGGCGCGCCGGCGGAACTGGCCCGCGCCCTCTCGCAGATCGGCCTCGTCGAGGATGGCGCAGCGTTGCAGGCCGCGCTGCGGCCGGGCCAGGCGCTGGTGGCGCGCTCGGGCGCGCTGTGGCGCTGGGATGGCTATGTGCTGGCGCCCGGCGCCTCGAAGGCGGGGGCCGCGCGCTTGCAGAACCTGGCGCGGCTGCGCCAGGCCGAAGCGCGGCTGGCCGAGGCCACCCCCGCCGCCCGTGCCGCCGAACAGGCCCGCGCCGCGGCCACCGCCGCCGAGACCCGCGCCCAATCCGCCGAGGAGCAGGCCCGCAGCGCCCGCAACGCGGCCGAACCCGCCCATTCCCGCGCCCAGGCCCGCGCCGCCGAACTCGCCGCGCAGCAGGCGGCGGCCGAGCGGCGCCTCGCCGAATACCAGGCCCAGGCCCAGCGCCTCGCCGAGGAAGCCGCCGAGGCCCAGGCGGCGCTGACCGAGGCCGAGGCGCTGCTCGCGGCCAGCCCCGCCGTCGCCGGTTTCGGGGCCGAGACGGAGGCGGCCCGCCTCGCGCTTGCCGCCGAATCCGCCGCCCGGGAGGCGCGCCGGCAGGCTGAAGCCGCGCTCGCCCGTGCCCGCTCCGAACAGGCGAGCCTGCGCAGCCGGCAGAACGCCGCCGCGGCCCAGCTGGCCGCCCTGATTCCCCAGCAGGAGCGGCTCGCCGCCGAATCGGCCGAAGCCGACGCAGCCCTGGCCGCCGCCCGCGCCGCGCGCCAGGCCCTGCCCGACCTCGGTGAGGCGCGGGCCCAGGTGGACCAGGCGCGGCTGGCGCTGGCCGGCATCCGGGGCCGCGCGGCCGAAATGCGCGGCCGGGCCCTGGCGCTGCGGGCCGAGCGCGAGGGCCTGGCAGCCCGGCGTGAGGCGGCGCTCGCCGAACGCGCCGCCTGGGCGCAACGCCTCCAGGATGCGGCGACCCGTCTCGCCGGCCTCGAATCCCGCCGCGGCGAGGCGCTGGCCCGCCGCGAGAATGCCAAGCTTCTGCCCGAGCGGGTGGCGGGTGCGGCCGCCGAGGCCACCCGCCGGCTGGAGGCGGCCGAGGCCGCCCATGCCGAAGCCCGCGCCACCCTCGACGCCGCCGAGACCCGCGCCCGCGAGCGCGAGGAGGTCCGGCGCGGCGCCGACTCCACCCTGGTCCAGGCGCGCGAGGCGGCCCTGCGCGCCGAGGCCGCGCGCGACTCCGCGCTGCAGGCCGGCGAGGCGCTGGCCGCGCGCATCCTGGAGCGCCTCGGCGAATCGGCCGAGCTGCCCGCTCCGCCCGACGACATCTCGGACGCGGCCGAGGATCGCGCCCGCAGGCGGGCCGAGCGCCTGATCCGCGAGCGGGAGGAGGTGGGCCCGGTCAATCTCCGCGCCGAGACCGAGCTGGAGGAGCTGGAAGCCCGGATCGCCGGCATCAACCGGGACCGCGAGGAGGTGGCTTCCGCCATCGCCAAGCTGCGCGGCTCCATCGGCCACCTGAACCGCGAGGCGCGGGAGCGGCTGCGCGCCGTCTTCGACCAGGTGGACCGCGAGTTCCGCGCCCTCTTCGGCAAGCTCTTCGGCGGCGGGCGGGCGCATCTGGCCCTCGTCGGCAGCGAGGACCCGCTGGAGGCCGGCCTCGAAATCTATGCGGAGCCGCCGGGCAAGAAGCTCTCCGCCCTCTCGCTGCTTTCAGGCGGCGAGCAGGCGTTGACCGCGCTTTCCCTGATTTTCGCGGTATTTCGCTGCCACCCGGCCCCGGTCTGCGTACTGGATGAGGTGGATGCGCCGCTGGACGACGCCAATGTGGAGCGTCTCTGCGACCTGCTGGACAGCATGGCCGAGACGGGCACGCGCTTCCTCATCGTCACCCACCATGCGCTGACCATGGCGCGCATGCACCGGCTGTTTGGCGTGACCATGCAGGAGCGCGGCGTTTCGCGCCTGCTTTCGGTGGATCTGGGCGAGGCCGTGGCGATGGCGGAAGGGTAGATTTCGGCGGCTTCGCGCGCTTGACAGTCATGCTGCGCCGCCATAGAGGCAGCCTCGCCTTCCAACGGAAACTGCAAGGAAGGAGCCATGGTGGACAACCGGGATTCGCTGAAGCGTCGCCTCAAGGCCGCACGGGACCGTCAAGGTCTCGACAAGCCGGAGGCTGGACAAGGCGGCCTTCCCAATTCCGCCTGGGGGTTTGGTCTCCGGGCCGGTGTGGAGGTCGTCTCCGCCCTGGTGGTGGGCGTGGGGCTCGGCCTCCTGCTCGATCGGTGGCTCGGCACCTGGCCCTGGCTCTTCCTGGTGTTTTTCGTGCTGGGGGCCGCCGCCGGGGTGCTGAACGTCTATCGGCTGTTCAACCCCCGCCACGGTGCTCGCAAGGATTGATCGGTTTTATGCTGGAGGTGCGCGGTGGCCGTTGAGGGGAAAGCGATTGACGCGCTCAGTCAGTTCGATCTGGCGCCGGCGCTCGGCGCCGTGGGCCGTTCGGTCGGCTTCACGCAGTCCAACCTCCACATGCTCATCGCCGGTGGCCTGATCGTCCTGCTGATGATGTGGGGCATGCGCCGCCGGGCCATCGTGCCGGGCCGGATGCAGAGCCTGGCGGAAAGCGCCTACGGCTTCATCGATGACATGGTGCTCTCGCAGATCGGCGAGGAAGGTCGGCGCTTCTTCCCCTTCGTCTTCACCCTGTTCATGTTCATCCTCTTCGGGAACATGCTGGGCCTGTTCCCCTACGCCTTCACCTACACCAGCCACATCAGCATGACCTTCGTCATGGCGATGATCGTCTTCGTGCTGATCACGGTTGTCGCCATCTCGCTGCATGGCAAGAAGTTCCTGGGCTACTTCTTCCCCGAGGGCGCGCCGCTCTGGCTGGCGCCCATCATCATCCCGGTCGAGATCGTCTCCTACCTCTCGCGCCCCATCAGCCTCTCCATCCGTCTCTTCGCCAACATGGTGGCGGGCCACGTGATGCTGAAGGTCTTTGCCACCTTCGTGGTGATGCTGGCGGGCCTCGGCACGGTCGGGCCGTTCATTGCCGTCATGCCGCTCGCGATCAATGTCGCGTTGGTCGGCTTCGAAGTGCTGGTCGCGTTCCTGCAGGCTTATGTGTTCGCGATCCTCACCTGCATCTACCTCCACGACGCGGTGCACCTGCACTAACCCCGCGCCGTCCACACCCGCTTCTCAGCAAACAGAAGGATTGAGAACATGGAAGTT
>JAIYCD010000011.1 GCA_027488195.1 Acetobacteraceae bacterium | reverse complement strand
TCCGCGCGATCGTGAGGGAGCTGCGCGGCTAGATGCGGCAAGTGGTGCTGGATACCGAGACCACCGGCTTCGACCCCGCATCGGGCGACCGGGTGCTGGAAGTCGCGGCGATCGAGCTGTTCAACTTCATCCCGACCGGCGGCACCTTCCACAGGGTCGTGGACCCCGAGCGCGACGTGCCGGAGGAAGCCACCCGCGTGCACGGCTTCACCGCGGAGATGCTGCGCGGCAAGCCGCGCTTCGCCGCGATCGCCGGGGACCTGCTGGCCTTCCTGGGCGATGCCGAGATCATCGCCCACAACGCGCCCTTCGACTTCAAGTTCCTGGACGCCGAGCTGTTCCGCGCCAAGCGCCCCACGCTCAACCCCGCGCGCATGGTGGACAGCCTGGCGCTCGCGCGCATCGCCTTCCCCGGCGCGCAGAACAGCCTGGACGCGCTGTGCCGGCGCTACAACATCGATCTCTCGCAGCGCACCACCCACAATGCGCTGCTCGACGTGAAGCTGCTGGCCGAGGTCTATCTCGAGCTGAAGGGCGGGCGGCAGCCGGGCCTGGTGCTGGGCACCGCCCCCGTGGTGCAGACCATCCTGCGCGAGGCCGGCGCGCCGCGCACGCCGCGCCCGATGACGACGACGCCCGATCAGGAGGCCGCCTTCGAGGCCTTCCTCGCGAAGGTGAAGGACCCGCTCTGGAAGAAGCTGGAGCCATAGCCGAAACCCCGCGCTACGCTCGCCACGCCTCCCGGGGGAACGAGCCATGAGCGCCACCGCATACCCCCCCGTGCCAGGGCTGCTGAAGACGCCCTCCTATTCCCACGTCGCCATCGTCTCGGGCGGCAGGACCATCTGCCTCGCGGGACAGGTCCCGGCCGATGCTCAGGGCAGGCTGGTGGGCGGCGTCGCGGCGCTGGCCTCGCCGGACTGGCTCATCGAGATCGAGGCCGGCGCGGTCGTCGGATAGCGGGTCACGGCGGCCCATCGAACCGGGCCATGGTGGCATGGCCGGGCATGCTGGCCCCCTCGCCGCGCCAGAGCATCCGGGCGCAATCGCGCAGGATCCGGAGATCGCCGGCGAGGGTGATGCGCTCGACATAGCGCGCATCCCATTCCAGCCGCGCCTCCCAGGGCACGCCGTTGCGCCCCTTGGACTGCGCGAGGCCGCAAAGCCCGGGCCGCACCGCGAGCCGCATCGCCTGGCGTGGCGTGTAGCGCGCGCCGTATTCCGGCAGCAGCGGCCGCGGCCCGACCAGGCTCATCCGCCCGCCGAGGACCTGGAACAGCTGCGGCAGCTCGTCCAGCGCGGTGGCGCGCAGCGCCCGGCCCAGCGGCTCCAGGCGCTCCGCGTCGCTGCCGGGCCCCTCGCGCATGCTGCGGAACTTCACGAGGCGGAAGGGCACGCCGCCCTGCCCCGCGCGCCACTGACGAAACAGAATGCGCGGGCCGAGGGCGAGGCGCACCGCCAGCGCGGTCGCCAGCAGCAGCGGCAGCGCCGCCAGCAGCAGCAGCGCCGCACCCGCGATGTCGAAGCCCCGCTTGCCCCAACGTTGATAAGCCGTGCGCTGATAGGCCGTGCGTTCAAGCATCCTCCGGCTCCACGCCCAGCGAAAGCGCGAGGCCGAGGGCGAACCACACCATGCGGTTGCCAAGGTCGGTCGAGACCATGGCGGTCATCGCGATGGGCAAGGTGAGGGCCAGGATCAGCGCGGCCCGCCCGGCTGCCACATGCGGCAGCCGCGCCAGCGCCAGCAACAGCGCGCCGCCGAAGGCCGCGCACCAGAGCAGCAGGCCGACGACGCCGCCCTCCACCAGCGCCTCGATCGCGTGATTATGCGGGTGCAGGCCGCGATCCTGGCCGACGCCGATGGCCGGCGGAAAGCCGCCTGGGCCGAGGCCCGCGACACCGGCCAGCCGCCAGGCCTCGCCCCAGAGGATCTCGCGCGCCGAATCCAGGCCGCCAGCGGGGCGGAACAGCCGCTCCAGCGTGGCCAGGTTTTCCGCCCGCTCCGGATCGAGCAGCAGCAAACCAAGCCCCGCCACGCCGCCGGCCCCGACCAGCCCGAGCCAGCCGAGCGCGGGCCCGGCGCGGCCCTGCAACACCCAGCGCAGCGCGGGGGCCAGCGCCACGGTGGCGCCCAAGGCCAGCAGGGCCGCCCGTCCGCCCGGCAGCAAGGCCCCCACCGCCAGCGCCCCCAGCAGCCCGAGCCAGGCGAGCATCCGCCACCCCCGTGCCGCCGTGGCGCGCAAGGCGACCAGCCCGGCCGCGCAGGCGATGGCGAGGCCGGCCACCTGGTACTGCACCCGCACGCGCGAAGGGTCGGCCCCCACCTGCCCGCCCAGCACCACCGCATCAGTGGCGAGGCCCCAGGCGATGGAGGCCGCGACGAAGGCGCCGAGCCAGATGGCCGCGCCCGCGAACATCCGCCGCGCCGCCGGATCGGCGCCGATCAGAAGGCCGAGGACCAGCATCAGCGGCCCCGCGAGGACGATCTCCGGCAGGCGGTCCGCGACGCCCTCGCCCCAGGGGCTCCAGGCGGCGGCCACCACCCACCAGGCCCAGAGGAGCCCGCAGGCGGCGAGCGGGGGCCCGAGCCCGCGCGAGAGCCGCCAGCCCCGGCCCAGCAGCAGGAGCGGCAGCAGACCCAGCAGCCCCAGCAGGGCGAGCAGCGTGATGTCGAAGGGCAGCGCCGCCACCGCCTGGGTGGATTTCAACGCCCCCGCGAATTGCAGAATCGCCCCGGCCAACCCGGCCAGGCCCGCAAAGAGCGGCGCCGTCCGGATCATGCGCCGTCGCCCCCCTGCAAGCGCGTCAGCACCGGCTCCTTGCGGGCCGCCGGCGGCTCCGCGGGCGCGCGCCAGGTGGTCGCCCGCGGGGGGGGCGTCAACACGGGCGGCAAGGCCGGCCGGAGCAGGATGCGGCAGGTGACGGCGAGGATCACCGCGCCCGGAATGACGATGGCGAGCAGCACCAGCAGCAGCGGCCGGTTGGGCACGGAGGGGCGGATCTCCACCATGGGCAGCGAGACGAGGCGTGCCGCCGCCGCTTCGTCGGCCGCGACCACCAGCGCCGCGCGCTGCTGCTGGGCCAGCAATTCGAAGAGACTGTTGCGCAGGAAGAGGTCGGGCTCGATCCGCAGCCGCGCCTCCAGCGCCGCGATTCGCCGGCCGGCCAGCTCGGCCAGCGTCTCGCGCACGCGCGTCTCGGCCTGGGCATGCAGGCGTTGCAGCATGTCGAGCGCGGAAGCGCGGTCCCGATGCACCAGCTCCAGCGTCCAGGTCACGGAGGTGAGCGAGGGGGTGGCGGCGAAATTGCGCTCGAGGAAGGTCAGCGCATCATCCGCGTCGGCCACCAGGCGCAGGCCGAGCAGGCGGCGGAGGGGGCCCAGCGGCAGGGCGGCACGACGCGCCTCGATCTGGGCCAGAAGCGGCGTTTCCCGCGCCAGCACGGCGGCCGCCTCGGGCGCGCGGAGGGCTGCGAGATAGACCGCGAAATTGCCGCCCGGCCGCTGGTCGAGCAGCGAGGGCTGCAGGAAGGGGGAGGGCGTGAGCAGGGAGGAGGTGGCGATGCCCGTCGTCTCGGAGGGCGCCACGATGGCGACCGCGACGAAGCTGCGCGGCCAGTTCCAGACCAGGGCGGCGGCCAGGGCGTAAAGCAAGGCACAGGAAAGCAGGATGCCTCCGCGCTGGCGCCACACCTCCCTCAATAAAGCCTCAAGCGCCATCCTGGCCCCATTCCATGATCGCAGGATGGATGCAGCGTCACAGAAAATGCAACCGACTCTATTCTAATTTTTGGATATGACTGCTGATGCGCGAAACCGTTCCGGGCATGCGCGCCTCCAACACCGGCAAGGGCGAGACGGCGCCATAGGCGAGGCTTTCCATCCCCTCGATCAGCCGCAGCGTGACGGGCGCATCGGCCGAGATGCGCAGCCGCATCCCGTCGCCGGCCACACCATCGGCCAGGCCTTCCCACGCGCCGGGCGCCAGGCGCCAACGCAGCACGACCTGCCGGAAGGGACCGGAGACCTGGTCCTCCACACGCAGCCCTCCCGGTGCCGCATGCAATTCCCGCGCGTGCCGCCGCCCGCGGTGATCACGCCACCAGCCGCCCGCTGGCAGCGCACCCGTATCGGGCCAATGGTGGAACAGGAAGGGCCCGAGGCGGGGCATCTGGTCCTCACCGTCAAAGGCCACGGTGTTGTGGGCGGAGGCGCCCTGGAAATAGGGCACCCAGCCCGGGTCGGGCGGGTTGTAGGCGCCGGTGCCGCCGTCGCGCAGCAGGTTCCGGCCCTCGCGCCAGAGGTCGAGGTGCAGGAGGTCGGCGTGGCCCGGGCGGAAGCGCAGCGGACCCGTGCGGAGGATGGCGCGGAACGGGCCGAAGCTCCGCCCCAGCATGCCCCCGCCCCGCCAATCCGCCTCGGCCTGGAGAACCGTCTCCGGCACGGCGAGGCCCATCGCGGCGCAGCCGGCATCCTCCGGCCAACCGGCCGAGGCGCCACAGAAGATCCGCGCCGCACGCTCCAGGCTGGGCCGCGCATCATCCGGCCCCGCCCCGGAGAGGTCGGCCACATGCGAGCCGTCCTGGTGGCCGATGCGGGGCAGCCAGCCGGTCTCGGGGCAGGCGAGCCGGTGCAGCCAGCGCGTGGCCGCCGCCATGCGCGTGAGCGTGAGCGGCGCCGCCGGAGGGCCGCCGCCCCGCCGGCGCAGCCAGTCGGTGCAGGCCACCACATCGAGCAGCAGGCGATGATAGGCGGGGCTTGGCTGCGCAAAGCCGCCATCCGCCGCCACCAGCCGGGCGATCACGCGGTCCAGCCGATGCGCGCCGCGCCGGGCCAGCGCGCCATCCCCCAGCGCCATGCCGCAGACCAGGAGCGCGGCGGCCTCGCTGACCGGGTGGTTGTTGTCCTGCGCCCAGGCATAGGCCGGGTTAGCGCCGATTCGGCGGGCCAGGACGCGCATCGCCGCCCGTGGCGGATCAAGCCCCCCCAGGGCGCAGGCCAGCGCCAGGTGAAGGGCGCGCAAGGCGGCTTCCTGCCCACAGGCCCAGTTCACGCCGCGATAGGGCGGGTTGGCGGCGAGCCAGGCCTCGACCCAGGCGGGGGCCGCGCCCGCCTGCCCCGCCAAGGCGAGGCCAGGCAGTTCCGCCCATCGATTCGCTTCCCAACCCGGCCGCAAATCCGCGCCCGCCATGGGGTCGCCCAGCTCCGGCGACAGCCCGTCCCGCAGCCGCCAACGCAGCCAGGCGCGGGCCCAAGGGCCCCTTCCCAGTAGCGCCCAGGCCACAGGGGCCGGGCCCAAACGGCGGACCGCGTCCCATTTTGCAATCCAGAGGCTTGACGAATGAGGGACGTTTCGCCGCATGGTTGCAAAATATGCACTAAATTTCCTCAGAAATAAAATTTCTCAGAACCAGATTTTTGTGTTTTCACCCCAGAACGGAGGCATGTGTCAGTGAAGCCGGCCAACCTCCTGATGCTGTGGAGCCTCGCCTTCGCGCTGCCCGCGGCGGCGCAGAATCTCCCGGGCTCGCTGCTGGGCCCGCCCTCGCTGCCCTCCACCCTGCCCGGAGGCGCCCCTCTCCAGGCCCTCCCGCCCAGCGCACAACAGGATATCCTCCAGCGGTTGATGGATGCCGGCGCCGGGCGGCCGCTCGGCACACAAAGCCCGACCGCACCGCAGCCGCCCCCCTTCTCGAGCCTCGGCCTGCCCGCGCCCACGCCCGCCACCGCGGAGGAGCCGCTCTCGCCCATCGAGCAATTCTTCGACAATCGCCGGCCGCAGCCTGTCGCCCAGGCCGCCGCCAGCCCGGCCGCGCGCATCCCCACGCCACCCCAGCCGCTCAGGCAATTCGGCTATGACAGCTTCCGCACCAACCCGCCCGGCGCGCTGGCCGGCCAGGCCTTCGGCCAGCAGCTGAACCAGGCCTCCGGCGCCATCCCCGAGGACTACTTCATCGGCCGCGATGACGAGCTGGTGATCAGCTTCCGCGGCCGCGCCAGCCAGGACCTCACCTTGCGCGTCTCCCGCGAGGGGATGCTGCTGCTGCCCAACCTGCCGCCGATGCAGGCGGCCGACCGCACGCTGCGCGACCTGCGCGAGGAACTCGCCCGCCGCGCCCAGCGTGAGCTGGCAGGGGCCGAGGTCTTCGTCTCGGTCCGGCAGATGCGCCAGGTGACCATCTTCGTGGGGGGCGAGGTGCAGCGCCCGGGCGTCGTCGCCCTCTCGCCGCTCGCCAATGTGTTTGACGCGCTGGTGGCGGCGCAGGGTGTGCGCAAATCGGGCACGCTGCGCGCCATCCGCGTGGAAGGCCCGCGCGGCCGCCGCGTGCTGGACCTCTACCCCGTGCTGGCCGGCGAGGGCGAGCCGCCGGACCTGACCCTGCGCGAGGGCGAGCGCATCCTGGTGCCGCCCATCGGCGGCGTGGTGGCCTTGGGCGGCGAGGTCTCGCGCCCCGCCATCTATGAGCTGCCGACGGGCAGCGGCTCGGCGCCGCTCGGCACCATGCTGCGCCTCGCGGGCGACGCGCTGCGCCCCTCGGGCAACCGCTTCCTGCTGGAAACCACGGATGGCGAGGGCCGCCGCGCCTTCCGCGAGATCGGCCTGCAATCGCCGCTGCGCCGCGGCGACCTGCTGCTGGTGGAGCCCGGCACGGATGTACAGGCGCACAATATCCGCCTCACCGGCCATGTGGCGCAGCCGCTGACCCGCGCGCTGGGCGGGCGCGGCGCCAGCCTGCGCGGCCTGCTCGGCGATGGCCGCATCGTCCGGCCCGACCCCTATGCGCGCATGGCGGTGATCCTGCGCACCGATCCGCGCACGCGCGGCCGCCGCTTCCAGCCCTTCGACCTCTCGGCCGTGCTGGCCGGCCGCGCCGATGTGCCGCTGGCCGAGGGCGATGAGGTCATCATCCTCTCGCTGGCCGATGTGCTCTGGCTCTCCAGCCCCACGGTGCAATGGGCGCTGCTGGACGAGACGGAGCGCGGCCGCCTCAACGCCGCCCAGGCCCGCATCGCCCCGCCCGCGACGCCGCCGCCCCAGGCCGCGAGCCTCCTGGCCGGGCTGCCGAGCCTCGTTCCCGCTCCGGCCGCCGGGATGCCGACACCGCCAGGTGCGGCACCCGACCCCGCGCGCGGCCTGGATTGCCCGGCGCTCACGCAGCTCGAGATCGCCGCGCGCTCCTCGCCGCAGCGCTTCGCGCATGCGCGCATCGGCGGCTTCCGGCGCCTGGGCGAGACGCCCTGCCCGCAGGCCTTCGTGGATTATCCCGCGCTGCTCACCTTCCTGCTCGACAATGCGATGACCTTGACGGGCGAAGGCCGGCTGCCCGGCCTCTATCCCATCACCAACAACACCGGGCTCGACCAGGTGCTGGCCGTGGCGGGCGGGCTGACCGACACGGCCGATCTCTCCAGCGTCGAACTCACGCGCGAGCCCTCGGACCAGACCAGCGCTATCCCGCTGACGCGCACCCTGCTCGACCTGCGGAGCCGCAATTTCGCGGCCGTGCGCCTTTCGCCCCGCGATGGCGTGCGCATCCCCCGCGGCTTCGGCGACCGGGACAATGGGCCGGTCACGCTGATGGGCGAGTTCCTGCGCCCCGGCGTCTACGACATCCGCCGGGGCGAGCGCCTCTCGGAGCTCATCGCGCGCGCCGGCGGCCTCACGCCCCAGGCCTATCCCTATGGCGCCGTCTTCACGCGTGAGGCGGCGCGGGCCCGCCAGCAGGAGGGCTTCAACCGCACGGCGCGCGAGCTGGAAATGGGCCTGATGCAGGTGGCGGCCGGCACCGCCGTGGTCGGCAGCAGCGGGCGCGGCACCGATGTCTCGGGCGCCGTCGCCGCGGGCCAGCAGCTCGCCGCCAGCCTGCGAACCGTCCCCGCCGCCGGCCGCATGGTGGTCGAGGCCAATCCCGTCGTGCTGGCCGGGCGGCCCGAGCTCGATGTGTTGCTGGAACCGGGCGACCTCATCGTCATGCCGAAGCGGCCGAATGACGTGACGGTTGTGGGCGCGGTGCAGAATCCGGGCAGCCTGCAATTCCTCACGGGCTGGCGGGCCAGCGACTATGTGCGGGCAGCGGGCGGCACCCAGCGCTTCGCCGACCCCGCGCGCGCCTTCCTGGTGCTGCCCAATGGCACCTCCGTACCGGCCGGGCTCGGCGCCTGGCAGCAGGGCGGGCCGCCTGTGCCGCCGGGCAGCCTGGTGATCGTGCCCAATGACCCCTCGCCCTTCGAATCCTGGGGTTTCCTGCGGGACATGACGCAGATCGCGGGGCAGTTGGCCATCTCGGCGGCGGCGCTGGCCGTGATCTACCGGGGAGGAAATTAGTTGGTGCCCTCATGGACGCCCTCAAGCGCCGGGCGCCGGCTCCGCCGGCTTGGCTTCGCGCCGCCACTGGCGCGCTGACGTGGCGGGCAGTTTGGGCGCGCCGGCCGCCTTGCGGCCGGATACGGCGAAGGCGATTTTCCTTCTCCTCGGATTGTCCTGCATGGCAGGCCCTGCGCGCGCCCTCGATGAGGTCCCCGCCACCGGCTCCAATTTCGGGCGCGTCGGCCTGCTGGAAATGCCCAATGCGCGCTTCCGCCCCGATGGCGTGATCGAGGGCGGCGGCTCCTGGCGGCGGCAGCGGGAGTTCTACTTCGTCAATTTCCAGGCGCTCCCCTTCCTCGAGACCACCTTCCGCCTGAGCGACCGGCTGAACGGCACCACCGGCCGTGGCAACACCACCGACCGCGCCTTCGACCTGAAGCTGCGCGTCTGGGAGGAGAACGCCTGGCGGCCCGCGCTCGCCATCGGCCTGCAGGACGTGATCGGCACCGGCATCTACCAGGGCGAGTTCATCGCGGCCTCCAAGCGCTTCTGGTCGCTCGACGCCACCATCGGCATGGGCTGGGGGCGGCTCTCCACCGGCGGGGACATCACCAATCCGCTGAGCTATGGCGCGGCCGGCTTCGGCACGCGGCCGCGCAGCGTGGGCCAGGGCGGCACCTTCGCGTGGAACAGCCTGTTTCGCGGCCCGCAATCGGGCATCTTCGCGGGGCTGGAATATTCGGTGCCACCCATCCCCACCCCCTGGGGCGCGATCGAGGGGCTGCGCGCCAAGGTCGAGTATTCCGCCGATTCCCTGCGCGACGAGCGCGGCGGCTACCCCGCCCGCACCACCAACCTGCGCGGCGAGGCGGCGAGCCGCTTCAATGTCGGCTTCAACTGGCAGCCCAACCCCTATCTCGATATCGGCGCCTCCTTTCTCTACGGCACGGATTTCCTCGTGCGCGCCTCGCTCCGGCTCGACCCCAACGCGCCGCCCGACCTGCCGCGCGAATCGCCGCCGCCCATGCTGCCGCGCCCCAATGAGAACGCCCCGCCGCCCCCGGCCGAGACGGCGCCGCTGCGCGGCTGGCGCGAGCGCCTGCTCGCCGCCTCCGCCGGCTTCGAGGGGCAGATCCGCCTGGGGGCCGACGACCGCGAGGGCGAGGCGAGCGAGAACGCCATCCTCGCGCGCCGCCTCTTTCCCGCGCTGCGCGCCCAGGGCTTCCTGCCCATCTCGCTCGACCTGCGCGGCGATGAGGCGCATGTCGCCGTCTCGGACGGTCCCTACCGCACGCTGGCGCAGGTCGCCTCCCGCGTGGTGCGCGCGGCCCAGCCCATCCTGCCCGCCCATGTCGAGCGCATCCGCGTGATCTGGGAGCGCGACGGCGTGGTCATCGCGCGCCTGGTCACGCTGCGCGGGGCCTTCGAGGCGCAGGGGCGCGCCATGGGCAGCGCGGAGGAGATCCTGGCCACTTCGCAGCTCCTGCCCGCCTGGGACGAAACGAGCCCCACCGCCGCCTATGCCGCGCCGCCGCGCCTCACCTGGGGCATCGCGCCCGCGCTGAACATCATGGTGGGCGACCCGGAGACGGCGGTGCGCTGGCAATTGGGGGCGACCGCGGGGGCCAGGCTCGACATCGGCTGGAACACCGCCATAGCGGGGGCAGTGCAGCAGGCCTTCGCCGGCAACCTGTCGGACGGATTGCCGAGCGACAGCGTGCTGCCGCATGTCCGCAGCGATTTCGCCCGCTATGCGCGCGCCGCCACCACCACCATCCCCGCGCTCTACGCCGAGCGGATCTGGACGCCGGCGCGCGACGTGTTTGCCCGCGTCACGGCCGGCATGCTGGAGCCGATGTTCGGCGGCGTCTCGGGCGAGGTGCTCTGGCGCCCGCAGGGCCGGTCCTTCGCCATCGGGCTCGACGTGAATTGGGTGGCACAGCGGCAATACACGCAGAATATCGGCACGCTGGGCTATTCGGTCGTCACCGGCCAGGCCTCGCTCTACCTCGATCTGCCGGTGTGGAATCTCTACACCGTGCTGCGCGGCGGGCGTTACCTCGCGGGCGACTGGGGCGGCACGATCGAGATGGGCCGCCGCTTCGACAGCGGCATCGAGGTGGGCGGCTTCGCCACCTTCACCAATGTCAGCTACGCCCGCTTCGGTGAGGGCAGCTTCGACAAGGGCATCTATGTCCGCGTGCCCTTCGACTTCTTCGGCCTCACCACGCGCAACCGCGCCGCACTCAACATCCGCCCCGTGCAGCGCGATGGCGGCCAGCGCCTGGCCGTGGACAGCCCGCTCTGGGAGGTGACGCGCGACGGGCGGGACGACGCGCTGCGCCGCGGCTTCGCGGGCTTCGCGCGGTAGGCGCCTAATCCTCCAGGATCGCGACCGCGCGCGTCCAGCCCGCGCTGCCGCGATGCACCTTCACCGGGAAGCAGGCGACCGTGAAGCCATGCCCCGGCAGCTGGTCGAGATTCGCGAGCTTCTCCAGGTGGCTGTAGCCGATCTCGCGGCCCGCGCGGTGCCCCTCCCAGATCAGCGAGGCATCGCCCGTCTCGGCCACGCGGCGGCGCGTGTGGCTGAAGGGCGCATCCCAGGACCAGGCATCGGTGCCCACCACGCGCACGCCCTGCTCCAGCATCCAGAGCGTGGCCGCCTTGCCCATGCCGCAGCCGGTGTCGATGTAGTCGGCCTCGCCATAGCGTGCCGCGGCGGCGGTGTTCACCAGCACGATGTCGAGCGGCTTCAGCGTGTACCGGATGCGATCCAGCTCGCGCTTCACGTCATCGGGCGTGCAGACGTAGCCGTCGGGCTTGGCGCGGAAATCGAGCTTCACGCCGCTCGAGAAGCACCATTCCAACGGCACCTCGTCGATCCGCCAGGAGGCTTCGCCGCCGGGCACGCTGCGCTCGTTCATGCGCGAGAAATAATGGTAGGGCGCATCGAGATGCGTGCCGTTATGCGTGCTGATCCGCACCTTCTCCATCGCGGCGTATTCGCCCTGGGGCAGCGCCTCGATGGGCACGCCCATGTATTCCGCCATGGCGGGCGCGGTCATGTGGTGATCGAGATAGTCGATCTCGGGCAGCATGTGCGGCGGGTCGCTCGCGATGCCGGCCTTGAGCGCGACCGAGAGATCGATGATGCGGCGGGGCATGGGTCTTCCTCCTGTGTTGGGGCGGGAGGCTAGGGGCGCATGACGGCGGCTGACAACCGGGCGGCCTGTCCCTAAGCTGCCCGCCGTAGGGAGGCACCGCCATGAAACTCGCCTGGGTCATCCGCTACGTGCCCGACGCCACGGCGACGGCCGGATTCTACGGCCGCGCCTTCGGCCTTAAGCCCCGCTTCGCCGCGGGCGAGGATTTTGTCGCGATGGAGACCGGCGCGACGGTGCTGGCCTTCTGCCGCGAAGGCTTCGCCGCCGGCAGCGAAATGGGCCTCGCCTTCACGCCGACCCGCCCGGACGCGAAGCCACCGGCCGAGGAAATCGCCTTCGAGGTCGAGGACGTGCCGGCCGCCCATGCGCGGGCGCTGGCCGAGGGCGGCATCGAGGTCTTGGCACCGGTGGAGAAGCCCTGGGGCCAGGTCGTCTCCTACCTGCGCGATCCGAATGGCGCGCTGGTGGAACTCTGCACGGCGATTCCCGCGTGACCCGCCTCGGTCGCATCACCCGCCATGTGCCGGATGCGCGGGCCAGCGCCGATTTCTACGCGCGCGCCTTCAGCCTGACGGAGAAATTGGCGCTGGGCGACGACTATGTCGCGATGGAGACCGGCGAGACGGTTCTGGGCTTCGCGCGGCAGGGCTTCTTCGAGCGTGAGACCGGATTGCAGCTCCCGTCGCTGCACGGCGAAAGCGCGCAGGAGATTTCCTTCGAGGTGGCCGATGTCGCCGCCGCGCATGCCCGCGCCCAGGCGGAGGGGGCGACCGAGGTGCTGGCCCCGGTGGACAAGCCCTGGGGGCAGACCATTTCCTACCTGCGGGACATGGATGGCGGCCTGGTGCAGCTTTGCTCGCCGCTCGGCGCGCTGGCGGAGCCGTTGTTCTTCGAGGACCTCCTCCCCGGCCAGGTGTATCGCGCGGGGCCGGTGACCGTGACGGCGCAGGAGATCATCGAATACGCGGCACGCTTCGACCCGCAGCCCTTCCACACCGATCCCGTGGCGGCGGCCGATCATCCGCTGTTCCTGGGTCTCGCCGCCAGCGGCTGGCACACGACGGGGCTGACCATGCGCCTCGTCGTCCGCGCCATTGGGCATCTCGCGGGCGGCGTGGTTGGCGCAGGGGGTGAGCTGCAATGGCCGCGTCCGACCCGCCCGGGCGATGAGCTCAGCGTCGAGATCGAGGTGCTGGAGGTGATCCCCTCACGCTCGCGGCCCGATCGCGGCTCGGTCATGGTGCGGATCACCACGCTGAACCAGTCGGGCGAAGCGGTGCAAGTCTTCTCGCCGCGCATGGTGGTGCCGCGCCGCCCTTCCTGATCCGCGCCGGAGCGCCTATGTCACGGGCTGCTTCGAGGGGTGTTTCATGGCGTATGATTTCGATCTTTTCGTGATCGGCGGCGGCTCGGGCGGGGTGCGGATGGCCCGCATCTCGGCCGGCCATGGCGCGCGCGTGGGCGTGGCGGAGGAGCGCTTCTGGGGCGGCACCTGCGTCAATGTCGGCTGCGTGCCGAAGAAGATCATGGTGAACGCCGCCGAATACGGCATGTGGGCCGAGGATGCCGCCGCCTTCGGCTGGCACATCGAGAAGCACGGTCATGACTGGGCCAAGCTCGCCGCCGCGCGCGATTCCGAGGTGGCGCGGCTGTCCGGCATCTATGGCCGCATGCTGGGCGGCGCGGGGGTGACCACCTTCGACGCACGGGCGACTTTCCTCGACGCGCATACGCTGGATGTCGGCGGCAAGACCGTGACCGCCGGGCGCATCGTCATCGCGACCGGCGGGCGGATCACGAAGCTCGACATCCCCGGCGCGGAACTGGGCCTCGTCTCCGATGATCTCTTCACGCTGAAGGCCCTGCCGAAGCGCGTGGCGGTGATCGGCGGCGGCTATATCGGGCTGGAATTCGCGGGCCTCCTGCGTGGCCTGGGCGCCGAGGTGGATGTCTTCTACCGCGCCGAACTGCCCCTGCGCGGCTTCGATGGCGACCTTCGCACCGCCGTGGTGGAGGCCATGGTGGCGCAGGGCATCGGCATGAATTCCGGCGTGATGCCGACGCGCATCACCAAGATGGAAGACCATCTGATGATGGCGCTCACCAACAACTTCATGCGCGAGGTGGATGCGGTCTTCTTCTGCACCGGGCGCGCGCCGAATACGCCGGGCCTTGGCCTGGAGAAGGCGGGCGTCACCACCGGCACAAACGGGGTGATCCCGGTGGATGCCGAGCACGCGACCAATATCGCGCACATCTTCGCCATCGGTGACGTGACCGACCGCCTGAACCTGACGCCCATGGCCACCGCGGTCGGCCACGCGCTGGCCGATACGCTCTTCGGCAACAATCCGCGCCGCGCGAGCTACGAGAATGTGCCGACCGCGGTTTTCACCTCACCGCCCATCGGCACGGTCGGGCTGTCCGAGGAGGAGGCCATGAAGCACGGCCCGGTGGACATCTACCTCACGCGCTTCACACCCATGCGCCACACGCTGAGCAAGCGCGAGGGCCGCAAGACCCTGATGAAGCTGGTGGTGGACCAGAAGACGCAGCGCGTGCTGGGCGCCCATATGCTGGGCGAGGACGCGGCCGAGATCATGCAGGGCATCGGCATCGCCGTGGTGATGGGCGCCACCAAGCAGGATTTCGACCGCACCATCGGCATCCATCCGACGGCGGCGGAGGAGTTCGTGACGCTGCGGACCCGCACGCGCGAGGCCGGTGTGGCGGCCGCCGCGGCC
>JAIYCD010000259.1 GCA_027488195.1 Acetobacteraceae bacterium | reverse complement strand
TCCCGCACATGATCGTGCCCCTGTTCGTCGGGCGCGAGAAATCCGTCCGCGCGCTCGAGGCGGTGATGCGGGAGGACAAGCACATCCTCCTCGTCGCGCAGAAGAACGCGGCGCAGGACGATCCGGGAATCGACGATCTCTACCAGGTCGGCACCGTCTCCACGGTGCTGCAACTGCTGAAGCTGCCGGACGGCACCGTGAAGGTGCTGGTCGAGGGCGGCCGCCGCGCGAAGATCGCCGCCTACAAGGGCACCGATCCGTATTTCGAGGCCTTCTCCGAAGTGGCCGATGAACCGGCGACCGAGGCGCGGGAACTGGAGGCGCTGGCGCGCACCGTGGTCGCGCAGTTCGAGCAGTACATCAAGCTCAACAAGAAGATCGCGCCCGAGGTCCTCGTCTCGATCAACCAGATCGAGGAGCCTGCCAAGCTGGCCGATACGGTGGCGAGCCACCTGAACCTGAAGATCGCCGAGAAGCAGGAGCTGCTGGAGATCGTGGGCGTCGGCCCGCGGCTGGAGCGCGTCTTCGCCCATATGGAGTCGGAGATCGGCGTCCTGCAGGTGGAAAAGCGCATCCGCAGCCGCGTGAAGCGGCAGATGGAGAAGACGCAGCGCGAGTACTACCTGAACGAACAGCTCAAGGCGATCCAGAAGGAGCTGGGCGAGGGCGAGGACGGCAAGGACGAGACCGCCGAGCTCGAGAAGAAGATCAAGGAGACCAAGCTCTCCAAGGAAGCGCGCGACAAGGCGATGGCGGAGCTGAAGAAGCTCAAGACCATGTCGCCGATGAGCGCGGAAGCGACGGTGGTCCGCAACTACCTCGACTGGATCCTGTCGATCCCGTGGAAGAAGAAGACCAAGATCCGCAACGACATCGAGGCGGCGGAGAAGGTGCTGGACGCCGACCACTACGGGCTCGAGAAGATCAAGGAACGGATCATCGAGTACCTGGCGGTGCAGAGCCGCAGCCCGAAGATCCGCGGGCCGATCCTCTGCCTCGTCGGTCCGCCCGGCGTGGGCAAGACGTCGCTCGGCAAGTCGATCGCCAAGGCGACGGGGCGGAACTTCGTGCGCATGTCGCTCGGCGGCGTGCGGGACGAGGCGGAGGTGCGCGGCCACCGGCGGACCTATATCGGGTCCATGCCCGGCAAGGTCGTGCAGGGCATGAAGAAGGCCAAGTCCTCCAACCCGCTCTTCCTGCTGGATGAGATCGACAAGCTGGGTGCCGACTGGCGCGGCGACCCCTCCTCCGCCCTGCTGGAGGTGCTGGACCCCGAGCAGAACGCGACCTTCAACGACCACTACCTGGAGGTCGACTACGACCTTTCGGACGTGATGTTCGTGACGACCGCCAACAGCCTGCGCATGCCGCAGCCGCTGCTGGACCGCATGGAGATCATCCGCATCCCCGGCTACACCGAGGATGAGAAGGTGCAGATCTCCAAGCGCCACCTGCTGCCCAAGGTGACCGAGGCGAACGGCCTGAAGACCGCCGAATGGTCGCTCACCGACGAAGCCCTGCTCGACCTCGTGCGTTACTACACGCGCGAGGCCGGCGTGCGGAACCTGGAGCGGGAGCTGGGCGGCCTCGCGCGCAAGGCGGTGAAGGAGATCGTCACCGGCAAGGCGAAGAAGGTCGCGATCAATCGTAAGAACCTCGAGAAATACGCGGGCGTGAAAAAGTTCCGCTACGGCGAGGCGGAGAGCGAGGATCTGGTGGGCGTGGTCACCGGCCTCGCCTGGACCGAGGTGGGGGGCGACATCCTCTCCATCGAGAGCGTGGTGGTGCCCGGCAAGGGGAACATCAAGCCGACGGGCCAGCTGGGCGACGTGATGAAGGAATCGGTGAGTGCCGCGCTCTCCTACGTCCGTTCGCGTTCGATCAGCTTCGGCATCAAGCCGACCCTGTTCGAGAAGCGCGACATCCATGTGCATGTGCCCGAAGGGGCCACGCCCAAGGACGGGCCGAGCGCGGGCGTCGCCATGGCGACCTCCATCATCTCGGTCCTCACCGGCATCCCGGTGCGGCGCGAGGTGGCGATGACGGGCGAGATCACGCTGCGTGGTCGGGTGCTGCCGATCGGTGGCCTGAAGGAGAAGCTGCTGGCGGCACTGCGTGCGGGCGTCACCACGGTCTTCATCCCGAAGGACAATGAGAAGGACCTGGTGGACATCCCGGAGAGCGTGAAGAAGGCGCTGAAGATCATCGCCGTCAGCCATGCCGACCAGGTGATCAGCCAGGCGTTGGTCCGCCCGCCGGAGCCCATCACCTGGGTCGAGCCTGAGGAGGCACAGGTGCCGCCGGTCGAATCCGGCGCGGCCGTCCGACCGCACTGAGCGGGGTGGAATTGCATTCCATCAAGGGCGCCCCTCGGGGCGCCCTTTTCATTTTCGCCACGCCCATCAAGGGTTTGGCGAAGCTATCCCCAAAAAACCCAGGCAAACCGCCACGAATCGAGAAGGGGGCTGATTGACGTGGCGGAAAACCGCCGCTTACTGTCCCGCCCAGGCCAGCGCGGAGAATCGGTCTTCACGTCGGTAGGCCGTTTCAGCAAGGGGATCGTCCCATGAACAAGCAGGATCTCGTGGCCGTCGTTGCCGAATCGGGCGAACTGTCCAAGGCGAAGGCCGGCGACGTGCTCGACTCGGTTTTCGAGGCCATCACCAAGGCGCTCAAGAAGAAGCAGGAAGTCCGCCTCGTCGGCTTCGGCACCTTCAGCACCAGCAAGCGCAAGGCCGGCAAGGGCCGCAACCCGCGCACGGGCGAGGAGATCAAGATCCCCGCCTCGACGACCGTTCGCTTCAAGGCCGGCAAGAACCTCAAGGATGCCGTGAACTGAGCTGATCGAAGCTCGATCGGGCAGGGCCGGTTCGCAAGGCGCGAACCGGCCCTTCTTTTTGCCTGCCGTCTCATGGCATCATGGGCGGGAAGGGCGCTTAGCTCAGAGGTAGAGCGCCTGCTTTACACGCAGGATGTCGGCGGTTCGACCCCGTCAGCGCCCACCACTTTTCCTTGGCGGCTTGGTTGACAGCCATGGAGGCGGGGCCTAAACGCCCCTTCGTCTGCTGCGGGTGTAGCTCAGTTGGTTAGAGCGCCGGCCTGTCACGCCGGAGGTCGCGGGTTCGAGCCCCGTCACTCGCGCCAGATGAAACACTCTCTCCCTACATTGCCATTTCGAACCAATTTCAGCGCACAACTGCTTGCGCTGACGCGGGTTTAACCTTGCCCCCCTATGGCGGAAGGGGCGCGGCTTGCTGTATGGTGCGCCGCGTCAGAGGCGCAGTCCCGCTCCCCTGGCCCATCGTCCATCCGCCGTGGCAAAGCGGCCAGGAATGGGCGAGGAAAGAGAGTCGCCGAGGCAAAGATGACGCAACCACTGCTCGCCGAGTATTTCCCTATCCTCGTCTTCCTGGGGATCGCGGGAGGCATCGCCCTCGCCATGGTGGGCGGCAGCCTGTTGGTCGCGCGGCAGAAGCCCAATGCCGAGAAGCTCTCGGCCTATGAGTGCGGCTTCGCCCCCTTTGACGACACGCGCCGCCGCTTCGATGTGCGCTTCTACCTGGTCGCCATCCTTTTCATCATCTTCGACCTGGAAGTGGCCTTCCTCTTCCCCTGGGCCGTGACGCTGGGCGAGATCGGCTGGCTCGGCTTCTTCTCCATGATGGGCTTCCTGGGCGTGCTGACGGTGGGCTTCATCTACGAGTGGCGCAAAGGCGCCCTGGATTGGGAGTAGCGGCCATGAACGAGATCGCTTGGAACCCGGCCGGCGCTCCGCAGGATGCGGTCATTCGCGCCGTGACCGGCGAGATTGAGGAAAAGGGCTTCGTCGTCGCCAACCTCGACAAGGTGGTGAACTGGGCGCGCACCGGCTCCCTCTGGCCGATGACCTTCGGCCTCGCCTGCTGCGCCGTGCCGATGATCCACGCCTATATGGCGCGCTACGACCTTGACCGCTTCGGCATCATCCCGCGCGGTTCGCCGCGGCAAAGCGATGTGATGATCGTGGCCGGCACGCTGACCAACAAGATGGCCCCCGCTCTCCGCAAGGTCTACGACCAGATGAGTGAGCCGCGCTGGGTCATTTCCATGGGCTCCTGCGCCAATGGCGGCGGCTATTACCACTACAGCTACTCGGTGGTGCGTGGCTGCGACCGCATCGTGCCGGTGGATATCTACGTCCCCGGCTGCCCGCCCACGGCCGAGGCGCTGGTCTACGGGATCCTGCAATTGCAGAAAAAGATTCGCCGCACGGGGACGATCCTCCGTGGTTGACGCGCTCGAAAACGAATTGCGCGCGCTGCTCGCTGACCGCCTGCCGGTCGCCTTCACGCGCGAGCGCTACGGGGCCGAACTGGTGCTGCACGTGACGCGTGATGCGCTGCTGCCGCTGATGACGCTGCTGCGGGACGCGCCCTCGCTCGATTTCGCGCAGCTCATGGATGTCTGCGGCGTGGACTGGCCCGAGCGGCCGGAGCGCTTCGAGGTGGTGTACAACCTGCTCTCGCTCACGCGGAACGAGCGGATGCGCGTGATCACGACCACGGATGGCGAGCAGCCGGTGCCGAGCGTCGCCTCCATCTGGCCCACCGCCACCTGGTTCGAGCGCGAGACCTGGGACATGTACGGCGTTGTCTTCGCGGGCCTGGCGGACCTCCGCCGCCTGCTGACGGATTACGGCTTCGAGGGCCACCCGCTGCGAAAGGACTTCCCGCTCACCGGCTTCGTCGAGATGCGCTACGACGCCGAGGCCGGTCGCGTGATCCAGGAGCCGGTGAAGCTCGTGCAGGATTTCCGCAATTTCGACTTCATGAGCCCCTGGGAGGCCATGACCACCCTGCCGGGTGACGAGAAGGTTCACCTGAACCGCATCAGCGTGGAAGAGAAGGGGGGCGACAAGCCGTGAGCGACCTGAGCCCCATCGGCGCCCCGTCTCAGAACGAAACTGAGCGCCGCATCGTCGAGATGGACAGCCACACCATCAATTTCGGCCCGCAGCACCCGGCGGCGCATGGCGTGCTGCGCCTCATCCTCGAGATGAAGGGCGAGGTGGTGGAGCGTGCCGATCCGCATATCGGCCTGCTGCATCGCGGCACCGAGAAGCTGATGGAGTACAAGACGTATCTCCAGGCGATGCCCTACATGGATCGCCTCGACTACGTCTCCCCCATGTGCATGGAGCACAGCTTCGTGCTCGCCGTGGAGAAGCTGCTCGGCATCGAGAATGAGGTGCCGGAGCGCGCCAAGTGGATCCGCACGATGTTCGCGGAACTCACGCGCATCCTGAACCACCTGCTGAACGTCACGACCTATGCGCTCGACGTCGGCGCCATCACGCCGTCGCTGTGGGGCTTCGAGCAGCGGGAGCATCTGCTCGAATTCTATGAGGCGACGGGCGGCAGCCACTACCACGTGAACTACTTCCGCGCCGGCGGCGTGGCGAAGGACCTTCCCGCGGGGCTGGAGGACCGGATCGGCAAGTGGTGCGACCAGTTCCCGGCCTTCCTCGACGATCTTGAAGGCCTGCTCACCAACAACCGCATCTTCAAGCAGCGCACCGTCGATATCGGCGTGATGACGGCTGAACAGGCGATGGCCTGGGGCTTCAGCGGG
>JAIYCD010000161.1 GCA_027488195.1 Acetobacteraceae bacterium | reverse complement strand
GGGGATCGCCACCTCCACCCCATGGGCGTGGAGGGTCGCCCCGAATTCAGAGGGCGCGGTCAGCGATCATGCCCCGGAAGAGCGCGGCATAGTGCCGGGCGGAGCGTGTCCAGGAGACATCGCTCGCCATGGCATTGGCCTGGAGCTGCTTCCAGCTGGCGCCATCGCGATAGAGATGGATCGCCCGCTCGATGCTGGCGGCCAGCATCTCCTGGCTGACCGGCGCGAAGTTCAGCCCGGTGCCGGTGCCGGCCGCCAGTGCCATCTCATTCGCGTCGATCACCGTATCGGCCAGGCCGCCGACGCGGGCCACGATGGGCGGCGCACCATAGCGCAGCGCGCAGAGCTGGCCGAGGCCGCAGGGCTCGAAGCGCGAGGGCATCAGGATGGCATCCGCGCCGCCATAGCAAAGCCGCGCCAGCCCCTCGTCAAAGCCGATGAAGCTGCCGACGCGGCCCTTCTGCGCGCCGGTCGCGCCATGCACGCGCTCCTCCAGCGGGGCCTCGCCGCTGCCGAGGATGGCCAGCTGCGCGCCATTGTCGAGGATGGCGGGCAGGGCTTCGAGGATGAGGTCCATGCCCTTCTGCCAGGCCAGCCTGCCGATGAAGCAGAAGAGCGGCGTATTGGGCTCCGGATCTAACCCCATGCGGGCCTGGAGCTCGGCCTTGTTGATGGCGCGTTTTTCGAGGCTGGCGGCATCGTAGTGCGCGGGCAGATGCGGGTCCGTCGCCGGATTCCATTCGGCGATGTCGAGCCCGTTCAGGATGCCGCTGACCTGCCGCCCGCGCCCGCGCAGCAGGCCGTCCAGCCCCATGCCCCATTGCGGCGTGCGGATTTCGGCGGCGTAGCCGGGCGAGACGGTGGTGATGCGGTCGCTGAACCAAAGCCCCGATTTCAGGTAGCCGACCTGGCCGAAATATTCGAGGCCGGCGGTGGCGAAGGCGGCGGCCGGCAGCCCCAGCAGGCCAAAGAGATCGGCGCGGAACTGCCCCTGGAAGGCCAGGTTGTGGATGGTGAAGAGTGTTGGCACCGAGGCGCGGGAAAAGCGCAGATAGGCGGGCGCGAGCCCCGCCTGCCAGTCATGCGCGTGCAGCGCGTCAAAGCCCAGATGCTGCGCCGCATGCGCCGCGGCCCGGCCGAGGGCGGCGAAGCGGATGGCGTTGTCCGGCCAGTCCATCCCGCCCGGCGCCAGATAGGGCGAGCCGGCGCGGGCGAAGAAATGCGGCGCGTCCAGCGCCAGCAGGTCCCGCCCTGCCGCCTCGGCCCGCACCAGCCGGGCGGGGGCGCCGAAGAGGTCCGGCAGGTGCTCCACCTGCTGCACCGGGCCGAGTGCGGCCATCACGGCCGGATAGCCGGGCAGCAAGGTGGTGACGGCCACGCCCTCGGGCGCCAGGGCCGCCGGCAGCGCCCCCACCACATCGGCCAGGCCCCCGGTCTTGATGAAGGGAAACCCCTCGGACGCGACGGCGAGCAGCTTCATGCCAGTTTGTCGAGCATCGGCTGGGTGATCAGGCAGACGCCCTTTTCGGTGCGGCGGAAGCGGCGTGCATCCTCGATCGGGTCCTCGCCGACGACCAGGCCGGGTGGGATGCGCACATTGCGGTCCACCACCACCTTGGAGAGCCGTGCCCCCTGGCCGACATCCACACGCGGCAGCAGCACCGCGCCTTCGAGCTTCGCGAAGGAATGCAGGTGCACGCCGGTGAAGAGCAGCGACTTGCGCGCCGAAGCGCCGGAGATGATGCAGCCGCCCGAGACGAGGGAGGAAATCGCCTCGCCCCGGCGGCCTTCGATGTCATGCACGAATTTCGCGGGCGGCACGACTTCGCCATAGGTCCAGATGGGCCATTCATGGTCGAAGAGATCGAGCGGCGGGACGATGTCGGTGAGGTCAATATTCGCCTCCCAATAGGCATCGATCGTGCCGACATCGCGCCAATAGGGGGTAAATTCCTGGGAGGAGCGCACGCAGGACCGCTCGAAGCGATGCGCCGCCGCCCGGCCATGCTTCACGATATAGGGGATGATGTCCTTGCCGAAATCATGGGTGGAGTCCGGGTCCGCCGCGTCGCGCTTCAACTGCTCGATCAGGAAGCGCGTTTCGAAGACATAGATGCCCATGGAGGCGAGCGAGAGTTCCGGCCGGTCGGGGATGCCTGGCGGGTCGGCGGGCTTTTCCACGAAATCGGTGATCCAGGCCTGGGCGTCCACCGCCATGACGCCGAAGCCCTTGGCCTCCTCGCGCGGGACCGCCATGCAGGAGACGGTGACATCGGCGCCCTGCTCCACATGCTGTTGCAGCATGCGCTCGTAATCCATCTTGTAGATGTGGTCGCCCGCCAGCAGCACGATGTGGCGCGGGGCCAGGTCCTCGATGATGTCGATGTTCTGATAGACCGCATCGGCGGTGCCCAGATACCAGCTCTGCTCCGAGACGCGCTGCGAGGCGGGCAGGATGTCAAAGCTCTCATTCCGCTCATGTCGGAGGAAGTTCCAGCCGCGCTGCAAATGCCGGATCAGGCTGTGCGCCTTGTATTGCGTGGCTACGGCGACGCGGCGGATGCCCGAATTGATGGCGTTGGACAGGGCGAAATCCACGATACGCGACTTGCCGCCGAAGAAGACGGCGGGCTTGGCGCGGCGGTCGGTCAATTCCATGAGGCGAGAGCCGCGCCCGCCGGCCAGCACGAAGGCCATGGCGGTACGCGCGAGGGGAGCGGCGTTTTGCGCGCGGTCAGGCATGTTTCGTCCCTGGTATCGTTACGGCTGCGGCAGCCTTTGGCACGGCCCAGGCCTCCGGCGCCAGATAGATTGTGCAGAGCGGCGGCAGGAAAACGCGGGCCGAGGCGGGCTGGCCGAAGGCGGGCGCCGCCCGGGCCTTCACCGCCCCCAGATTGCCCCGGCCGGAGCCGCCGAATTCCAGCGCATCGCTGTTCAGCAACTCGCGCCAAGTGCCCGCCTGGGGCAGGCCGATCAGCACCGCCTCGCGCGGGATGGGGGTGAAGTTGCAGAGCACGGCGATGGGCGGGCCGCCCGCCGCGTCGAAGCGCAGCCAAGTGAAGAGGGAATGGTCCGCGTCATTGGCGTCAATCCAGCAGAAGCCTTCGGGCCGGGCGTCGGCGGCATGAAGGGCCGGGCATTGGCGGTGCAGCCGGTTCAACTCGCGCACGAAGCCCTGCACGCCCTGGTGCGGGGCGTATCGCAGGAGCCACCAATCCAGCTCGCGCGTCTCCGTCCATTCGGCCCAGGGCGCGAATTCCTGGCCCATGAAAAGCAGCTTCTTGCCCGGATGCCCCCACATGAAGCCGTAATAGGCGCGCAGGCCGGCCAGCTTCTGCCAGGTGTCGCCGGGCATGCGGCCGCCGATCGTGCCCTTGCCATGCACCACCTCGTCATGGCTGAGCGGCAGGATGAAGCGCTCCTTGAAGGCATAGATCAGGCCGAAATTCATCAGCTGGTGGTTGTGCCGGCGGAAGAGCGGGTCCTTCGCCACATAGCGCAGCGTGTCGTTCATCCAGCCCATGTTCCACTTGAAGGCGAAGCCGAGGCCACCTTCGGAAACGGGGGCCGAGATGCCGGTCCAGTTGGTGGCTTCCTCCGCGATGATCAGGGCACCAGGGGCCTGCTCGGCCAGCATGGCGTTGGTGCGCTGGAGGAAGCCCACCGCGTCCCTGTTGTCATTGCCGCCATCCTCGTTCGGCGCCCATTCGCCGGGGCCGCGCGAGTAATCCAGGTGGATCATGGAGGAGACGGCATCCACCCGCAGCCCGTCCGCGTGATAGCGCTCCAGCCAGAAGAGCGCGTTGGAGGCGAGGAAGGCCTGCACCTCCTTGCGGCCATAATCATAGATCGCGGTCTGCCAATCCGGGTGCCAGCCGCGCCGCGGGTCCGGATGCTCATAGAGTGCGGTCCCGTCGAAGCGCGCCAGGCCATGCGCGTCATCGGGGAAATGCGCGGGCACCCAGTCGAGGATCACGCCGATGCCGGCCAGATGCGCGGCGTTGATGAAGCGCGCGAGGCCGGAGGGGTGGCCCAGGCGTGCCGTCACCGCATGCATGCCGATGGGCTGGTAGCCCCAGGAGCCATCGAAGGGATGCTCCATCACCGGCATGAACTCGATATGCGTGAAGCCCATGTGGACGACATAGGGGATCAGGTCGGCCGCCAGTTCATCCCAGTTCCAGAAGCGGTCATCCGGGTGGCGCTTCCAGGAGGGGGCGTGGACCTCGTAGATGGTCATGGGCGAGGTGCGCGCGTCGCGCTTCGCGCGCGCTTCCATCCAGGCTTGATCGGTCCAGGTGAAGTCGTCGATGCGGGCCACCACGCTGGCATTGGCCGGGCGCAATTCGGCCGCGAAGCCGAAGGGGTCGGCCTTGAGCGGCAGCAGGACCCCATCGGGCCCCAGCAGCTCATACTTGTAGGCCGTGCCCTCGGTAATGCCGGGCAGGAAGATCTCCCACAGGCCGGAATCCACGCGCCGGCGCATCGGATGCCAGCGCCCATCCCAGCGGTGGAATTCGCCGACGACGGAGACACGGCGTGCATGCGGCGCCCAGACCGCGAAGCGCACGCCGGGCACACCCTGGTGCGTCACGAGATGCGCGCCCAACCGCTCATAGAGGCGGTGATGCGTGCCCTCGATCAGCAGATGGTCATCGAGCGGGCCGAGACCGGGGCCGAAGGCATAGGGATCCAGCAGCTCGGTGGTCGTGCCACCCTCCGTCATGCGCAGTCGATAGGCCTCGCCCAGGCGAACGCCAGCGATGAAGCCTTCGAAGAAGCCGGAGGGGTCGCGTGGCTCCAGCCGCTGCGTGACGCCGGTAAAGCTCGCCTCGACGCTGGCCGCACCTGGCCGCAGCACTCGGAGCATCAGGCCGCCCGGGGCCGCATGAGGCCCCAGCACCGCGAAGGGATCTGCGTGCCGGCCTTCCATCAGTGCCGCCACGTCGCCTTCGCTGGCGTACATCGGGGTTATCCCGGCACGGGCACGCGCCAGATCTCCTGCGCGTATTCCGCGATGGTCCGATCGGACGAGAACCAGCCCATATTGGCCGTGTTGAGGATCGCCGATTTCTGCCAGGAGGCCTGGTCCGCCCAACGCTTCTCGACCTGGCGCTGCATGTCGAAATAGGCGTCGAAATCGGCGGTGACGAGGAAATGGTCGTGCTCGCGCAGCATGTGCACGAGCTCGCCGTAGCGGTGTGGATCATCCGAGGAGAAGACGCCGGACGAAATCGACTCCAGCGCCTGCTGCAAGCGCGGCGAGAGGTTGATCGAATCCTGGCCGCGCCAGCCCTCGCGCCGGCGGGAGGCGACCTGCTCGGTCGTCAGGCCGAAGATGAAGATGTTCTCGGCCCCCACATGCTCCAGGATCTCGACATTGGCGCCGTCCAGCGTGCCGATGGTGAGTGCGCCGTTCAGCGCGAGCTTCATGTTGCCGGTGCCCGATGCCTCCATGCCGGCTGTCGAGATCTGCTCGGAGAGGTCGCAGGCGGGGACCAGCACCTCGGCCAGCGAGACGTTGTAGTTCGGCATGAAGACCACCTTCAGCCGGTCCCGGATGGTGGGATCGCGGTTGATGGTGCGCGCGATGTCATGTGCGAGCTTGATGATGAGCTTGGCGCGGTGGTAGCTCGCCGCCGCCTTGCCCGCGAAAATCTTCACGCGCGGCGCCCAGTTGTTGTGCGGCTGGGCGCGGATCTCGTTGTAGAGCGCCACCGTCTCGAGCAGGTTCAACAGCTGGCGCTTGTATTCATGGATGCGCTTGATCTGCACGTCGAACAGCGCCGCCGGGTCCACGCGGATGCCGGTCTGGGTGCGGATCAGCTTGGCCAGCGCCTCCTTGTTGGTGCGCTTCACCTCGGCGAAGCGACCCTGGAAGCCGGCATCGGAGGCGTAGGGCTTCAGCGCCGTCAGCGCCTCGGGCCGGTCCAGGAATTCGGCGCCGATCGTCTCGGTCAGCAGCTCGGTCAGGCAGGGGTTGCATTGCTGCAGCCAGCGCCGGAAGGTGATGCCGTTCGTCTTGTTCGTGATGCGCCCGGGATAGAGCATGTTGAGATCGTGGAAGACCGTCTTCTTCAGCAGGTCCGAATGCAGCGCCGAGACGCCGTTCACCTTGTGCGAGCCGATGAAGGCGAGGTTGCCCATCCGCACCTTGCGCCCGTGATTCTCCTCGATCAGCGAGACGGAGGCGAGAAGGCCAAGGTCGCCCGGATGCGAGGCGGCGATGGCGTCGAGGTGCACGGCGTTGATCATGTAGATGATCTGCATGTGGCGCGGCAGCAGCCGCTCCATCAACGAGACGGGCCAGGTCTCCAGCGCCTCGGGCAGCAGCGTGTGGTTGGTGTAGGAAATGGTGCCATGCGTCACGCGCCAGGCTTCCGGCCAGGGCAGCTTGTGGTCATCGAGGAGGATGCGCATCAGCTCGGCCACCGCGATGGCGGGATGCGTGTCGTTCAGCTGGATGGCGACCCGCTCGGGCAGGGATTCGATGCCGCCATAGACGCGCAGATGCCGCCGGATGAGGTCCTGCAACGCGGCCGAGCTGAAGAAGAATTCCTGCCGCAACCGCAGCTCCAGCCCCTCGGGGCTGTCATCCGAGGGGTAGAGGAAGCGCGATATCGCCTCGGCGCGGACGCGCTCTGACAATGCACCGATATGGTCGCCCCGGTTGAAGGCGTCGATCTTCAGCGGGTCCGCAGCGCGGGCGGACCAGAGACGCAGCGTGTTCACATGCTTCCCGCGCCAGCCCACGATGGGCGTGTCATAGGCGACCGCGAGCACAGTCTCGGCCGGCTTCCAGACGTGATGCGTATCGCCATCATCATTCACCACCTCCTCGACCGTGCCGCCGAAGCCGATGCTGTGCGCGATCTCGGGCCGGGCGAATTCCCAGGGGTTCTGGAATTGCAGCCAGTCCTCCGGATATTCCTCCTGCCAGCCCTGGCGGATCACCTGGCGGAACAGGCCGTGATCATAGCGGATGCCATAGCCGAAGGCGGGGATCGAAAGGCTCGCCAGGCTGTCCATGAAGCAGGCCGCCAGCCGCCCCAGGCCGCCATTGCCAAGTGCCGCGTCGGGCTCGCAGGCCGCCACCTTGAAGGCGTCCACGTCGAGCGAGGCGAGTGCGGCGCGCACTTCCGCCATCAGGCCGAAATTCGTGATGTTGTCCCGCAGCAGCCGCCCGATCAGGAATTCGAGCGAGAGGTAGTACACCTGCTTCTGCCCGGTGTTGTAGGTCGAGCGCATGTCGTTCAGCCAGGGCTCCACCACGCGATCCCTGACGGCGAGGGCGG
>JAIYCD010000097.1 GCA_027488195.1 Acetobacteraceae bacterium | reverse complement strand
GCTGTGGACATTAGGCCGGGTCGAAGCGGCGCAGCCTGAGGTTTATCGCGTCGGGCCAAGGTGCAGTAGTATCTGTTCTTGATTTGTTCCATGCCTCGCGCTACAGTTCCCCATGCGCACCCGTCCCCTCCTCCCCCCTGAACTCCGCGAACCCCGCATCTACCCCCGTGGTCCGCGCCCGCGGCGGCCGGCTTGGATTTTGGTGCCGTATCACCGGATGACGGATGCGCAGTGGACCATCCTGTCCATCTACCTGCCGCGTTCGGCGCGGGGGCGGCCGTGTGACATGCGGGCGCGGATGGATGCGATTTTCCGCGTGGCGGTGACCGAGGGCGCCTGGCATGAATTGCCGGCGGCTTATGGCAAGGGGCGTTCGGTCGCGCGGCATTTCCAGCGGCTGACGCATGCGGGGCTGTGGGAGCGGTTGTTGGAGGCGCTGGCGGCGTCTCCGCCGGGGTCGGTGCTGCGGGAGATGGAGGGGTGGATTTGCCGGGCGGCGCGGCGGGCCATTCGTATGCGTGGGGTGGGGTTGATTGCGCTGGCGCGGCGGCTTGGCTTGTTGCGGGCCTTGCCGGGGCCGCCCTTCATGGTGGCGGATCCGGATTTGTCGCAAATCATCCGTCGTCTGCCGGTGGCCCAGCGATTCCGCCGTTGGGATCGTGACAGGGGCGCCACTTTGGAATTCATTCGGGGCTTGAAGAGCCTCCATGCCTTGGCGGGCGGCCGAGGATCCATCCCTCGGGTCGTCCGCGAGACCTGGTTATGACGAAGGTGCAGGAAACTGAGTTTCCTGCTGGGGGTTTGGGGGCAAAGCCCCCTTTATTTGCTTGCTCTGATGAGGACGCCCTTCACCGGCTGCCCCTTCTCCGTCCGCAGCGTGGCCTCTTCCCGCGTCACCAGCGTCAGTCCGGCCTGGGTGGCCAGCGCCAAGGCGTGGTCCGGGTTGTGTCGGAATCGCATCCCTTCGCCGAGCGCCACGGGGTCTGTTCCGGTTTCCAGGCTGAAGAGTGTGGTGCCGCCGGGCTTGAGGGCGGTGGTGATCGCGGTCAGCGCCGGGGTCAGGTCGCCCAGGTAGTTCAGCACGTCGGCGGCGGCGATGAGGTCGTAGCGGTTCGGGTGATTCGGCAGGAAGTCCAGCAGGTCGGCCTCGTGGAGGGCGGCGTAGAGGTTTCGGGCGCGGGCCTGGGCCAGCATGCGGGGCGAGAGGTCGAGGCCTTCGAGGCGTGTGGCGAAGGGCTTGAGGGCCAGGCCGGAGAGGCCGGTGCCGCAGCCGAGGTCCAGGGTTCGGCCGGGGGGGAGGTCCGTGATGAGGGCGGCGAGGAGGGCGGGGGTGCGGTAGTCCAGCGCCCCTTCCAGCTCGGCGTCGAAGCGGGGGGCGAAGGCGTCGAAGAGGTCCCGGACGTAGTTGGCGGGGGCGCGGTCGGGCAGGGGGGCGGCGCCGAGGGCGGCGAGGAGGAAGCGGGCCTGTTCGGCGAGCGGGCCTGTCACGCGAAGGGCGGCGGCGCGGGCGAGGTCGGGGTTGCCGGCCTCGCGGGCGGCGTGGGCGAAAGCGAGCCAGGGCTCGGGGGCGTCGGGGGTCAGGCGGGTCGCGGCGTCGAGGGGGGCGAGGGCGGAATGGGGCTGGCCGGCGGCGGTGAGGGCCTGGCCCAGGTTGCGAAGGCTGGTGGCGTCCTGCGGGTTCAGCGCGGTGGCGCGGGAGAGGGCGGCGATGGCCTGGGTGAGGTGGCCGGCCTCGGCGAGGGCCGCACCCTGGTTGGCGAGGAAGAGGGGGGATTGCGGGTCGGCGGCCACGGCGCGGGCGGCGTGGGCGAGGGCCGAGGGAAGGTCGCCTTGCTGGCGGGCGGCGACGCCCAGGAGGTTTTCGGCGTCGGGGTGGTTGGGGGCCAGGCGGAGGGCGCGGCGGTAGAGGCTGACGGCCTCGGCCAGGCGGCCTTCGCGGTGGCGGGCGATGCCGCGGTGCAGCAATTCCTCGGCGGTGGTCATCGAATTACGGGCTGCGTTCCATGCATGGCGGATAGCCAATCCCGGGGCGGGGGGCCAGTCGGTTTCCCATTGCAAATCCGGTTGAAGATGACGAAGAAGTCATCACGTCACAGCCCTGCAAAGAAACTCCCGAGGAGGATCGCATGTCCCGTTTGACCCGGCGTCAGCTGCCGGCCCTTGTTGCCGCTGGCCTGGCGGCCCCGGCTTTGGCTTCGGCGCAGGCCTATCCGAGCCGGCCGATCACCATCATCGTCCCGTTTGCGGCGGGTGGGCCGACGGACACGGTGGCCCGCCTGCTGGGCGAGGCGATGGGGCGGGATCTGGGGCAATCCGTCGTGGTCGAGAATGTCGGCGGGGCGGGCGGCACGCTGGGCGCGCAGCGGACGGCGACGGCGCGGCCGGATGGCTACACGCTGCTGGTGCACCACATCGGCATGAGCACCATCCCGACGCTGTATCGCCGTCTGGCCTATGACCCGATCAACGGGTTCGAGACGGTGGGGATGATCACCGAGGTTCCGATGACGATTGTCGCGAAGCGGAACATCGCGGCGAACAACCTGGCGGAGCTGGTGGCGCTGGTGCGGCGTGAGCGGGACAAGATCAACCTGGCGAATGCGGGCGTGGGGGCGGCGTCGCACCTGTGCGGGCTGCTGTTCCAGCAGGCGATGAACGTGCCGCTGACGACGGTGCCGTATCGCGGCACGGGCCCGGCGATGAATGACCTGGTGGCGGGCACGGTCGATTTGATGTGCGACCAGACGACGAACACGACGGAGCATATCCGGGCGGGGACGATCAAGGCGTTCGCGGTGACGACGAATAGCCGCGTGGCCTCGCTGCCCGAGGTTCCGACGGCGATCGAGGCGGGGATGCCCGGCTTCGAGGTGAGCGTGTGGCACGGGCTTTACGCGCCGCGGGGGACGAATCCGGAGCTGGTGACGCGGCTCTCGCGTTCGCTGCAGGTGGCGTTGCGGGATCCGGGGCTGGTGCGGCGGTTCGCGGATCTCGGCACCGAGCCGGTGCCGCAGGAGAAGGCGACGCCGGCGGCGCACCGTGCCTTCTGGACGGCGGATGTGGCGCGGTGGCGCCCCGTCATCCAGGCGGCGGGGCAGTTCGCAGACTGATGGGCGGCGCCGGGGCCTCGATGAGGCGGAACCCGGCGGGCAGACGGAACAGGGCGGGATCGGCGGAAATCATCCGGATCCCGCTCTGTCGTGTTTCGACAAGGATGGGCCCGTTGGGGCCGGGCTGGAGCTGGCGCGCCTCCAGCAGGACGCCGTCGCGGCGGCAGAGCACGCGGGCCACCTCATGCCATTGGCCACTGGCGCCCTGCACCTCCTGGATGAGGAGGGTGCCGGCGCGGGTGGGTTCCAGGCGCTCGCGCGGGGGGGCGGGGGCGGGCAGGCGCGGCATGCGGATGGCCACGGGCGGCGTGGCGTTGGTCTTGAAGAAGGCATGCAGCTCGGGCGTCATGAGGGTGACGAGCTTGGCGTTCCCTGGGGCGTCCCCTGGGGCGTCCCCCGGGGCGGGGGCCTCGAGGCGCAGGCTCGGCCCGGCCTGGAAGACGCGTGCGGTCATGGGCGGGGCCTCGGCCCAGGAGGTGACCCGTGTGGCGGTGTAGGCCGGCTGCCCAAAGCGGGCACAGCGCGGGTCGGCCAGGGCGATGCCCGGGGATAGCAGCAGGGCGAGGCCGAGGAGGGGCCGCATCAGAAGGGGATGGGGAGGCTGGTCATCGGCACCATGCCCATGATGGCGCGGGCGGCCGTGGTCTCGACGGAGACGCCATCGCGGATGGCCTGGAGCGGGGAGTTGCCAGGGACGGCCTGGCCACGGCGCCAGACGGCGAGGACGGCGCCGGTGAATTCGCGGCGGAACTCGTGATCGAGCATGGTGACCTGCCCGCGGATCGGGTCGGCGATGTAGTGGAAGCCCTGGTGTGTGGCGCGGAGCACGGAGAAGTGCTGCCACTCTCCCTTGTCGAGATGGATGATGACGGGGCCGGCGATGCGGGGCAGTTCGGCCACCGGGACGCGGGCGGCCTGGGCGGCGAAACCCAGGTTGTTGGATGCGAAGATCAGGTCCTCGAAGGAGAAGCCGCTCTCCTGCTTGCGGCGCCACTCCGCCTCGGAGGGGTAGCGGCGCATGAGCATGGCGATGACCTCGGCCTCGGTGGTGGGGCGGTTCAGGAAGTGGGTGAGGAGGGTGGCGAGGGAGGCGCTGCCGCAGGAGAATTCCAGCACCTGGCGGACGACGTTGGCGAAGCGCCGCTGCTGCCAGGATTGCGGGCGGCGCATCAGCGGTTCCTGCGCGGTGGCGGGCAGGGGCGCGAGGGCCGTGAGGGCGAGGAGGGCGCGGCGTGAGGGCGTCATCATCAGAACCTGTAGCGAAGGCCGAGCCCGACCTGGACATTGGGGCTCTCGGAGACGAGGCCCATGCCGAGCGAGGGCTCCAGCCAGAGGTGCGGGGCGAGGCGCTGTACGAGGGAGAGGCGGAAGACCGCGGCCTCGCTCGCGGTGCTGCGGTACTGCACGTTGTTGGCCTGCAGCGCCGCCGTGTAGTTCCCGATGAAGGTGAAGCCCAGGGTGGAGCGCTCGCTGAGGGCGAAGCTCACGCCGGCGTTGTAGCTGATGCGCCAGCCCGGCCGGAAGGTGACCCCGGATTGCTCGATGGGGAAGGCGTACTCGTAGGCGACACCTCCGAAGATCACGAGGGGATCGACGGTCTTGAACATCTGTACGCCGCCCCGCAGCGCCCAGGCGGCACGGGTGGAGATGAACTGCGTGATGTCCACGGGAACCTGCTGCGACGTGATGCCCTGGGATGGGTTCACGAAGGGCGAGGGACCGGTGGGGGTGACGAGGGCGGCGGTGAAGATGGCGCCGGGCCGGTATTCGCGCTCGCCCCAGCCACGGATGTTCACCTGGGCCGTGACGTCACCCATCGCGCGGGTTTCCCGGTCCGTCACGAGGGTGGGTGCGAGCTCGAAGGAGCGTGTTGCGATGAAGAAGGGCAGGGTGACCGAGGCCTCCACGCCATCAAGCAGACCGACGCGGCCGGTGAGCACGGCGGAGCCGCTCCGATCGGAGGAGACGGTCCGGCGGTCCCGCAGATAGCCGAGGTCGAGCGAGAGCTCGGCGCGGCCGGGGCGGAGTGTCACGGCCTGGTCACGGAAGACGAAGGCCTCCTGCGGGATATCCTCCTCGCGCGGGTCGCGCAGGCGCGTGGCGACCTCCGGCGTGGGCGGCGGGATTGCGGCTGGCGGGGCCGCGGCCGGCACCGCCGCGGGCGGGGCGGTGGGGGCGGCCCGGCTCGGCGCGGGGCGAGGGGGGGGGGCCGCGCTGCGCTCAAGCTGCTGCAACCGCTGCTCGAGCATGCGGATGCGCTGCATCAGGGCGGCGCTGTCGCTCTCGGGCTGTGCCATCGCGGGGCCTGCGAGGAGAAGCGCGGTGGATAGGGCCGCCATGCTGGCGATATGGAGCCTGACATCCTGTCGGCGGGGGGGCATGGTTGGGCTACATGCCGAGTTGAGAATAAGACTGCGCCCAAGTGGCGAAGAGGAAGGCGTGATAGGAGTACCAGGCTGCCGCGCCGTACCACGCCTGCTCATTCGACGAATTCGCCCCCGCGAAGAAGCGTGCGTAGTAGGCGAAGATATAGGCCTGATAGGCAAAGGACACGGCTTGGCCGCCATAGTGGTCGGCCCAAGCGCCCCTTGCGGTGATGTCGCGCGCGGCCTCGGGCGAGATGGCTTCGATCGTCGCCCCGCCGAAGATTGGGCTGCGCTCGGCAGATGCGGGCGCTGCCAGGAAGGTCGCCACGGTGATGATGACAAAGACGCAGAACGCGAGGAAGTTCATGAGGGACCATCCAATGAAGGCGTCCCTCACGCTACCGCCGCCGGCTTAAGACAAGGTGAAGCGGCCCTAGCCCGCCGGGTAGAGATCCCCGCGCGTCAGCGGCAGGCCGGATGGGCCGCGCGTGCGCTTCGTTGCTACCGTCTGGAAGATGCAGACCGTGCCGCGCTCGAAGGCCAGCGCGCAGCCGGCCAGATAGAGCAGCCAGATGCGCGTCTTGGCGGCCCCCACCTCGGCCTCGGCGGCGGCACGGTTGGCGTAGAGGCGCTCCGTCCAGAGGCGGCAGGTGCGGCCATAATGCTCGCGCCAGTTCTCGGTGTCGTGGATCTCGAAGCCGTTGCGCTCCATCGAATCCGTGCTGCCGCCGATGTGGTCCAGCTCGCCGCCCGGGAAGATGTAGTTCACGAGGGCGGCGAATTCCGGCCGCTTCTTGCGGAACTCCCGTTCGTTCTTCTTCATGGGCCGGGCGATGGCGTGGTGCAGGTAGATGCCGCGCGGGCGGAGCAGGTTGCGGATCTGGCGGAAATAGCCCTCGCGGTTGTCGAGGCCGATCGCCTCATACATCCCGATGGAGGCGATCTTGTCGAACTCCATCCCCTCCAGGCTGCGGAAATCCCGCAGCTCGATCGTCACGCGATCCTCCAGACCCAGGCGCTTCACCTTGGCCACGGCGAAATCATACTGCGCCTGGCTCAGCGTCACGCCATGCGTCTTCGCGCCATAGTGCTGGGCGGCGTGGCAGACGAGGCCGCCCCAGCCGCAGCCGATATCCAGCATGCGGTCGCCCGGCTGCAGGCGCAGCTTGCGGCAGATCATGTCGAGCTTGGCCTGCTGCGCCTCGGCGATCGTGTCGTTGCCGTTCGGGAAGTAGGCGCAGGTATAGACCATCTCGGGGTCGAGGAAGAGCGCGTAGAACTCGTTCGACAGGTCGTAGTGGAACTGGATCAGCGCCGTGTCGTCGCGCCCCGCCTCGAAGCGCGCGGTCTGCGCGCCGGCGTAAGCATGGCTCGGATCCGGTGTCCCCGGCCCGAACAGGAAGGGCAGCAGCGCGCGGAAGGCGGCGAAGCGGTCGATCTGCTTGATCAGGCCCCGCGTGCGCCGGCTGCCGATGCGGTCCGCGAAGGCGAGCAGGCTGCCGCCCTCCAGGTCAATCTTCCCCTCGGCCATCAGGTCGAAGAGCGTGGGCGTTTTCGGCTTGCGCAGCAGGCGCGTGATGGCGGCCGGGTCGTTGATGGCCAGCGCCAAATCCCCGCTCCAATGCGAGCCGAGCGGCACCGCATGCCCATCCCAGAGCCGCACCGCGAGGTCGAGCTCGAGCTTGCTGCCGAGATCGGCGATGACGCGGCGCAGGGCCGCGATCCGGCGATCCGGCGTGGTCTGGGAGGTTGGGGAGGGTTGGGGCGCCATGGTGGCGCCCTCTTAGGCGGAAGCCCGGCGGGGCGAAAGGGTTGGCCCCTCAGCCGACCTTGCGCATCGCGAAATCCGCCTTGGTCGCCCCGCAATCCGGGCAGGACCAGGTCTCGGGCACGTCACGCCAGCGGGTGCCGGGGGCCAGGCCATCCTCGGGCGCGCCCTTCGCCTCGTCATAGACGTAGCTGCACAGCTCGCATTCCCAGACGTGGAACGGTTCCTCGGCGCTCATGCGGCTCTCCCTTGATGGGGCGCGAGCATCGGTAGCGCGCGGCCCTTCCGTCAAGCCCGGCCGGCGTGGCAGGCTGACTTCATGCCGCTCGATCATATTGCCCTGCTCCGTCACAGCCTCGCCGTCGCCCGCCGCGCGCGGGAGAACGGCAAGCACCCTTTCGGCGCCATCCTGGTGGATGCCCAAGGCCGCGTGCTGATGGAGCAGGAAAACGCCTTCGACACCGAAGGCCGCACCGGCCATGCCGAGACGGTGCTGAGCCGCCGCGCCTGCGCCGCCTACACCGCCGAGGAACTGGCGCAGACCACCATGTATGTGAGCGCCGAGCCCTGCGCCATGTGCGCCGGCAGCCTCTATTGGGCCGGCATTGGCCGCCTCGTCTATGCGATGAGCGAGCACAAGCTCGGCCGCATCATCGGCCCCCACCCGGACAACCTCACGCTCGACCTGCCCTGCCGTACGGTTCTGGCGGCGGGCCAGCGGAAGGTCGAGGTGATCGGCCCGCTGCTGGAGGAGGATGCGGAAGCCGTGGCCCTGCATGACGGCGTCTGGGACCACTGAGCTTCACCGCGGCAACTCATACCCCATCGCCGCCTCGTCCCGCAGCACGCGCTGCACAGCGGGGCGTGCGAGCATGCGGTCATGATGGGCGATGAGGCGGGGATACTCGTCCGGCTCCAGCGCCGCGCCGCCACGGAACCGCCAGAACAGCCGGAACAGGTGGATATCGGCGATGGAACAGGCCTCGCCCAGCGCATAAGGAGCGGAACCCAGCCGCGCCTCGGCCTGCGCCCAGATCCCACGCGCATGCTCCAGCCCCTGCCGCCGCGCCGGATGCACCGTGGCGGCGAGGAAGGACATCCAGGAGATCGCCCGCGCTTCGGCCATCGGGCCTTCGGGCAGCAGGCCGGCCTCGGGATGGCGGCGCGCCAGCCAGAAGAGGATGGCCGCCACCTCTGTCAGCGGGCCTTCGGGTGTCACCAGCAGCGGCACCTGCCCGGCCGGGTTCAGTGCCATGAATTCCGGCCTCCGCGTTTCGCGCTCGGCCAAGGAGAGCTGGCGCGCCTCGAAATCGGCCCCCACCTCGTGCAGCGCGATATGGGCCGCCATGGAGCTCGACCCCGGCGCCAAGTACAGGGTCAGCACATCCAAGCCCTCCCCATCCGCGTTGTCATGCGATAGAAGCCGCCCATCCCTCTCCTTCCCTGCAGGACCGAGCCATGCCCGCCTACCAGTATGTCTATGTGATGAAGGACCTGACGAAGTCCTATCCGGGCGGCCGAGAGGTCTTCAAGGGCATCACCCTGTCCTTCCTGCCCGACGTGAAGATCGGCGTGCTCGGCCCCAATGGCGCGGGCAAGTCCACGCTGATGAAGATCATGGCCGGCATGGACAAGGATTTCGGGGGCGAGGCCTGGGCCGCCGAGGGCGCGCGCGTGGGCTACCTGGCGCAGGAGCCGCATCTCGATCCCGACAAGACCGTGGGCGAGAATGTCCGCGCCGCCTTCGCCACGCTCGAAGCCCAGCTCAAGCGCTTCAACGAGATCAGCGAGCGCTTCATGGAAGAAATGAGCGAGGAGGAGATGAACAGCCTCCTCGCCGAGCAGGGCGAGCTGCAGGAGGCGATCGACGCCGCCGATGGCTGGGAGCTGGACCGCCGCGTGGACATAGCGCTCGATGCGCTGCGCTGCCCGCCGGCAGATTCCTCGGTGGAGAATCTTTCGGGCGGCGAGAGGCGCCGCGTGGCGCTCTGCCGCCTGCTGCTGGAAAAGCCCGAGCTGCTGCTGCTGGACGAGCCGACCAACCACCTGGATGCGGAAAGCGTCTCCTGGCTGGAGCACACGCTGCGCGATTATCCGGGCGCCGTGCTGGTCGTCACCCACGACCGCTACTTCCTCGACAACGTGACCAACTGGATCCTGGAAGTGGATCGCGGCCGCGGCTTCCCCTACCAGGGCAACTACTCCGCCTATCTCGAGCAGAAGCGCAAGCGGCTGGAGCAGGAGAACCGCGAGGACACGGCCCGCATCCGCACGCTGGCCGCCGAGCAGGAGTGGATCGGGCGCAGCCCCTCCGCCCGCCAGGCCAAGAGCAAGGCGCGTATCTCCCGCTACGAGGAGCTGCTGGAAAAGAGCCAGGATCGTGGGTTGGGCGAGGTGGAGATCCTCATCTCCCCGCCGCCGCGCCTGGGCAATATCGTCATCGAGGCGGAGGGGCTGCGGAAGGCCTACGGGAATCGCCTGCTGATCGATGATCTCAGCTTCAAGCTGCCGCCTGGTGGCATCGTCGGCGTGATCGGGCCGAACGGCGCGGGCAAGACCACGCTGTTCCGCATGATCACCGGGAATGAGACGCCGGATGCCGGCACGCTGAAGGTCGGTGAATCCGTGCAGCTCGGCTATGTCGACCAGTCGCGCGACAGCCTGGATGACAAGAAATCCGTCTGGCAGGAAATCTCCGGCGGCGACGACATGATCAATATCGGCAAGCGCAGCATCGCCTCGCGCGCCTATACCGCCGCCTTCAACTTCAAGGGTGCCGACCAGCAGAAGCGGGTCGGCGTGCTCTCGGGCGGCGAGCGCAACCGCGTGCACCTCGCGAAGATGCTCTCGGTTCCGCACAACGTCCTGCTGCTCGATGAGCCGACCAACGACCTCGACGTGGACACGCTGCGCGCGCTGGAAGAGGCGCTGATGGAATTCGCGGGCTGCGTCGTCGTCATCAGCCACGACCGTTGGTTCCTGGACCGCCTGGCCACGCATATCCTGGCCTTCGAGGGCGACAGCCATGTCGAGTGGTTCGAGGGCAATTTCCAGGCCTATGAGGCCGACAAGCGCCGCCGCCTGGGTGCCGCCGCCGACCAGCCGCACCGCATCAAGTATCGCCCGCTCGTGAGGTAGGCGATGATCGAGTCCGCCTATGGGCCCGGCGTGCTGGTCGTCGGGCCCGACGAGATCGGCATCGCCTGCCGCTACAAGGCCGGGCCCTTCGCCCGCAGCACGGATGAGGGCGGCCATGCCGACGCCATCCTGCCGCTCGGCGTGCCGGTGGGCTACTACGCCCGCACCCGGCGGGACCGGCGCCTGGCCCTGGTGGCGCCCGGCATGGTGCGCGACGCCGCGGCGCTGCTGCGCGACCGCCCGGAATACATGCAGGCGGGCGAGGCGCGGGCGCGCCTCTGCCCCACCACCTTCTGCATCCTGCGCGTGGGGGATTCGCGCGCGGCGGATTTCGCCGCCATCTGGGACGAGATCGCGCGGAAGCCACCCCTGTTTCTTGCGGTCGGCGGCAATTGCGCGCAGGTCATCGCCGGCGCGTTGATCCGCATCGGTGCCATGCCGCGCCGCAGGATCCTGCCCGGCAGCCCGGATGGGCTGTTCCGCGCGCTGCATGCGGTGGCACCGCTGGCCCGCATCGCCACGGGCTTCGCCGAGTTCGAACCCGCCGAAGCGGGTGGCTACCTGATCCGGCTGGAAGGCTGACGCCATGTCCCAGGTCCTCGGCCAGCGGCGCAGCATCACCACAGCGCGCCTCTCGCTGCTGCCGCCGGGCCTGGAGCATCTGCCGGACCTGACCCGGCTGAAGGCGGATGAGGCGGTGTTCGGCTACATGCTGCACGGTATCCGCTCGCCCGAACGCACGCGCGAGGAGCTCGAGGACGACATCGATTTCTGGCAGGTGCGCGGCTACGGCACCTGGAGCGTCTTCCTGCGCGACACCGGCGAGTTCCTTGGCATTGCAGGGCTGATGGAACGGCCCGATGGGCGCGGTGTGGCGGTTCGCTTCGCGCTTTGGCCCACCTGCCGTGGCAAGGGCTATGCGCGTGAGGCGGCGCGGGCCGCGCTGGATTTCGGCCATGCGGTGGGGCTTGCGCGCATCATCGGCGTGGCGCGCGAGACCAATCACGCCTCACGCGCCGTGCTTTCCGATTGCGGCATGCGCGAATGCGGCGAGTTCCAGCATCGCGGCCACCGCATGGTGGTCTTCGAAAGCCTGGCCGCGCCTTAGCCCGGCTTCACCGCCTCGAAGGGTAGGATGGTCCCGACTTCGGGGCGGGCGAGCGGCACTTCCGGTGCGGGCTGCATCTGCGCCGCGATTTCCCGCGCGTGGCGGTCGAATTCCGAGAGCATGATGAGCGTGTTCGAGCGCGCACGCCGCACATAGGGCGCCCAGAGGAGGGCCACGCTGCCGCGCTCCTCCGGCGCGAAGGCGGCCAGCCCGTCGAGATCGGCGTGCAAGGTGCGCAGCGCCTGGGCCGTGGTGCTGCCGGCCACATAGCCCTGCAGCCTGAGCCGCAGCCGCAGCGCCTGCGCGCGATGCAGCAAGGGCGGCCCCTCGCGCCGCAGCAGGGCGATGACGCGGGCCACCGTGTCCTGCGTGCAGGAGATGAGCTCGTCATGCTCGGCCTGGAGGGGTTCCAGGGCCTCCATCCGCTGGAACACGCTCTCCAACGCCTCCAGGCTGCGGGCCATGGCGTGCAGCGCCTGGCAGGTGCGCTGGAGCAGCGGCTGGAGGGAGGCGGATTCCGGATCGGGCGGGGGCAACGCCTCTGCCGCGAGTGCCTCTGCCGCGAGTGCCTCTGCCGCGAGCGGCGGCGCCTCCGGGAGTTCCGGCACGGGCAGGTCGGAGGGCAGGCTGTGCGGCATGGGCTTTTCCCGGTCTCTCACCGAAGGCCAGGCTGGCCCGCGGCGCCGTCCTTCGCGGCTGACCGGGGAAGCTATGCGAGGAAGAAGGTTAAGCCTTCGTGAGGGGCGATCAGAGAAGGCGCATGGGTAAGGCGCGGACTTCCGGCGCGTGGACGGGCAGGGGACGCGCGCCGCAGGCTTGGAGGAAGGCGGCGACCGGGTCGTAGCCGGCCTTGGGCCGCGTGCGGTCATGGAAGGGCTCGGCCGGATCGCTGCCGGGCGGCACCCAGATGATCGTCTCGCCGCGTGCACGGGTCAGCAGCACGCGATAGGTGTTGCGGACGAAGTGGAACTCCTTGCTGTCGCGCTGCCAGCCCTGGCCCGCGAAGCGCCGCGCCTCCCAGCCAGAGGGTCCGCGCAGGTAGTCCCCGCCCCAGGCCAGGCCCGCCACATCCAGTTCGAGCCCCTGGCAGGCATATTCCGTAGCGGCGACCTCCAGCGCGTCGGAGGCGCGGATGTCGGGCCAGCGGCGCAGGAACCAGTCGGGCACGTCCTTGGCTTCCACCTCCGCGGCCAGGCCTTCGGCGCGCAGCCGCTTGGCGCCTGAGCTGCGCAGCAGACCGGCCCGCCTCTGGCCGCGCGCGAAGCCCCGCAAGCCGGCCCGCATGGCATCCAGGCTCCGCGTGAGAAAGAAGGGAAATTCGGCGATGGCCGCGGCGATGCGGGCGGCCGTGCCGGCGTCGCCGGTCAGCACCGCATCCACCCAGGCGGCCGAGGCATCGGTCCGCAGGCTGCGGATCGGCACGCTGAGATCGAGATCCGGCTCCTCGGTGAGCCAGGGGCGGGGCCCTTTCGTCAAGAGTGGCGCGGCGATCGGCGCGGCCCAGGCGTGCCAGCCGAAGCGCGGCACCACCTGGCCCCATTCGGCCAGGCCCGCCTCGCCCGTATTGATCTCCTGCCCCTGGCCGATCAGGGCCACGACCACCGCCCAGCCCGGCCGGCGGCCCATGATCTCCAAGGTGTGGGCGGGCTCGCTCATCGAAAGCTTGGAGGGGCGGTTGCGGCTGCCGGCCCGGGCCTTCGCCTCGTCCCAGGCGCGCTGCGCCTCATCGAAGACGATGACGCGCTCCGGCGGCAGGCGCGACGGGGTCTCGACGCATTCCTCCAGGAAGCGGTGCACGTTCTGCAGCCCGGCCTTCACGCGGCGCTCGGCCTCCTGCGCGTTGCAGTCGCCGCGGGCCACGGCGTCGCGGGCGAGGGCGGCACGCAGCACCGCGACCAGGGGCGCGTTGCCGGTCAGGAAGGCCGCGCCATCGCCGCGCGCGGCGCCGAAGACCGTGTTCAGCCCGCACAAGGTCTTTCCCGCCCCCGGCACGCCGGTGACGAAGACCACGATCCGCGCATCCTCGCGCCGCGCCGTCTCGATCGCGCGCGCAATGGCGGCGGTGGTGCGCGTCAGGCTCGCGCGATCCGCCCCGGCGGCGGCGATCTCGCCCACGCCGTGGCGGGCGTAGAGCATGGTCGCGGCCTCGACGATGTTGGGCACCGGCCGGTAGGGCGCGGTGAGCCAGGCCTGACCGTCGAGCGGGTTGCGCGGCGCGTTTTCCTGCACCCAGCCGATGATCCCGGCCAGCTCCCTGTCACTGCAGGGCAGGACCGGCAGCACCGCGTCGAGGAAGAGGTTCGGCCGCGGTGGGCCCACCGGTGCGCCGGCAGTGACGAGGACCGGCACGATCGGATGCATCCGGCTCCCCGCGTGGAAGTCGCGCAGGTCCAGCGCGTAGTCCTCCGCCTCGCGCAGCGCAGCGGGCGAGCGGTCCTTCAGCTTGAACTCGAGGCAGAGGATCGCGCGGTCGGTCAGCAGCACGGCGTCGATGCGCTTCTCCAGGCGCATCAGGTCGAATTCCAGGGCCACGGTCCAGCCGGCGCTGTCATGGACGCGGAGCGCCTCCCGCAGCGCCGCCACCTGGTGCTGCCAGGCCGCCTCCTGCTCCGCGCTGCCGGCGAAGCCGCGCCCCTGCTGCGCGGAAGCCAGGCGGCCCACCGTGTCGGCGGGGTCGCGCGCGAGAAGCTCGGCCCCGGAGCAGGCGAACCAAGCCCTCATGGGGGAGAGGAAGATGGCGAAGGCATGAAGCCAGGCTACCAGGCCCCGGCCGCGCGTGTCAGCCAGCTCTCCCCCGCGCGGGCCAGGTCGCCAGCAGCAGGCTCGCCATCATCAGCACGAAGCCCGCCGCATGGATCAGGCCGAAGCCCTCGCCCAGGAAGAGCACCGCGGTGACGGCCGCACTCGCCGGCAGGAGGGCGGTGAAGACGCCCGCCGTCGCCGCCGGCACGCGCTTCATCCCGGCATACCAGAGCAGGAGGCACAGCACGCTGGCCGTCAGCGAATGAAACACAAGCAGCGAGAGAAGCTGTGGGTCGCCGAGCGAAGCGAGGGCGGCGTAGCCGGGTGCGGCGAAAGGCAGCAGGAACAGCGCGGAAAACGCCTGCATCCAGAGCGAGGCGGTGATGACCGGGACGGCGCCGGCCACGCGTCGCGCCAGCAGCACGTAGATCGCCTCGCCGCAGACGCCCAGGAACACCAGCAGATTGCCCAGTGCCGAGCCGCCGCCGCCGCCGCCCAGCCGCGCCAGCGTGATCGCCGCCATGCCGAAGCCGGCCAGCCCCGCCGCCATCCATTGCCGCGCCGAGAGCCGCTCCCGCAGCCAGAGGAAGCTGCCGAGCGCCACCACCGCCGGCAGCGTCGCCAGCACGAGGCCGCCCTCCAGCGCCGAGGTGAAGCGCAAGCCCGCCAGCAGCCCCGCATTGTAGAGCGCCGTGCCGAACACCGCCTGGAGGAACAGGTTGCGCTTCACCGCGCGGGGCACGGAAACGCGCCCCTCCATCAGCCGCGCCAATGGCCAGAGCAGCACCACGGCGAGGGCGCAGCGCAGGCAGGCGATCATCGCGATGGGCAGCGCTTCGGCCAGCAGCTTGGCCACGCCCACATTGGCGCCGACCAGGATCATCGCCAGCGCCAATTGCCCGTAGGCGAGCTTCATGTTCGTGACACGGGCGCGCTGGCCGGGCGCGTTTGCCGGGGCACGCCATGCGGCAGGCGCGCCACATCCAGCGCGCCCTCGGCTTTCGCCACCACGCGCTCCTCCGCGTCCAGCATCTTGAGGATGTAGGCGACATGGCGCGGCATCACGTCCAGATGCGCGCCGATGTCGCGGAAGGTCACCACACCGCCCTCGGGGATGCTCGCCACGGTCATCAGCACATCCGCCTTGATCCGCGCGAAGAAGGGCGACTTCGCCATCAGGCCTCGCCGTCCCGCCGGTAGGGCGAGAGGGTGGCCAGTTCCGCCATGCGCTCCTCGATGGCGGGCCGCTCATGCTCCAGGAAGCGGGCCACGGCATCGGAGAGGCCGCGATGTGCGATGAGATGCGCGGAATAGGTCATGGCCGGCAGGTAGCCGCGCTGGATCTTGTGCTCGCCCTGGGCGCCCGCCTCGACGCGGCTGATGCCGTGTTCGATGGCGAAGTCGATGGCGCGCAGGTAGCAGAGCTCGAAATGCAGGAAGGGCACTTCCTCGTCGCAGCCCCAGTTGCGGCCATAAAGCGCCTCGCTCCCCAGCAGGTTCAAGGCACCCGCCACGGGCTTGCCATCACGCTCCGCCCACATGAGCACGACGCGCTCGCCCAGCTTCTCGCCCAGCAGCGGCCAGAAGGACTTGGTGAGGTAGGCGCTGCCCCAGCGCGCATCCACGGTGTTGCGGTAGAAGCGGTGGAAGGCGGCCCAATGCGCCGGCGTGATCTCGGCCCCGCGCAGGGTCTTCAGCGTCAGGCCGCTCTCGGCCACCGCCCGCCGCTCGCGCTTCAGCGTTTTCCGCTTGCGGCTGGAGAGCGCGCCCAGGAAATCGTCGAAGGTGGAAAACCCCTGGTTCTGCCAATGGAACTGCACGCCGATGCGCTGCAGCCAGCCGCATTCGCCCAGCGCCTCCCATTCCTCGCGCGTGCAGAAGGTGATGTGGGTGGAGGAGAATTTCAGCGCGCCCATCGCCTGGGAAAGCCCCTGTGCCAGGGCCGCCGCCGGCACGCCCGGCCGCCGCAGCAGCCGCGGCCCGGGAACCGGGCTGAAGGGCACCGCCACCTGCAGCTTGGGATAATAGCGCCCGCCCGCCTGCTCATAGGCCTGCGCCCAGCCATGGTCGAAGACGTATTCGCCATAGGAGTGCGACTTCGCATAGGCCGGCGCGCAGGCCACCAGCGCGCCGCCCGCATCGCGCAGCGCCAGATGCTGCGGCAGCCAGCCGGTCTTGGCCGAGGCGCTGCCGCTCTCCTCCACTGCCGAGAGGAAGGCATGGCTGACGAAGGGATTGTCGCCCGCGCAGGCATCCCACTCCACCGCCGGGATTTCGGCGATGGCCGGGTGCAGGGAGAGGCTCAGCTCGGAGGAATCCATGGCCCCATAATGGGGCGAAAGCTGGATTAGACCAGTTCGAGAATCGCCTCGACCTCGACCGCCGCGCCGCCCGGCAGCGCGGCCACGCCCACGGCGCTGCGCGCATGCCGCCCGGCATCGCCGAAGACGGCGACGGCGCAATCCGAGGCGCCATTGATGACACTCGGCTGGTCACCGAAATTCGCCGTGGAATTCACATAGCCGGTGATGCGCAGCACGCGCGCGATGCGGTCCAGATCGCCCCCCGCCGCCACCTTCGCGTGGGCCAGCACCGAGAGGAAGCATTGCTGCGCGGCGGCCTTCGCCTCCTCGATGGAAACGCCCGCACCCAGATGCCCGACCGGATGGATCGCCCCATCCTTCCGCGGCACCTGGCCCGAGACGTAGATGATCTTCCCCGAGACGGTGAAGGGCACGTAGTTGGCGATGGGCGCGCCGGCCTCGGGCAAGGTGAGGCCCAGCTCAGCCAGACGCGCTTCGATCTTCGACATCAGGCAACAACCCTCAGATTGCGTTTCGGACGTTCGGCCACCGTCGGCAGGTCGAGCGGCAGCAGTGGCGATTGCTCGGCGGCGCGGGAGAAGCTGCCCGGCGCCACATCCTCGGCCTCGGGCTGCGGCAGGGCGCCGCCGAGATAATCCATGGCCAGCCGCCGGAAGGCCCAGTCCAGCACGGAGGTCGCGCGGGGGATGTCGGGGTCGCCCTCCACCGCGCCGGCCGGGCCGAAGCGCGTATAGGCGAAGGCGTCCACATAATCCGCCAGCGGCACGCCACGCGCGAGGCCGGCCGAGACCGCCTGGGCGAAGGCATCCATCAGGCTGCGATAGGCCGCACCCTCCTTGGCGAGGCTGAAGGCGATCTCGCGCAGCGCGCCATCCTCCTCCGCGGTGCGCAGCGCGACCCGATGGCCGCCCACGGTGACATGCAGCGTCTGCCCCGATTGCCGACGCAGCGCCGGGCGTGGGGCCGGGGCGGGGCGCGGCACGGCGGGGAGCGCCACCGGCGTCGGCGGTGCCGCATGCAGGAAGGGCGCAACAGCCGCCTGCATCGCGCGGCGCGAGGCCTGGCTGACCGGGCCGAGCAGCGCGGCCACGCGGGATTGCGGCGCGCGCATCGCGGCGCGTGTCGGCACATCCACCACGCCGGTCGGCGTCTCCACGGCGCGGGTTGCGCCAGGCGCGGGGGCGATGCCGGCGGTCTCCGCACCCAGCAGCGCCTCGGCCGCATCGGCCGGCGCCAGGGCCACCAGCGCCTGGTGCCGCAGCCCGGGCGAGGCCATGGCGGCGTCGAGTGCCGCGCGGGCGGCGGCGGCGAGACCGGGAACGACGGTCTGGCAGGGCGGCTCGGGCCAGATCAGCGCGATCGGCTCGCGCGCACCCAGGCGCTCGGCCATGCGGCCGCTCTGTGCCTCGGCCGCGCCGCGCGTCAGCGCCGCGATCCCGGCCGCAACCTCGCGCGCCTCGGCGCTGTCATAGGGCAGGCCGAGCCCGGCCAGGAGGCCCGCGAAATCGGCGAAGCCCAGCCGCAGCTTGGTCGCCTTGCCGCCGGTGAGGGCGTCCAGGAAGACCACGGCCAGCGCACAGGCCTCCGCATAGCCCTCGAGGTCGAGGCCGCCCTCGGGCTCCAGGAAGGCGGGCAGGTTGAGGACGAAGCGCGGCTCGCCCTTCGCATCGCCCCGCCAGCATTCGGCGCCGGGGGCGCCACGGCGGGTCAGCAGCAGGGCGCGCCAGCCCTCGGCCAGATGCGGCGCCTCGGTGGGCGTGATCAGCTCGGCCTTCGCGCCGGATTTCAGCGCGCGGGCGATCCAGGCCTCGGCGAGGCGGGGCAGGGCGATCGGGGCCTGGCCCGGCGCCAGCGCGGCCAGGGCGGCGGCGGCGTCATCCTCCCAGGATTCCGGCAGGGCGACGGCGCGGGGCGGTGCGTCGGGGTCCGCGCCAATCCGGGTGCGCCTGAGCGCGACCCCTTCCCACAAGCTTCCTGCGATACGTGCCATGACGCGGAGCCTAGCCCGCACCCCGCCCCGCGGGAAGCCGCATGATGTGGCCAGAACGGGAACGGGCCACAACATCTTGTGGAAAACTCCCATGGCCCGGCAGGCTGCGCCGTGCTTTGCTGCGGCGCGAAATTGTGGGAGAATGCGCCATGTCCACGATCCAGCTTTTCCTCACCCGCCTGACCAGCCGCAAGATCGGCCGGGATGAGGCCGGCAACACCTATTACGAGTCGCGCAAGGCCGAGCCGGTCTATGGCCGCACGCGCCGCACCGTGGCGCTGGCCAAGGGGCTGGATTCCTCCGTGGTCCCGCCCGAGTGGCATGCCTGGCTGCACCACACGACCGATGCGCCCCTCGCCGCGCCCCGCCATCCCTGGCAGAAGCCGCACCAGCCCAACCTCACCGGCACGCCCGGCGCCTGGCGCCCCAAGGGCCATGATTACGCCGGCGGCCAGCGCCGCGTGACCGGCGGCGATTATGAGGCCTGGACGCCGGGCGGCTGACAGGCCATCTGTCGCCGCATGAAAAAGCTGATCGCATGAGGGGCCGCAGCCTCGCCGAGGTGATGACCGGTGCCATGGTCCTGGTCTGCGCCGGGGTCTTCCTGGTCTATGCCATCCTGCATGGCGGCCGCGCGCCGCAGACGGACGGCATCGCGCTCACCGCCGAGTTCGACCGTGTGGACGGGCTGAACCCGGGCGCCGACGTGAAGATCGGCGGCGTGAAGATCGGCTCCGTCAGCGATCTGAGGATCGATCCGCGCAGCTTCCAGGCCGTCGTGACGCTGCGTGTGCGCCGCGACCTTGGCCTGCCCGTCGATTCTTCGGCCGAGGTCACCTCCGAGGGGCTTCTGGGCGGCAAATACGTTGCCATCGTCCCAGGCGGCGCCGACCGGCTGCTGGCCGATGGCGGCCGTATCACCGAAACCCAGGGCTCCGTGAGCCTCGAGAGCCTGCTGGGCCGCTTCATCTTCTCGGTCACGCAGATGAATTCGGGCGGGGGCGCCGCTGCCGCCGAAGGCACGCCGGCCCCTGCCCCTGCCCCGGCCCCACGATGAGCGCGCCGCCCGTCCTCTGGCCGGGCAGCGACGGCCAGCCCATCTCCTGCCGCGAGAAGGTGAAGGTGCTGCTGGAAAACCATGCCGAAGCCGCGCAGGTCCTGCGCGACGCCTTCGAGGACGCCGTGCTGATGGGCGTGGACGAGGCCGCGATGCGGGTCATCCTGGCCGAGATCATCGCGACCCTGCCGAGTCCTCGCCGGCGATGAGCGCGGTGCGCCCCGCCCTGCTGCTGCTCGCCTGCGCCGCGCTGGCTTGCACCGCCCCCGCGCCGGCCGCGGCGCAGGACTGGGTCCCGCGCCGCGTGGGCGAGATCCAGGCGCTCGACAAGGTGACGGCGCGCGTGGCCACGCTCCGCGCCACGGTGGGCGAGCCCACGCGCTTCGGCACGCTGACCATCACCCTGCGCGCCTGCCATTCCCGCCCGCCCGACGAGGTGCCCGACGCCGCGGCCTGGCTCGAAGTGAGCGATGAGCGGGTGGGGGCGGCGACCGGCCCGGTGTTCCGCGGCTGGCTCTTCGCCGATGCGCCCGCGGTGAACATGTTCGAGCACCCGGTCTACGACCTCCGGATCCTCAGCTGCCGGTAGGAGCCTCGCCCAGTTCGATGAGGCGCCGTTCCAGCGCGCGGATGCGGCGCAGCAGGGGCGCCTGGGCCTGCTCCACCTGGTCGTTCACGTAATCGAGCGAGATGGCGGGGGAGAGGGCGGGGGCGGGTGGAACCCGGCCAGCCAGCGTGGCTTCCAGCGCCGCGATGCGCTCGTTCAGCTCCGTCCGCAGCCCATCCAGCGCGGTCCCCAGCGCCATGAGCTCGCCGGCGAGGGCGGAGGGCTGCGCCTCGGCTGAGGGGGGGCGCCGCTCGGCCAGGGCCGCGTGCAGCACCTGGGTCCGCAGCCTGAGCTGTGCGGCCAGCGCCTGCTCGGCGGCGACCGGTGTCGGGTCGGAGAGGATGGCCGGGCGGCGCTGCTGCGCCTCCTCCGAATTGCGCAGCGCCTGCACCAGGCCGGCCCGGGCCTCGGGCTGGCCCGCGATGAGGCCGAGATGGTGGGTGAAGCCCGCATCGTCCGGCCAGCGCCCCAGCGCGGCCAGGTAGAGGTTGACGATGAAATCCTCGTCGGTCCCGTGCAGCAATTCGCCGAGCGTGATCATGCGGCACCTCCCGCGGGCATGACGCCAAGCCGGGCATAGAGCGCGCGGAGCCGCCCGGCATAGCGTTCGGGGCTGAAGAAGGCGGCCCGCACCCGCCCCGCGGCCTCCAGGCCGTGGCGCAGCCCGTCATTGCCGTCCAGCGCCTGGATGGCCTGGGCAAGGGCGCGGGTGTCGGTTGGCGCCACGGTGAGCGCCGCGTCGCCCACGACCTCCGGCATGCAGGAGGTGTTCGAGGTCAGCACCGCCGTCCCTGCCCGCATCGCCTCCACCGCCGGCAGGCCGAAACCCTCGTAGAGGGAGGCGAAGCAGAGGGCGCGGGCGTGCCGCACCAGGATTTCCACGTCGATCTGGGGCACATAGCCCAGGTAGCGGATGCGCCCATCGGCCGAGCG
>JAIYCD010000020.1 GCA_027488195.1 Acetobacteraceae bacterium | reverse complement strand
GAGAGCATGGCGGCCAGCACCAAGCGCCACCCCGCGCGCATCACGGCGCGTGCGGCCTGCGACGCCGAAGGCCGGCTGCTCGCGCTGGATTTCGAGGGCATCTACGACACGGGTGCTTACGCCAGTTGGGGCCCGACCGTCGCCGGCCGCGTGCCGGTGCACGCAACGGGCCCCTATCGCGTGCCGCATGTCCGTGCGCGTGCGCGGGCGGTGCACACGCACCAGCCGCCCTCGGGCGCGTTTCGCGGCTTCGGCGTGCCCCAGGCCGCCATCGCGCAGGAGGCGCTGTGGGACCGGCTGGCCGATGCAAGCGGGCTGGACAGGCTGGAATTCCGCATCCGCAATGCGCTGGTGGCGGGGGATGTGACGGCCACGGGACAGCTTCTGGAGCATTCCGCCGGGCAGCGGCTTTGCCTGGAGGCGCTGCGCCCGGCCTGGGCGGAATTCCGCGCCGAGGCAGCCGCGCGCAATGCGCGGGGTGGCGTGCTGCGGCATGGCGTGGGTGTCGCGGGCATGTGGTACGGCATCGGCAATACTGGCATGTCCAACCCCTCGGACATGCGGCTCGTGCTGGGCACGGATGGACGCATCACCTTCTTCAATGGCGCGGTGGATATCGGGCAGGGTTCCTCCACCGTGCTCGCGCAGATCGCGGCGGAGGCGCTGGGGCTGCCCGTCTCGGCGCTGAACCACGTGAATGGCGACACGGCGACGACGCCCGATGCCGGCAAGACCAGCGCCTCGCGCCAGACCTTCGTCAGTGGCCGTGCCGCGATGGAGGCCGCGCTTGATTTGCGCGCGAAAATCCTTCGCGGCAGCAATGGCGTGCTGGGCTGGAATGGCGCGCTGACGCTGGATGGCGTGCCCTTCCGGCCGGCCGCGCCGATCGAGGGGCTGGGCCGCTTCGACCCGCCGACCATCCCGCTCGATGCGAATGGTCAGGGCATTCCCTACGCCACCTATGGCTTCGCCGCGCAGCTTTGCGCGCTCTCGGTGGATGTGAAGCTCGGCACCGTGCAATTGCAGCGCATCATCGCCGCGCATGATGTCGGGCGCGCCATCAACCCGACGCTGGTGGAGGGGCAGATCCATGGCGGCATCGCGCAGGGCATCGGGCTTGCGCTGATGGAGGAATACATCCCCGGCCGGACCGAGAACCTGCATGACTACCTGATCCCGAGCTTCGGCGACGTGCCGCCGATCGAGACCATCCTGATCGAGGAGCGCGAGCCGCTCGGCCCCTATGGCGCGAAGGGCGTGGGCGAGCCCGCGCTGGTGGCGACGGCGCCGGCCATCTTCTCGGCGATCCGCGACGCGACGGGCGCGGAGATCCATCGCATCCCCGCCCTGCCGCATCGCGTCCTTGAAGCGCTGAAGGGAACCGGCAGATGGTAAAGCAGCGCACCCTCAGTCCTGGGGTCTGGGGCCTTTCGGCCCCAGCCGCCGGAGGCCTCTTCTCATGGTAGATCGTACCTCCATCTTCGGCGCCGCCGAGGCTGATGGCATCGTCCGTTGCGATGCCTGCCCGGTTCTCTGCCGCATCCGTCCTGGCCGTGCCGGCGCCTGCCATCGCTATGCCAATGAGGATGGCCGCCTGGTCCGCACCGACCCGCTGGTGCTGCTGACCCAGACGGACCAGCCGCTCGTGCCTTTCCTGGAGGCGGCCGAGGATTGGGATGGCGGCATCGTCCCGCCGCAGACCTTCGTCACCGCCATCGGCGCCGGCACCACCTATCCCGACTACAAGCCGGCACCCTTCATCGTCTCCAGCCGGCATGCCGGCGTGGACACGGTGACGGTCGTGACCGAGGGCATCTTCAGCTATTGCGGCCTCAAGGCGAAGATCGACACCGACCGGCATCTCGGCCCCGAAGCGGCGCGCGTGATGCATGAGGGCGAGCAGATCGGCCATGTGACCACCGCCGAATATGGCTCGCAGATGCTCAGCATCGGCGGCGTGCGGCATCTGACGGGTGGCTCCAAGCGCGAGGGGAATGTCACCTGCGCGGCCATGCTGGCGCTCTGCGCCAAGCAGGCGATCGAGGTGGAGATCGAGGGCGGGTCGAAGCTCGTGCTGCAAGCGGGTGCGGCACCCATCGTGAATGGCGTGCCGGAGACGCGCATGCGGGTGGGTTGCGGCAGTGCGGCCGTCGGCATCTTCGCGCAGCAATGGCAGGGACATGTGGATGAGGTGATCGTGGTGGATGACCACATCACCGGCGTGCTGACCGAGCACCAGGCGGGGAAGTGCCTGAACATGCGCGCCTCGGGCATCCGCGTGCGCGGGCGGCGCTCCACGCCCGGTCGGTATTTCCAGGTGGCGCATCCCGGCAGCGGCTGGGGCGGCACGGATATCACGGACCCACTGAGCCTGATCGAGAGCATCGACCCCAAGCTCGCCTGGCCGGGCCTGCGCCTGCTGCTGACCAGCACGACGGGCGAGGACTCGCTCTATGTCGAGCTGGACGAGGCGCTGCGCCCCGTCCCGGCCCAGGCCCCTGCGGCGGTGGCCGCCAGCGTGGCGCGCATCGGCGAGAATTGCGAACCGGCGCTGACCTCCATCCTCTTCATGGCCGGCGCCGGCGGTTCGCTGCGGGCGGGTGTCACGGACAACCCCATCCTGTTGACGCGGGCCGTCCAGCGTGGCGAGGTAAGGGTCACGATGGGGGGTGCACCCTGCTACCTGTATCCGGGAGGCGGCATCACGATCATGGCGGACATCCTGCGCCTGCCCGACAAGGCCTTCGGCTATGTGCCCACCCCCGCGCTGGTGGCACCCCTGGAATTCACCCTGCGGGCTGATCTCTATGCCGCCATGGGCGGCCATGTGGACCAGGCGATGAGCCTCGCCACCCTGCTCGAACAACACGGTGATTCGGCGGTGCGGGGCGAGTGGCTGCGCGAGAATCCCTGGCCGAGCCCGCAGGGATGACAGAGGTCGTGTGGCCCCCACCGCGCCGTGCCCTGCTGCCCGATGGGCGGCTGCACCTGCAGGACGGGCCGATCGACCTCGTCATCGGCCTGGAGGGCGCGCGCGCTTCGGTGATCGAGGCGCGTGAGGCGGCCTGGCAAGGGCTGCATGGCGTGCTGGCCGCCCTCTCGCGCGAGTTGCAGCTGCTGCGCACGCCGCTGATGAGCCGCATGCCCAGCCTCACCCATCCCGTGGCCAAGCGCATGGCGGAGGCCGCCTGGCCGCACCGCATGCATTACGTGACGCCGATGGTGGCCGTGGCGGGCGCGGTCGCCGAGCATGTGCTGCGCGCCATCCTCACCGTGCCGGGCATCAGCCTCGCGCATGTGAACAATGGCGGCGACATCGCGCTGCACCTCTCGCCCGCCAGCACCTTGCGCGTGGGCCTGGTCGAGGATCCGGCGCGGCTGGGGCCGAGCGGGCTCGCCGTGATCCGCGGCGGGGATGCGGTGCGCGGCATCGCGACCTCGGGCTGGCGGGGGCGCAGCTTCAGCCGGGGCATCGCCGATGCGGTGACGGTGCTGGCGACCCGCGCGCCCGAGGCCGATGCGGCGGCCAGCATCATCGCCAATGCGGTGGATGTGGACCACCCCGCCATCACCCGCGCGCGCGCCTGCGAGCTGGACCCCGATAGCGACCTGCGGGACCTGCATGTGACGGTGGATGTGGCCCCCCTGCCGGAGGCCGCGATCACCACGGCGCTCGACGCCGGCGAGCGCTGCGCCGAGGGGCTGCTGGCGCGAGGCCTCATCCTCGGCGCCTGCCTGCGCCTGCAGGGCCGCGTGCGCCTGGTGGGCGAGGCGGGGGTGCTGGCCGCGATGGAACAGAGCGTCGCGCCGTCCTGACATGCAACGCCAGCGCTGCGCGTGCATTCCGAAGGCAGGCGTCCTAGAATCGCTCCCCATGAGGAGGCTCGCATGACAAACTTCGACTCGCGGCTGCGCCGGCGGTTGCTGGTGGTGAATCTGGTGGCCCTGGGCAGCGCGGCCTCGGGCGCGGATGCCCTGGCCCAAGGCACCAAATCCGGCCCCCGCCCGCCGCAAAGCGGCCTGACCGACGCCGACCCGAATGACGCGGCCGGCAATGGGCGCGGCGGCAATGCGCCCCGTCCCGGCCAGGGCCAGAGCGATTCCGACCCGACCGACCCGCCCGGCCAGGGACGCGGCGGCAATGCCCAGCGCCCCGGCGGCCAAAGCGATTCCGACCCGACCGACCCGCCCGGCCAGGGACGCGGCGGCAACGCCCAGCGCCCCGGCGGCCAAAGCGATTCCGACCCGACGGACCCGCCCGGCCAGGGACGCGGCGGCAATGCCCCGCGGCAAGGCGGCCAAAGCGATTCCGACCCGACGGACCCGCCGGGCGGCGGCCGGGGAGGAGCGCGCCCCGCCCCGGCCGGCCCGACCGACAACGACCCGAGCGACCCGCCCGGACGCGGCCGTGGCGGAAGGCCGGAGCAGAAGGGCGCCTGAGCTTCCCGGCCACGGGCGGCGAAATTACCAGATTGTGAGACGGCGGATTCCCTGCTTCTCTGCGCCGCGGGCCGAGCCCAGGCCCGCGGTTTCATGGAGGCTTCTGCCAATGCGCAGCCATTACGTCATGCTCACCCGGCCGGCGCTGCGCGCGGCCGCCCTCTCTGTCTTCGCCGCGCCCCTGCTGCTGGCGCAGCCCGCGGCCGCCGTCGAGTATGATGGCAACTGGCAATTCACGATGAGCTGCGTGGCCAGCGGCAACCAATCCGCCTTCACCGAGCGCTTCACCGCGCCCATCACGCAGAACACCGCCACGCGCGCGCGCAGCGGGCGCAACGCCCAGGGCACCGAGGATAGCAGCCGGTTCAACGCCCGCATCGAGGGCAACCAGATGACCGCGACGGTCGATCGCAGCCGCGGCACCGACCGCTGGAGCCTGCGCTTTGCCGGCCCCGCGACCTCCGATAGTCGCTTCGAGCTGACGGGCGGAATCTTCACGGGCGACCGCCAGCTGCGCAGCTGCCGCCTCGTGGCCGAGGCGCTGAACGCGGCCCCCGGCAGCCTCGCCGCCACGGCCCCGGCCCGCGCCGAGGCGACGCGACAGCAGCTTGCGGCGGCGCTGGCCGCCCTGGTCGCGCTGGAAGCCAATGCCGCCGCCGAAATTCAGGCCCTGCGCACCGACCTCGACCTCGCCCGCTTCGAGAGTGTGGCCATGCGCGCCGAGCTCGATCAGCGGGGTGCCGCCATCCTCGCGCTGGAGACGCGGCTGCGCACGGCGGAAGGCGTGGCCACCCAGGCGCAGGGCGCCCTCGCGCAGGCGCAGGCGGCCCTCGCCCGGGCCGTGGCCACCGCGACGGCCGATATCGGCCAGCGCGACCAGCGCCTGGCCGCCGCCGATGCCGCCATGGCCCAGGCCCAGGCCCAGATCCAGACCGCCATGACGGAGCGCGCGACGCTGCAGACCCGCCTCACCGCGGCGGAGGCTGCCGTCGGCCAGGCGCAGGCCACCACCGCCGAGCGCACCGCCTTGCAAGGCCGCCTCGCGGCGGCCGAGGCCGCGGCCACGCAGCTCCGCACCGCGCTGGAGGCGGCGCAGCGCGAACTGACCGAGGCGCGGGCCACCCAGCCGCCGCGCTAGGCCGGGCCGCCCCAGGCACGAACAAAGAGGCAGGAACAAAGAGGCAGGAAGCGAAAGAATGACGCGCATCACCCGTCGTGGCGGCCTGGCCCTGGCGGCGGCGGCCTTTCCCGCGCCTCTGCTGACCCGGGGGCTGCGCGCCCAGGGCATCTGGAACCCGACGCGGCCGATCACGCTGGTGGTGGGTTTCCCGGCTGGCGGGCAGACGGATTTCGCCGCGCGCACCATCCAGGCGGGCTTGCAGAACGCGCTGGGCGTCGCCGTCGTCATCGACAACCGGGCCGGCGCGGGCGGCAATCTCGGCACCGAGGCGGTGATGGCCGCCCGCCCTGATGGCTACACCATCCTGGCCGGCAACATCTCGCCCATGGCCATCAATCCCCACACCATGGAGGGGATGACGATCGATCCGCGCGAGATGGCGCCGATCGGTCTCGTGCTGCGATCCTCGCTGATCCTTTGCGCGCATCCCTCGGTGAATGTGCGCAACCTGGCGGAATTGCGCGCCTGGATCGCGGCCCAGCCGCGCGGCTCGATCAATTACGGCTCCTCCAGCGCGGGCAGCCTCACCCATGTCGCGATGGAGCTGTTCCGCGACCTGCTGGGCCGTCCCGAGATGACGCAGGTCGCCTATCGCGGCTCGGGCCCGGCCATGGCGGATTTCGTGGCTGGGCGTTTCAGCCTGATGTTCGACGGCGCCTCGGTCGTGGCGCCGCTGGTGCAGGCGGGGCAGCTGCGCCCCGTGCTCGCCACCGGCCACACCCGCAGCCCCGCCTTCCCCGACCTCCCGACCGCCGGGCAGCAGGGCCTCAGCGACTTCGCCTTCTATTCCTGGACGGGCCTTTTCGCGCCACGCGGCACCCCGCCCGAGATCATCACCCGCCTGAACGCGGCCCTCAACGCGGCGCTGGCCGACGCCACGACGCGCCATCGGGTGACCACGCGCGGCGACGAGCCGGGCGGCGGCAGCGCCGAGGACATGGCCAACATCATGGCGCGGGATTATGCGCGCTGGGGCCAATTGGTGCGCGCCAAGCAGATCCGCGTGGAGAGCTGAGCCTCACGCCTGGGCTTCACGCTTCCAGCGCGGGCCCGCGTGATGCTTCCAGCGCGGGCCCGCGCTCATACATCCAGCGCGGGCCCGCGCATTTCCCGCACCAGCTTGCGGCCGATCGCCTCGGCGAAATCGGCATAGTCCGCGCAGGCCATGGCGAAGCTGCCGGGGCCGCCGATCACCTCCGCCGCATAGTGCTGGAGCAGGCCCGGCTCCTCGTTCAGCACGACAAGGCCGTTGATGACCACGCCCGCCGCCACCGCCACATCCCGCACCGGGCCGGAGGCGCGGCCGCGATTGCCCGCGCCATCGCCCGAGACATCCACCACCTGCCGCCCGGCCGGCGCCGGGCAGCGGCCGAGCAAGGTGAGGGCGGCGACCAGCCCATCGCCCAGCGCGGTGGCGCCGGCGCGGGGCAGGCGGGGGGCGGCCAGCATCTCCGCCGCGATGCGCGCGCCCTCCGCGGCGGTGGCGAGGCGCGTCCAGGGCAGCGCCACCTCCTGCGCCTCGGACCAGAACAGCGCCGCGACCGCAACGGCGCCGCGCGGCCCGCTGGTCGCGGCGGCGATCACGGCCGAATCCTCGAAGGCGGCGGCGAGGCCGCCCAGCATCAGCGCGAATTCGTCGTAATCCACGCTCGCCGAGACATCGACGGCGAGCACCAAAGCGAGGTCAACCGCGTCCATCCGATCCTCTGTCTCGCGCATCCGCGCGGGCCTGGCGAGATCCGCGCACGTCACCATATCCCACGTGCCGGGGGCCGCGCCCGGCAGAGTGGCGAAATCGTCACCTCCTCGGCGTAAATCACGGATGGAGGTTGCGCCACCGCAAGGCCCCCGCCGCGTTGTCATGCCATTGTCATCCGCAGCAAGGAGGGCCTGACCGATGCAGACACGCACCATGGCGGAGATGGTCCGCCACCAGAATCCCCTGACCATGGGCTCCGGCGCCACGGTGCAGGAGGCGTGTGGCGCCATGCACAAGCGGCGCGTCGGCGCGGTGCTGATCGTGGACGGGCAGCGCCTGCTCGGCATCTTCACGGGGCGCGACGCGGTGCATGCGCTGGCCGTCGGCCTCGACCCCCAGCGCACCCTGGTCGGCCAGGTGATGACGGCCGAGCCCTGCTGCCTCAGCCCGCATGATCGGGCGCATGACGCGCTCAGGCTGATGGAGGATGGCGGCTTCCGGCATTTGCCCGTCGTCGAGGACGGGCATCTGCTCGGCATCGTCTCGCGCTACGATTTCCGCACCCAGGAACACCGCCGCATGGATGAGGAGACGGGGTTCTTCGAGGTGCTGCGCTAAGTCTCAGAGCGCCGGCAGCGGCTTGCCGATCGCCGGGTCGATCTTGAACTTGGCGAGGCTGCCCCAGGCGCGGTCATATTGCGGCGGGATCTTCAGCGCATCGATGCGGCCCAGCGCCACCGCCGCATTCACCACCCAATAGGGGTCGCGCAGGAAGGCGCGGGCGAGGAGGATCATGTCCGCCTTGCCCTCGTCCAGGATGGCCTGGGCCTGCGCCGCCTCGGTGATGAGGCCGACGGCCATGACCGGAATGCCCGCCCCCTGCTTCACCGCCTCCGCGCCGGGCACCTGATAACCCGGGCCGATCGGAATCTGCTGGCCGGCGTCGAGCCCGCCAGAGCTGACATCCACGATGTCCACGCCCAGCGCCTTCAGGCGTTCGGCCAGCATCACGCTCTCCGCCGTGTTCCAGCCGCCCTCGACCCAGTCGGTGTGGGAGATGCGGACGGCGAGCGGCATGTCATCGGGGATCACGGCGCGGGTGGCGCGGGTGATCTCGCGCAGAAGCCGCGTGCGGCCCTCGAAATCGCCGCCCCAGCTGTCATTGCGCAGGTTGGAAATGGGCGAGAGGAACTGGTGCACCAGATAGCCATGGGCGGCATGCAGCTCGATGAAGGTGTAGCCCGCCTTCACCGAACGCACCGCCGCATCGGCGAAGGCCTGGATGGTGGAGAGGATCTCCGCCTCGCTCATCGCGCGCGGCGTGGCATAGCCCTGGAAGGGGGTCGCACTCGGGCCCAGCGCTTCCCAGCCCGGCACGGCGGCGCCGGCTTCCCAGGCCGGGAGGCGGCTGCCCTTGCGGCCGGCATGCGCGAGCTGGATGGCCGGCACCGTGCCCATGGCGGCGATGGCGGCGACCAGGCGCTGGTGGCCCGGGAGCTGGTCATCGCTCCAGATGCCGAGGTCGCCCGGGCTGATGCGGCCCTCCGGCGTCACCGCCGCCGCCTCGGTCATCACCATCCCCGGGCCGGCGACGGCGCGGGAGACGAGGTGCGCCAGGTGCCAATCCGTCGGCTTGCCGTCCTCGCCCGCGCAATACTGGCACATGGGCGAGACGCCGATGCGGTTGCGGAAGGTGACGCCGCGCAGGGTGAGCGGGCTGAACAGATCGGTCATGAGCGGGAGTCCTGATTGAAGGGCGGCGTGCGGCCGAGACGATTTTCCATGATGACGAGAAACGGCCGGGGCTCGGGCAGCAGGCGCCCTTCCCCATCCGTCGCCCAGCGCGCCAAGGCCACGCTGTCGCTGACATTGCCACCCACCGCCTCCACCACGCCAGGGGAGGCATGGATGACGATGTCGCAATGCATCGGCCGGAAGCGACCGCGCTCGGCGGCACGGTCGGCCCAGGCCAGGAGCGGCCGGCTGGAGCGGTCCCGGCAGACCAGATCGCCGGGCGCGGGGGCATGGAGCGCCGGGTCGCGTGGCAGGAAGGGGGCGGCGGCGGGCCAGGCGGCGGCCAGCGCGTCCAGATGGTCCAGGTAGCGGGAATGCGCCGCATCGGGCGCGAATTCGGGGGCATCCACCCCGGCCGCGCCGATCACCCAGGAGATGAAGGCGGCGGACCAGAAGGGCTCGGCCCAAAGATTGCCGCCACCCGTTCCGGCCAAAGCGCGCTCATAGCGCGCGCGATTGGCCGGAATGGCCTCGCCCGATTGCGGCACGGCGCGCCAATAGGCCAGCACGCGGGGGAAATTCTCCGGGGCGCTCTCCGGGCGCGGGCCGGCCTCGGGCGTGCAGGGCGAGAGGGCGGGGCCGGGCAGGCCGGCCGTGACGCAGCCCCAATCCTGCCATTCGGCGGCGGCCAGGCGCAGCATCCGGTCGCGCGCGGCTGGGGGATAGCTCAGGGGCTCTGGCATCGCGGCCGGCAGCGGCGGCACGGCGCAGCCGGCGAACAGGATCAGGACGGGCAGGAAACGAAGCACGGCTTCCTCTGCCAAAGCCTTCCCTTATGGGCAAGACATTCTCTATCCTGAGCCGCGTCATGTCCTCTCCACCCGAGCCCGAAGGCGGGCGCCTCATCTTTCGCAGCGAAACCTTCGCGGCGGATCCCGGCCGCGCGCGCCGCGCACCGACCGGGGAGATCGTGACCGAAGCCGCGCGGAACATTCCCCTGCATGCCCGCTGCGATGTGCTGGTGGTGGGCGGAGGCCCCTCGGGCATCGCCGCCGCCGTGGCCGCGGCCCGGCAGGGCGCGCACACCATCCTGATGGAGCGGCACAATCATCTGGGCGGGCTCTCCACCGGTGGCCTGGTCATCTGGATCGACCGGATGACGGATTGGACCGGCCAGCGGGTCATTCGCGGCTTCGCCGAGGAATTCCTGGACCGCCTGCCCGCGGGCGCGGTCAATGGCCCGGCGCCGGCGCTCTGGGGCACGCGCGATGCGGCCAGCGCCGCCTGGTGGGCTGCGCGCACCAGCGCCTTCCACGGCATCGTCACCCACTCCCCTACCTGCGACCCGGAGGCGATGAAGCTCGCCGCGCAAGAAATGGTGCTGGAATCCGGCGCGGAACTCCTCTTCCACGCCTGGGGCGCCTCGCCCGTCGTGACTGAAGGCGCGGTTCGTGGCGTCTTCTTCGAGTCCAAGCAGGGGCGGCGCGCCATCCTGGCCGGCTGCACCGTGGATGCGACCGGCGATGGCGATCTCTTTGCCCAGGCCGGCGCCAGTTTCAACGACGACATCGACGCGCGCGACATTCATCACTGCATGAACACGAGTTGGCTCTTCGGCGGCGTGAACATGCCGCGCTACCAGCGCTGGCGCGCCGAGGAGCCCGCCGCCTTCAGCGCCTTCCTGCAGCGCGGGCGGGAGCGCATCCGCCTGTTCGACAAGGCCTTCGCCTCCTGGCGGGATGATGTGGCGCTCTTCATGGGGCCGCGCCTCTCGGGTTATTCAGCGGTGGATGTGGAGGATCTGACGGCCGTCGAGATCCAGAGCCACCGGCTTATGGTGGAGCATCTGGCGCTGTATCGCGAAGGGGCGCCCGGCTTCGAGAATGCCTTCCTGATGCTCTCCGCGCCGCAACTGGGTGTGCGGCATGCGCGGCGCCTCAAGGGGGTGGCGGCCGTGACGCGGGGCGATTGGGATGGGCGGGTGCGGCCGGATGAGATTGGTGTCTCGCCCAGCCTCTCGCCGAAATTCCCCAATGTCTCCGTGCCCTATGGCGCGCTGGTGCCGGAGCGGCTGGATGGGCTGCTGGCGCCTGGGCGGCATATGAGCTGCGACCCCAATAGCCATTCCTTCCTGCGGGAAATCCCGCAATGCTGGATGACGGGCCAGGCGGCGGGGGTGGCGGCGGCGCTGGCCGTCTCACAGGGCGTGGCACCCCGTGCGGTGGACGTCGCGGCCTTGCAGGCGGCGCTGCGGGCGGGCGGGGCGCATTTCTCGGCGTCGCCGGCCGCGCAAAGCGCGGCCTGATCAGGCAGTCGCGAGGCGGGTTTCGCCCAGGCCCGCGCGGGCGGCAGCGGCGCCGGAGGAGGCGTCACGAATGATGTAACCGCGGCCCCAGACCGTGCCGATCACGTTATTGGCGCCGGCATTCTGCAGCTTCTTCCGCAGCTTGCAGACGAAGACGTCAATGATCTTGCTGTCCGGCTCATCCATGCCGCCATAGAGGTGGTCGAGGAAATTCTCCTTGGAGAGCACGGTCCCGCGCCGCATCAGCAGCAATTCCAGGATCGCGTATTCCTTGCCGGTGAGATGGACGGCACGGCCCTGCACGGCCACCTCCTTCGCGCCCAGATCGAGAGAGAGCGGGCCCATCTGGATGCGCGGCTTGCTGAAGCCCTTGGAGCGACGGATCATGGCCTGCAGGCGAGCCACCAGTTCCTCCGGTTCGAAGGGCTTGGCCAGGTAGTCATCGGCGCCGACCGAAAGGCCGCGCACCTTGGCCTGGGTCCGCGCATTGGCGGAGAGCATCAGCACCGGCGCCTCGATCCGTGCGGCGCGCAGCTTGGTGATGACCTCATACCCCTCCATATCCGGCAGCATGAGGTCCACCACGGCGGCGTCGTAATCATAGAGCCGGGCCAGTTCCAACGCCTCGGCACCGCAATCGGCCACATCCACCACCATCCGGTGCTGCTGCAACTGGAAGGTG
>JAIYCD010000023.1 GCA_027488195.1 Acetobacteraceae bacterium | reverse complement strand
GCATGGGTGGCGATACGGGTCATGGGAGTTCTCCTTCTGGGGCGGCCGGAGGATCCCGCCGCGACAGGAAGGGGTATGCGCCATTGCTCCATGGGCGATAATTTTCGTTCTTGGCACTTCATCATTGCCGCCGATGCAATGATGGGCTGCAATGATGCATGGACCGCTTTGCCGCCATCTCCGCCTTCATCGCCGTGGTGGACCGCCAGGGCTTCGCCCCCGCCGCGCGGCACCTGGGCCTCGTGCCCTCGGCGGTCACGCGCCATGTGGCGGCGCTGGAGGCGCATCTGGGCGTGCGGCTGCTGGCCCGCACCACGCGCTCGGTCACGCTCACTGAGGCCGGCGCGCATTACCTCGAGCGCGCGCGGCGCATCATGGCCGAACTGGCCGAGGCCGAGGAATTCGCGCAGTCGGAGCGGCTGACGCCGGTGGGCCGCCTCGTGGTGTCAGCCCCCGCCGTCTTCGGCCGGCTGCATGTGGCGCCGCTGATGGCGGAATTCCTCAACCGCCACGCCGAGGTGCAGGGGCAGCTGCAGCTCTCGGACCGCTGGGTGAACATGGTGGAGGAGGGGGTGGATTGCGCCATCCGCATCGGCCACCTGCCGGATTCCGGCCTGGTGGCGCGGCGGCTGGGCGAGACGCGGCGCATCATCGTGGCCGCCCCCGGCTACCTCGCGGCGCATGGCACGCCGCGCGATCCGCGGGAGGTGACGGCACACCGCATCATCCGCTTCTCGGCCTTCGAGGGGGCGGAGGAATGGCGCCTCCTGCGCGACGGCGTGGAGGAGCGCGTGCCCATCGCACCCCGCCTCGTCACCAACAGCGCCGATGCCGCGCTCTGCGCCGCCGAGCGGGATGGCGGCCTGACCATGGTGCTGGCCTATCAGGCGCGCGAGGCGATCGCCGAAGGCCGGCTGATCCGCGTGCTGCGGGAGTTCGAGCCGCCGGTCATGCCCATCCAGCTCGCCTGGCCGGCGGCGCGGCTGATCCCGGCCAAGCTGCGCGCCTTCATCGAGACGGCGGCTGGGAATTGCGACTGGCGCTTCGGCTGATCAGTCGAGCTTGATCGCCGCCTGGCGGATCACATTGGCATAGCGTTCCGCATCGCGCCGCAGCAGCGCCGCCGCATCGGCCTGGGTGCCGCCCCCGGGCAGGAAGCCCGCTTCGCTGATGCGGGCGCGCACGCCCGGATCATTCAGGCCGCGATTGACGCCCGTGACCCAGCGCGCGGTGATCGCCTCCGGCAGGCCGGGCGGGCCCATCACCATGTACCAGACATTGGCGTCGAAGCCGGGGAAACCTTTTTCCGCCACGGTCGGCACATCGGGCAGCCAGGAGACGCGCTGCGGCATGGTCACCGCGATGGCGCGCACGCGGCCGGCGCGGATATGCGGCAGGTAGGTGGGCAGGGTGTCGAAGGCGATGTCGATGCGGCCCGCCAGGATCTCGGTCACGGCCTGGCCGGTGCCGCGGAAGGGCACATGCGTCATGCGCAGGCCCGCCTGGGCCGAGAGAAGCTCGGCCGCCAGATGCTGCTGCGTCGCGACGCCGGAGGAGGAGTAGTTCAGCACCCCGGGATTGGCGCGCGCATGGGCCAAAAATCCCTCGAAATCCCGCACCGGAGAGGAGGCGGGCACCACGCCGACCAGCGGTACCGTGCCGGCCAGCACCACCGGCGTCTGGTCGCGGTGGATGTCGAAGGGCGGCGGATTGAGCAGCGGCGGCACCACGGCCGAGGCGCTGACCGTCGTCATGAGCATGGTGTAGCCATCCGGCCGCGCCCGGGCGAGCTGTCCTACCGCCAGCGTGCCGGAGGCGCCCGGCCGGTTCTCCATGGCCAGCGCCTGGCCCAACTCCTCCTGCAGGGTGGGCTGCAGGGCGCGGGCAATGATGTCCGTGCCGCCGCCCGGCGCGAAGGGGATGAGGAAGGAGATGCTGCGCGTCGGATAGACTTGCGCATGCGCGATGCCGGGCATCGCGAGCGCGCCGAGCAGCAGCGGGCGGCGGTGGATCATGGCGGTTTCCTCGGTCTTGTTGGCGCCGAGGCTACGCGAAGCCGGCGCTGCCGGGAAAGCCCGCGTCAGGGCAGGAAGGAGAAGATCAGGAAGACCGCGAAGACCGCGAGATGCACCGTCCCCTCCAGCACCGTGGTCCGCCCGCTGCCGAGCGTCACCGCCAGCAGCAGGAAGGTGAGGCCGAGCAGCACCGTCATGGACTGGCTGAGGCCCAGATGCAGCGGCTCGCCCAGGTAGAGCGCCACCACGGCGACCGCGGGGATGGTGAGCCCCACGCAGGCGACGATGGAGCCCAGCGCCAGGTTCAGCGCCGTCTGCATGTTGTTGTGGGCGGCGGCCTTCACCGCCGTGATCCCCTCGGGCAGCAGCACGATGGCGGCGATGACGATGCCGACCACGGCCAGCGGCGCACCCATCGCGGCCACCCCGGTCTCGAGCGTGGGAGAGAGCTGCTTGGCCAGCAGGATCACCACCAGACGCGCCAAGGCCAGCAGCAGGAAGGCGAGCCAGGCGGCGGCGCGCGTGGGCGGATCCCCATGCAGCCCGTGATCGACCATGAAGTCCGCCTTGTGCCGGACCAGCTGGACGTAAAGAAACAGCGCATAGAGGCCGAGCGCGATGATCGACACGAAGACCAGCTGCGGCGAGCTGAAGACCGGGCCGGGCTCCGTCGTCGTGTAGCTCGGCAGGACGAGGGTGAGGACAGCGAGCGGCATCAGCACCACCAGCAGCGCATTGGCGGCCACGGGCCGGAAGCTCTGCGCGAAATGCCGCACGCCGCCCAGCACGAGGCAAAGGCCGAGGATGCCGTTCAGCGCGATCATCAGGGCGGCGAAGATGCTGTCCCGCGCCACGGTCGGGCTGTCGCCGCCCAGCATGATGGAGACGATCATCCCCGCCTCCAGCACCGTGACCGAGAGCGCCAGGACCAGCGTGCCGAAAGGCTCGCCCAGGCGCTGCGCCACGGTCTCGGCATGGTGCACGGCGGCGAAGACGGCGCCGAGCAGGCCGGCCGCGACCAGCACCGCCGGCGCGCCTTCGCCCCAGAGCAGCAGCAGGGCGAGGCCGAGCACGGGAATGGACCAGCTCCAGAGCGGCAGCTTGCCGACGGCCTGTTTCATGCCTTTTCATCCTGCGGTTTGATGCCCGCATCATGCCTGAAAGCGGAGCGGGCGAGAAACGCAACGGGTCGTTTCGCACAAACACGGAACGCGTTGGTGGCTTGTGCCGCGATATCACCACAAGGGATGGTGGTCCGCCGCCGCGAATCGGGCGATCCCGATTCGTTCGCGCGAATCGGATTTCACCTTTGATTTAAAACAATTTCTGCTCCGCGAATCGGAGAATGTTCAGTTTGTGTTCTTTTGGCGGCCCATGATCACGCCAAGCCCCACCAATCCCAGCGCCGCGATCAGCATGGCCGGGCCGAAGCCGACCCACTCCCGCGCCAATCCCATCACCACGGGGCCGGCCGCCTGGCCCAGGAAAAAATGGAAGGCGTGCATCGCCACCGCCGAGGCGCGGGATTGCGGCGCGACCTCCGTCACCCGGGTCTGCAGCGAATTGTGCAGCATGAAGAAGCCAAGGCCCAGCACCCCGCCCGCCGCCATGAAGACCAGGGCGGAGGGGGCCAGCGCCAGTCCCGCCACCCCCACGCCCGCGAGGCCGCCCCCCAGCCGCATCATCCGCCGCGATCCCAGCCGCGCCACCAGCAGCGGCGCCAAACCGGCATAGGCGAGGCCGCCCGCACCGAAGGCGGCGACGGTCAGCCCCGCCTCGCGCGTGCCGCCCAGCCCCGCCTCGGCCAGGTGGTTGGCGAAATAGGGGAAGCCGCCGAAAACCAGCAGCCCTTCGATCCCCACGGCCCAGAACAGCACCAGCGCGGGCCGGTGCGTCAGCAGGTAGCGATACCGGGCGATGGCTTGGCCGAAATCGAAGCGCCCGGTGGGCTCGGGCGAGCGGTCCCTGAGGATGGTCAGCATGGCGGCCAGCGTCAGTGCGCCGCAGAGCAGCATGAGCCCGCGCCAGCCCATGACCGGTTCCAGCAGGCCCGCGACAGCGCCGCCCGCCATCTGGCCGACGATCGCGCAGGCGAGGAAGCGGCTGATCGCCACCTGGCGCTCGGCCAGTGGCACGCGATCCCCGAACAAGGCGAGGGTGGTGGGGAAGATGCCGCCGCCCGCGGCCCCGGTCAGCACCCGCAGCACCATGAGCAGGATGAGACTGGGCGCCCATGCCGAGGCGAAGAGGAACAACGCCTGGAAGGCGAGGGCGAAGGTGATGATCCGCCGCTTGCCCAGCGCATCCGCGACCGGCCCCAGCACCGGCTGCACCAGCGCATAGGGCAGGGCGAAGCAGGTGGCCAGCAGCGCCACCCGCGCCGGATCCGCCTCGAAATCCAGCGAGATCACTGCCACCAACGGGTCCGTCAGGCGCGTCGCGAAGGCCGAGGCGAAGCCCGCCAGCGCGAAGGTCATGATCAGGGCGCTGTGTGGGGAGCGGGGCATGTCCATCAACTCTGGGATGCGGAGCCCGCTGTCCAGCGCGCCGCATGTGACGTTTGCGTCACCAGCGCGGCGCCGTTGCCGGTTCGGTTGCCGCCTTGGGGGGCAGGGGAACTCATGCAGCAGGCATATCGCGCAGCATTTTTTTTCTGACCACTCCCACCAGCGGTACAGCCTCTATGTTCCGCGTGCTCAGGGCCATCGCGACTGGTAAATATCGTCGCGGCAGGTGGGTCGAGAAGCTCTACGACGAGGGCCGCATCAAGGATTTAGCCCATGGGTTTCCGCCGCGATAGGGCATCCTGATATTGCATATAGTGCCATAATACTTCAATATGAATATTAAATTACTTGAATGCATATCTATTCTTAATGCACGTAAGCCACGGGGCCTCGTCTGTAACCAGTATCGCTGGCAATTCATCCATGATGTGGCCTCTGAAATACCAGAGCAGACTGCGGTCCGCCGCGAGCGTGTTGCCCGTGAAGGCATAGACGCGTTCGCCCCGCGGCATGACAACTCCTATTATCTGCGGGGCTTCCTGGGCGCCGTGCGGCGCATGGCCCCGCCCGACCGGATATTCATCGGCTACGCCATGTACGGCCTGCATTTCGACGAGATCGTCGCGCGCGTTTCCGATTTCATGGGCGTTCCGCCCGAGACATGGACGGCAGATCAGCGCGTGCGGATCGAGCGGGAGCGCGTGGAGAGCCTGGACGCCAACCCATCCTGGATCGGACACCAATGCGCCGGCACGGACACAGCCCCCGGCCGGCATCGCCACGAAGTGCAGCCCGAGACGATCCGCATCCTGACCGAGCGCTACCGCTGGTTCCTGGATTTCCTGAGGCGCTTCAACGACTCGCGCGTGGCCGCCCCCTACGAGTGACGGACGCCTACTGCACCCGATTCTCCACGAGATCGGTCACCACGGCGGGGTCGGCCAGGGTCGAGGTATCGCCCAGCTGGTCCGTCTCATTGGCTGCGATCTTGCGGAGAATCCGGCGCATGATCTTGCCCGACCGCGTCTTGGGCAGACCCGGCGCCCATTGGATGGCATCCGGCGTGGCGATGGGGCCGATCTCCTTGCGGACCCAGGCCACCAGCTCCTTCTTGAGCGCGTCGGAGGGCTCTTCGCCCGCGTTCAGCGTCACATAGCAATAGATACCCTGGCCCTTCAGGTCATGCGGCATGCCGACCACGGCGGCCTCGGCCACCTTGGGGTGGGCGACCAGCGCGCTCTCGACTTCCGCCGTACCCATGCGGTGGCCGGCGACGTTGATCACGTCATCCACGCGACCGGTGATCCAGAAATAGCCATCCGCATCGCGCCGCGCGCCGTCCCCGGTGAAGTAGAGGCCGGGGAAGGTGGAGAAATAGGTCTGAATGAAGCGCGGGTGGTCGCCATAGACGGTGCGCATCTGGCCGGGCCAGCTATCGGTGATGACGAGGTTGCCCTCGGTGGCCCCTTCCAGGAATTTCCCTTCCCCATCCACCAGCGCCGGCTGCACGCCCGGCAGCGGCAGCGTGGCCGAGCCTGGCTTCTGCGCGACCGCGCCGGGCAGCGGCGAGATCAGGATGCCGCCCGTCTCGGTCTGCCACCAGGTGTCCACGATGGGGCAGCGCTCCTCGCCCACCACGCGGTAATACCAGAGCCAGGCCTCGGGATTGATCGGCTCGCCCACGCTGCCCATCACGCGCAGGGACTTGCGGGAATGCTTCTTCACCG
>JAIYCD010000225.1 GCA_027488195.1 Acetobacteraceae bacterium | reverse complement strand
GCCGCCATGCTGATCCGCGCCGCCGAAGTCGAGGGGCGGCGCTGCGATGTGCGGATCGGCGGCGGGGTGATCGCGGCCATCGCAGCCCGCCGCGCGCCAAGCCTGGCGAATGAGCGGGAAGAAGCGGTCTATGAGATTGCGCGCACCCTGCTCGCCACGGCCCGCGTGCCGAAGCCGCTCTATGACCGCGGCGTCGCCGTGCTCGGCGAGCGCGGGATGGTCGAGCTGGTCGGCATCCTCGGCTATTACTGCATGGTCGCGCTGACGCTGAACACCTTCGAGCTCGGCCTGCCCGGCAGCATCTCGCCGGAGCTCGAGGATCCGGACTTCGCCGCGTGAGCACCGCCGCCCATCAGCACCAGATCCCGGTGCGTGCGGCGTGGCTGGCCACGACGCGGGAGGAGGCGCTCGATCCCGGCCAGCCCATCATCGACCCCCACCATCACCTGTGGGAGCGGCCGGGCTGGCGCTACCTGCTCGATGAGTTGCTGGCCGATCTCCGCACCGGCCACGACGTGCGGGCGACCGTCTATGTGCAGTCCGCGCGGTCCCTGCTGCGGGCCGATGGGCCACCGGCTATGCGCGCGGTCAACGAGACCGAGTTCGCCAACGGCGTCGCTGCCATGTGCGCCTCCGGCACCTACGGTGGCGTACGTGCCTGCGCGGCCATCGTGGGGGCGGCGGATCTGCGCCTCGGCGATGCCGTGCGCCCGGTGCTGGAGGCGCATCTGCGCGCCGGGGGCGAGCGGTTCCGCGGCATCCGCCACATCGCGACCTGGGATCCTGACCCGACCATGCTCAACCCGGCCTATGCCCCGGCCGAGGATATGCTGGACAGCCCGGGCTTCCGCGCGGGCTTCGCGCATCTCGGCGCGCTGGGCCTAAGCTTTGACGCTTGGCTTTATTTCCACCAGATCCCGCGCCTTGTAGCGCTGGCGCGCGCCTTCCCGGCGACGCCGATCGTGCTCGACCATTGCGGCGGAATCCTCGGCATCGGGCGTTATGCCGGGCAGCGCGATGCCGTCTTCGCGACGTGGTACGGGCACATGCGCGACCTCGCCGCCTGCCCGAACGTCATGGTCAAGCTCGGCGGCCTCGGCATGCGGCTGCCCGGCTTCGGCTTCGAGCAGCGGGCGCAGGCGCCCAGCTCCGTCGTGCTGGCCGAAGCATGGCGCCCCTGGATGGAGCGCTGTATCGAGCTGTTCGGCCCGAGCCGCTGCATGTTCGAGAGCAACTTCCCCGTGGACAAGGGCAGCTACGCCTATGCCATCGGCTGGAACGCGATGAAGCGTATCGCAGCCGGCGCGAGCGCGGAGGAGAAGGCCGATCTCTTCTGGCGCAGCGCCGCCCGCTTCTATCGACTGCCGGATATCGGCTGACACACAAAAGGGAGAAACGACCATGAAGCTTGGCAAGATCCTGGGCGCAGCGCTGGGGGCTCTGGTCGCGCTGCCAGCCGCCGCGCAGGAGGCCTTCCCGACCCGCCCAATCCGCCTGGTCGTACCCTTCGCGGCCGGCGGGCCAAGCGACATCATCGCCCGCATCGTGGCACCGCGCATGGCCACCACGCTCGGCCAGCCGGTGGTGGTCGAGAACCGCGCCGGCGCCGGCGGCGTGACGGGCGTTGACGTGATCGCAAAGGCGGTGGGCGATGGCTACACCTTCGGCATCGGCAGCGCTGGCGCCATCGCGATCTCGCCGAGCCTCGGCCGCGGCACGCCCTATGACCCGATGCGGGACCTGGCGCCGGTGATGCTGATCGCGAACGTGCCCAACCTCGTCGTGGTGAACCCACAAAGCGGCATCACCAGCATCCAGGCGCTGATCGCCGCCGCCAAGGCGCGGCCGGGCAGCATCCATTTCGGCTCGGCCGGCATCGGGGCCAGCACGCATCTGGCGGGCGAATTGTTCAAGCTGATGGCGCAGGTGGACATCGTGCATGTCCCCTATCGCGGCAGCGTGCCGGCGCTGACCGATCTGCAGGGCGGCCAGATCCAGCTGATGTTCGAGAACATGCCCGGCGCGCTGGAACTGGTGCGCTCGGGCCGGCTCACCGGCCTGGCCGTCACCTCGCCCAATCGCGCGACGGCGGCGCCCGAAATCCCGACCGTCGCGGAATCCGGGGTGCCCGGCTATGCCGTCGTCTCTTGGTTCGCCGTCTTCGCGCCTGGCCAGACGCCGGCGCCGGTGATCCAGCGGCTGAACCAGGGGCTGCGCCGCATCATGGCGCGACCGGCCGTGCGCCAGCGCATCCTCGAACTCGGCGCAGAGCCCGCCGATGGCCCGCCCGAGGCGCTGGGCGCGCTCGCGCGGGAGGAGACCGAGCGCTGGGGCCGCGTGATCCGCGAAGCGCGCATCTCGGCGCAGTAGGATGCTCTCCGTCGGGATCGAGATCGGCGGCACCTTCACCGATCTCGTCGCTTTCGGCCCGCAGGGCGTGATCGTGGCGAAGGTGCCGAGCACGCCGGCGCGCCCGGATGAGGCGGCGTTCCATGCGCTCGCCGCCGCCGGCATCACGCCCTCGGCCATCGGCGAATTCGTGCATGGCTCCACGGTCGCCACCAATGCGGTGCTGGAGCGCAAGGGCGCTCGCCTCGCCTTGCTCACCACCGCTGGCTTCCGGGACGTGCTGCTGCTCGGCCGGCAGGACAAGCTGCGGCTGTTCGACCTGCGCTACCGCCGCCCCGTGCCGCTGGTGGCGCGCGAGGACACGCTGGAAGTGCCCGAGCGCCTGCTGGCCGATGGGCGCGTCGAGACGCCGCTCGACCTCGACGGTTTCGCCCCGCATCTCGCCGCCTTCCTGGCCGGCGCGCCGTTTGGCGCGGTCGCGATCTGCCTGCTGAACGCCTATGCCGACCCCGTGCATGAGCAGGCGCTGGCCGGGCTGGTGCGGCGCCTCGCCCCCGGCCTGCCGGTCACCTGCTCGCATGAGGTGACGCAGGAATTCCGCGAATATGAGCGCGCCAGCACCACGGCGCTCTCGGCCTATGTGCAGCCGGTGCTGGACGCCTATCTGGGCCGGATGGAAGCGCGGCTGGCCGCCGATGGCTTCACCGGCGACTTCTCGGTGATGCAGTCCAATGGCGGGCGCGTGCCGGCGCTCGCCATGCGGCGCAACGCGGCCAGCGCGCTGCTCTCCGGCCCGGCCGCCGGGGTGATGGGCGCGGTGCGCCAGGCTGGGCTTTCGGGCGAGCATGACATCATCACCCTCGATATCGGCGGCACCAGCGCGGATGTGGGGCTGATCGAGAAAGGCCGCCCGGATTTGACGCGCGAGGCGCTGGTGGATGGGCTGGTGGTGCAGATGCCCATGCTCGACATCACGACGGTGGGGGCGGGCGGCGGCTCCATCGCCTGGGTGGATGAGGGCGGGCTGCTGCGCGTCGGCCCGCGCAGCGCGGGCGCCGCTCCGGGCCCCGCCGCCTATGGCCGGGGCGGCACACTGCCCACCCTGACCGATGCGCAGGTGATTGCCGGACGCATCCCCGCGGGCAAAACTCTGGCCGGCGGGCTGGTGATGGATGAGGCCGCGGCGCGCGCCGCCTTTGCGCCCGTGGCGGCCGCCCTGGGCCTGACCGTGGAGGAGGCGGCGGAGAGCGTGGTGCGCATCGCCG
>JAIYCD010000030.1 GCA_027488195.1 Acetobacteraceae bacterium | reverse complement strand
CGGCAGCCTCAACAACCTCCGCCATGTGCTGAGCGGCTGGGACGGCACCTTCTGGGCCATCCAGGATTGGTGGCGCGAGACCTGATCCACCCGTGCTCCAGTATCTTTTCCGCCGGCTGCTGATCGCGATCCCGAGCCTGCTCGGGATCAGCGTGATCCTCTTCACCGTGCTGGCGCTGGCGCCGGGCGACCCCTTCGAGGAGCTGGCCACCAACCCGGCCATCCCGCCCGAGGTGCGCCTCGCGCTCCGCGCCAGCCTCGGCATCGATGACCCCGTGCATATCCGCTACTTCCGCTGGCTGACGGCGATGCTCCAGGGCGAATGGGGCTTCTCCTTCGTCAGCCGCGTGGATGTGGATCAATTGATCCTGCAACGCCTGCCGGTAACGCTGGTGGTGATCGGCGCCTCGCAGATCCTCGCACTCGCCATCGCGCTGCCGGTCGGCATCATGGCGGCAACAAGGCCCTATTCCATCTTCGACCAGGTGGCGAACACGCTCGCCTTCGTCGGTTTCTCGCTGCCCACCTTCTTCACGGGGCTGCTGCTGATCATGCTGTTTTCCATCCATCTGGACTGGCTGCCCTTCGTCTATCGGGCGCAGATCGATGCGAGTGGTTGGCAATGGTGGTGGCAGCACATCAAGCAATCCATCATGCCCATCGCCGTGCTGGGCCTGTTCCAGGGGGCGGCCTGGACGCGCTTCGTGCGCTCCGCCGTGCTCGACGTGGTGCGGCTGGACTATGTGACGACCGCGCGCGCAAAGGGCATCCCGGAGCGGCGGGTGATCAACCGCCACGTCGTGCGCAACGCGCTGATCCCCGTGGTGACGCTGGTGGCGCTGCAGATGCCCGCGGTGTTCGGCGGCGCCATCGTGACGGAGCAGATCTTCCGCGTCCCCGGCATCGGCTCGCTGCTCATTTCGGCGGTGCTGGCCAATGACACGCCGGTGATCATGGCGGTGACCTTCGTCTTCGCCTGCCTCGTCATCTTCTTCAACCTGCTCGCGGATGTGATCTATGGCTGGCTCGACCCCCGCATCAGCTACAATTAGCGGCGGGGCTGTCGGCGCTCGCCGGCCGCCCGTCACGCCCACGGCCGAGGCCTGGCGCCGTTTCCGCAAGCACAAGCTTGCGGTCGGCAGCGCCGTCGTGCTCGCCACCATGATCCTGGCCGTGCTCTTTGGCCCGCTCTTCTGGACCGTGCCGATCGACGAGATCGACTTCACCGCGCGCCTTCAGGGGCCATCGCTCGCGCATCCCTTCGGCACGGATGACCTGGGGCAGGATCTGCTGGCCCGCGTGCTCTATGGCGGCCGTATCTCGCTCGCCGTGGGCTTCGCGGCCATGGGTGTCGCCGTCACCGTGGGCGTCCTGGTGGGCGCCATCGCCGGCATGTCCAAGGGCCCGGTGGATGTGGCGCTGATGTGGGTGACGGACCTCTTCCTCTCGCTCCCGCAGCTGCCGCTGCTGCTGCTCATCATCTACCTGTTTCGCGACGCCCTGGCCGGGGTGGTGGGGCAGGAGCTTGGCGTCTTCATCATGATCGTGGCCGTGATCGGCCTGTTCAACTGGATGCAGGTGGCGCGCCTGGTGCGCGCGCAGTTCTTCTCGCTGCGCGAGAAGGAATTCGTCGAGGCCGCGCGCGCGCTTGGCGCCTCGCGCGCACGCATCGTGGTGCAGCACATCCTGCCCAATGCGCTCGGGCCCGTGATCGTCGCCGCCTCGATTGACGTGGCCGGCGCGATCCTCGCGGAATCCACGCTGTCCTTCCTCGGCCTCGGCTTCCCGCCCGACACACCCACCTGGGGCCGCCTGCTGTTCGACGCGAAGGACAATCTGGACTTCGCCCCGCATTGGGCGATCTTCCCCGGCCTCGCCATCTTCCTGACCGTGCTGACCATCAATTTCGTGGGCGATGGCCTGCGCGATGCGCTGGATCCGAGGCGCGTTCAGTGAGCGCCCATTCCACCGAGGGCGCCCCGCTGCTCGACATCTCGGGCCTGAAGGTTCACTTCAAGACGGATGACGGCATGGTCCGCGCCGTGGATGGCGTGGACATCTCCGTCAACCGTGGCGAGACCGTCTCGATCGTGGGTGAGTCCGGCTGCGGCAAGACGGTCACGGCGATGACGGTGCTGAAGCTCATCGCCATGCCGCCCGGCCGGATCATGGCGGGCAAGATCCTCTTCGAGGGCCGGGACCTCGTGCCCATGGCGATGGAGGAGATGCGCGCCATCCGCTCCAAGCAGATCGGCATCGTCTTCCAGGAGCCGATGACCTCGCTGAACCCGGTCTATACCGTGGGCCAGCAGATCGCGGAGACGGTGCGGCACCATGAGGGCCTGTCCAAGCGCGCCGCCATGGACCGCGCGGCCGAGATGCTCTCGCTGGTGCAGATCCCCAATCCGCAGAAGCGCGTGCACGATTATCCGCACCAATTCTCCGGCGGGATGCGCCAGCGCGTGATGATCGCCATGGCGCTCTCCTGCAACCCGAAGCTGCTCATCGCCGACGAACCGACCACAGCACTCGACGTCACCATCCAGGCGCAGATCCTGGAGTT
>JAIYCD010000247.1 GCA_027488195.1 Acetobacteraceae bacterium | reverse complement strand
GGATCACGCAGTCAGCGCCCTGGACGGCGGCGGCCAGGTCATCCTCCACGCGGTCGGCGAAGCCCAGCTCGCGCACGCGGTCGCGCGTGGCCTGGCTGTGGGCGGTGACGACGACCTCGCGCGCCAGGGCACGGCCTTCGCGGTTGCGGCGCGCGATGGAACCGCCGATCAGGCCCGCGCCGATCAGGCAGAGGCGGTCGAAGAGGGGCTCAGGCACGGTCAGGACCTGCCCACGCAAACCAAGCGCCGCGCTTCGAGGATCCAGGCCGAACAGGCCCGGCGGAATGCTTCAGCATTCCGAAGCCAAGGCCGCGGACGCGACCGCGTCGTGCGAACAGCACGCCTGCGGCGTGAGGCATCAGAGGGCATCAAACAAATTGCGCCGCTTCGGTGCTGTCCTTCAGCGCCGTGGTGCTGGCCTTGCCGCCGCTGGCGGCATTCGCCACCGCGTCGAAATGGCCGACACCCACCTCGCGCTGGTGCCGCACCGCGGTGAAGCCGTTGGCTTCCTCGGCGAATTCGGCCTGCTGCAATTCGCTGTAGGCGCCCATGCCGCGCTCGGCATAGCCGCGCGCCAGCCTGAACATGGAGAGGTTCAGGCTGTGGAAGCCGGCCAGCGTGACGAACTGGAACTTCGCCGCGGCGTCCACGCCCATCTTGCGCTGCCAGTTGAAGCTGGGCGAGCAGTTACAGGCCAGCATCTTGCCAGAGAATTCGCGATGGATCGCCTCGGCGAAGGCGCGGGCGTCATCGAGGTCGGGGTCGGAGGTCTCCCACCAGAGCAGGTCGGCATAGGGCGCGTAGGCCAGGCTGCGGGCGATGGCGTATTGCTTGCCCATGCCGGGGCGAAAGCGGAAGAAGCCCTCCGGCGTGCGGTCATGGCCGATGAAGGGGCGGTCGCGCTCATCCACGTCGCTGGTGAGAAGCTGCGCGGATTCCGCATCGGTGCGGCAGAGCAGCACGGTGGGCACGCCCTCGACATCGGCGGCGAGGCGCGCCGCGTTCAGCGTGCGGATATGCTGCTGGATCGGCACCAGCACCTTGCCGCCGAGATGGCCGCATTTCTTCTCCGACGCCAGCTGGCCCTCGAAATGCACGCCGGCCGCACCCGCATCGATCATCGCGCGCATCAGCTCGAAGGCGTTGAGCGCGCCGCCGAAGCCCGCTTCCGCATCGGCGATGATCGGCGCCATGTAGTGGGTGCGGTCATCGCTGACGCCGTCATGCCGCTCCATGGTCGCGATCTGCTCGGCGCGCTTGAGCGCATTGTTGATGCGCTTGATCACCCTCGGCACGCTGTCCACGGGATACAGCGACTGGTCCGGATACATGGTGTTGCCGGTATTGGCGTCGGCCGCGACCTGCCAGCCGGAGAGGTAGATCGCCTTCAGCCCGGCCTTCACCTGCTGCAGCGCCTGCATGCCGGTCATCGCACCCAGCGTCGTCACCTGCGGCTCGATCCGCAGCAGGTGCCAGAGGCGGCGCGCACCCATCTCCGCCAGCGTATGCTGGGTGCGGAACCTGCCGGCGAGGCGGGTGACATCGGCCGCCGTGCAGTCCCGCCGGATGCCGTCGAAGCGGCCGGGCTCGCCGCCCGAGCCGGGGGCCATGCCGTCGGGTGCGGTCAACTTGCTGGTTTCGGGGCGTATCGCGAAAATCTCCTGGGGTGCTTCGGACCTGTGAAAGATTGACATTGCGCCGCGCGAGGTCACGGGCAAAACTGGGTCCGACGCGGCAAGACTGTCCATCCGGCGACTGTTTCGGCCGTGAATTCGTCAATGTTGTAAAGTGAGGGAGCGCCATGGCCCGACCGCTGATCGGCCGCACCGTCCGTCGCATCCGCACCGAGCGCGGCATGACGCAGCAGGCGCTGGCCGTGCGCCTCGGCATCTCGGCCAGCTACCTGAACCTGATCGAGCATGACCAGCGCTCGGTCACGGCCGCCGTGCTGTTCAAGCTGACCGAGGCGCTGGGCGTGGACCTCGCCGCCCTGTCGGGCCATGCCGAGCGGCAGTTGGAAGCGGGCCTGCGGGAGGTGCTGGCCGATCCCGTGCTGGGCCTCGATTCCGTCCCCGAAGGCGAGTTGCAAGCCATGGCCGCCGCCGCCCCCAATGCGTCACGCGGCGTGCTGGCCCTCTATCGCGCCTGGCGCGTGGCGCGCGAGGACAGCTCCGGCATCGCGCTGCCCTCGGGCCGGCGCCTGCTGCTGCCGACGGAGGAAACGCGCGACTTCTTCCACGAGCGCGGCAATCACTTCCCCGAACTCGAAGCCTTCGGCGAGAAGCTCGGCGCCGAATTGCGCGCGACCCCGGCGGAGATGAACCACGCCATCGCCGAGCGGCTGCGCAATGCGCATGGCGTGCGCGTGACCGTGGCGCCGATGCCCGAGAGCGACCGCCGCTTCGACCAGCGCACGCGCGACCTGTGGCTCGCGGAATCCCTGCCGCGCGAATCCCGCGGCTTCCGCATGGCCTTCCAGCTCATGCTGATGGAAGCGCGCGAGGTGGTGGACGCGACGCTGGGGGAGGAACCGCCCTCCAGCACCGAGGCCACGCAGCTCATCCGCATTGGGCTGCTGAACTATGCGGCCGCCGTGCTGCTCATGCCCTACATGCCCTTCCTGCATGCGGCGCGGGAGTTGCGGCATGATGTGGAAAAGCTCGCGGCACGCTTCGGCGTCTCCTACGAGCAGGCGGCGCAGCGCCTCTCCACCTTGCAGCGCGAGGGGCATCGCGGCGTGCCCTTCTTCTTCCTGCGCGCGGACACGGCGGGCAACGTCACCAAGCGCTTCGCGGCGGCGGGCTTCCCCTTCGCGCGCTTCGGCGGAAGCTGCCCGAAATGGGTGGTGCACCACGCCTTCGGCACGCCCGAGCAGGTGCGCGTGCAGGCCGCCGAGTTGCCCGATGGCGCGGCCTTCCTGTGCATCGCCAAGGCGGTGCACGGGCCGACGCCGCGCTGGGGCGAGCCCTCGCCCACCCATGTGGTGGCCATCGGCTGCGACATGGCCCGCGCCGCCGAGCTGGTCTATGCGGATGGGCTGGACCTCGCGACGGCGCGCGTGGGCATCGGCCTCTCCTGCCGGCTCTGCGACCGGGCGGATTGCCGCAGCCGCGCCTTCCCGCCGCTGGAGCATCGCCTGCGCCTCGATGCCAATGATGATGGCGGCTCGCCCTGGCGCTTCGAGACCAAGACGAAGCCCGTGTGAAGGATGCACGATCGCGCTGCATCCCCGCGCCGCCCTCACGCGTACAGGGCATGGCCAGGGACTGAGGGCCGTGGCCGAGGCAGGCAGGGAGAGCGGGGAATGGGCGCGCGCAAGCAGCGGCAGCTGACGCCGTTTCATGGAACCCCTCTCACCTTCCGCCCTTGGTCATGTCTCTGGCGCAACGACAGGAAATTCGGCAACTTGACCAGAATCCGCATCGCGCAAGGTTCAGGAGACCGCGAACAGTGATCGAGCTCTACGGCCGCGCGAACAGCGTGAATGTCTGGAAGCCCCTTTGGCTTCTGGAAGAACTGGGCCAGCCCTATGAGCGCCATGAGGCGGGCATGGAGCATGGTGTGGTGGACACGCCCGAATACCGTGCGCTCAACCCCAATGGCCGCATTCCCTCCCTCCGGCATGACGGGATCGAGCTGTGGGAGAGCAACAGCATCTGCCGCTATCTCTGCATGATGGTGGGCGGCGATGCGCGCGGCCTCTACCCGGAGGGGGCGGGGGCGCGCGCCAGCGTGGACCGCTGGCTGGACTGGCAGCTTTCCACCCTCTCCCCCGCCGAGCGCGACCTGTTCTGGAACATGGTCCGAACGCCAGAGGCGAAGCGCGACATGAAGGCGGTGGAGGCGGCCGTTGAGAACAGCGCGCGCTGCTGGGCGGTGATCGAGGCGCGGCTGGCCGATGGGCGGCCCTTCATCGAGGGCGAGGCCTTCACGCTGGCCGACATCATCCTCGGCTGCTACGCGCGCCGCTGGATCGGGCCCGAGGTGCGGGTGCCGGGCATGCCGGATTTCCCGCAGCTCTCCGAATGGTATGCGCGCCTCGGTGAGCGCGAGGGCTTCCGGAAATGGGTGGCGCCCCCGCTGTTCTGAAGGCGGCGGCTACTCTGGCCGGAAGCGGGTGATCTTCGACCCGTTGAGGGCAAGGGCCGCCATCAGGCCACGCTGGCCGAAGGTGATGGAATAGACCGGCTCGCGCAGCGTGGTGCTGGTCATGTTGGCCTGCAAGCCCTGGTCGAGCGCCACCACGCTGGGGCCGGTGCCGATTTCCCAGCCATCCGCGACCATCAGCGCGGTGAGGGCGGCCTCATTCATGAAGAACATGGCAATGCCGGCACTCTGTGCGCCCGCGAGCAGCCCGAAACTGGCGCCCGCGATGCGGTAATGGCCCTGGATCTCGTGGCCTCGCACGAGCGCGCCCTCGCCATACTGGCCGCCGATGATGAAGCCGCCGCTCACGATCCGCGGAAAGACCAGGATGGAATGGGCGCCGGCGAAAAGCAGGCGGGCATTTTCCATGCGGCGCAGGGTTTCGAGGGCGGAGACGACTTCGGCGTCGATCTCGCGGCGGCTGGCGGCGGCGGCCGGGCGGACCAGCAGCGGCACCGCGGCGAGGGCGGGAAGACAGGCGAGGGTCTGACGACGATTCACGGCGGGGCTCCTACAAAACCGAGACAGAACGGCGCAACCGCCCTGCGGTTGCGCCGTCCGACTGGTCTTGTGCCCCGGCTCAGCCCTTCACGTCCATCGCCTGGCGCAGCCCGTCGGAGACGAGGTTGAAGCAGATCGAGGTGACGAAGATGCAGACGCCGGGCAGAACCGCGACCCAGGGCTGCACATAGATGGCCGTGCGCAGCGTGTTCAGCATCAGGCCCCACTCCGCCTCCGGCGGCCGCGTGCCGAGGCCGAGGAAGGAGAGGCCCGAGGCCAGGATCATGCAGACCGAGATGAGCGAGGTCGAATAGACGAAGATCGGCCCCAGCACATTGCCCAGCACATGCACGCGCACGATGGTGAAGGCCGAGGCGCCGGAGGCGCGCGCCGCATCCACGAAGTCGAGGTTGCGCACGCCCGTGGTGACACTCTCCGCCACGCGGATGATGGGCGGCACGAAGACCAGCGTGAGAGCGAGGATCGCGTTCAGGATGCCCGCCCCCAGCGCGCCCGAGATGGCGACGGCCAGCAGCACCGAGGGGAAGGCGTAGAACACGTCGGTCACGCGCATGATGAGCATGTTCAGCTTGCCGCCAGTGAAGCCCGCGATGACACCCAGGAAGGTGCCAATCACGAAGGCCAGCGCCACCGGCACGATGCCCATGAACCAGGAGAGGCGGCCGCCATAGATCAGGCGGGTCAGCATGTCGCGCCCCAGCTCATCCGTGCCGAGGATGTAGCCCTCGGTGCCGATGGGCCGCAGGCGGCGCATCATGCTGCCCTGGAAGGGATCATGCGGCGCGATGAGGGGCGCGAAGAGGATCATCATCAGCATGATGAAGAGCACGCTGGCGCAGAAGATCGTGACGGGGTCGCGCTTGAGGCGCTTCCAGACGCCCGCCCAATAGCCCTCGGATCGGGCGACGGCGGTCTTGGCCTGGATGGCGAGCTCGGCGGTGGCGGCGGAGGTGCTCATGCGCGCTTGATCCTCGGGTCGAGGGCGGTTTGGATGAGATCGACGCAGAGGTTCAGCGCCACGAAGAACATCGCCAGCACCAGGATGGTGCCCTGCAGCACCGGCAGGTCACGCTGGAAAATGGCGCTGTTCAGCAGCAGCCCGGTGCCGGGCCAGGAGAAGACCGTCTCCACCAGGATCGAGCCGCCCATGAGGTAGCCGAGCTGCAGGCCGATGACCGCAAGCGCATTCGGCGCCGCGTTCTTCACGACATGGACGAAGACATTCCACGACGTCAGGCCCTTGCCGCGCAGCGCCACCACGAATTCCTGGTTCATGATTTCCGCCACGATGCCGCGCACCGTGCGGGTCACGATGCCCATGGGAATCACGGAGAGGGTGACGGCCGGCAGGATCAGGTGCTGGATATGCTCCCAGTTCCAGGCCCAGTCGGCGCTGCCGCCGGGGCCCGCCCCCATCGCCGGCAGCCAGTTCAGCTGCACCGAGAAGATCACCACCAGCACCATGCCGAGCCAGTAATGCGGCACCGAGACGCCGGCGACGGCGGTGGTGACGGCTACACGGTCCAGGATGGAGCCGCGGAAGGTGCCGGCCAGGCCGCCCAGCACGCAGCCCAGCACAAAACCGATGAGCGAGGCGGCCAGTGCCAGCATCAGCGTGTTGCCGATGGCCGAATGCAGGTCGCTCCAGACCGGGCGCCCGGTGGCGAGCGAGCGGCCGAGGTCGCCCTGCACCACCTTCAGCAGCCAGAGGCCGAACTGCACGGGCAAGGGCTTGTCCAGCCCGTAGTCACGGCGGACCTGCTCGACCACCTCCTGGGGCGCGTCCGGCGGGACGATCGCGTTGATCGGGTCACCGGGCGCGATCTGCACCAGCATGAAGCACACGAAGCCCACCGCGAGTGCGATGGGGATCGCGTAGATGAGCCTGCGGATCAGGTAGAAAAACATCAGGCCCATCCTCCGGGAAGCAGGTCAATCACAGCCGCTGCCACCCCAACACGTCCAGCAGTGAAATCGGGGTGGCGCGGGGTCATCGGATCACTGGATATGCGGCAGGCGCAGGTCCACGAACCAGCTTTGCGGCTGGACATGGCCGCGCACCCGCGGGCTCATCGCGCGCGGGCCCACGTCATGGGCGATCCAGATGAACAGCGCCTCGTCCACGCCGGCCGCATGCAGGCGGGCCAGCGCCGCGTCACGCTCGGCCGGGTCGAAGGAGGTGCGGGCGGCGGCGACCATCGCATCGAAGCGCGGATCATTGAACATGCCCCAGTTGTTGGAGACCGGCGGCGCCATCTTGCTGTCGTAGAACCGCACCAGCGAGAAGAACGGGTCCATCGCCGAGAAGCTCACATTGGTCGCATGCGCGCCGCGCGCCGAGGCATGGCCGCACCCATTGCGCCAATTGGTGAAGAGCGCGTTCCACTCGATCACGTCGAACTCGACGTTCACGCCCACCGTGCGCAGATCCTGCTGCAGGAACTCGTTCATCGAAAGCGGCTGCATCTGGCCCGAGCCGCTGGCGCTGATCTGCACGCGGATGGTCAGCGGGCGCTGCGGCCCGTAGCCGGCCTCGGCCAGCAGGCGGCGCGCCTCGGCCTTGTCGGTGCGGATCTGGAAGCTCGGATTGCCCGCCCAGGGGTGGCCGGCCGGATAGGTGCTGACGGCCGGCTGCATCATGCCGCCCAGCAGCGTGCGCAGCGCCTCACGGTCAATCGCGAGGTTCAGCGCGCGGCGGACCCGCACGTCAGAGAGTGGCGAGGAAGGCAGGAAGCAGGGCTGCCAGGGCCAGACATGCGGCTGCGGGTTGGACGCGATCTGCATCTGGCGCGAGCGCAGCTGCGGCACGGCATCCGGGGACGGCGCCTCGATCCAGTCCACCTGGCCCGAGAGCAGGGCGGCCGTGCGGGCGCTCGCCTCGGGGATGGGCAGCAGGATCACACGGTCCAGCTTGGCCTTGGTGCCCCAGTAATTGTCGTTGCGGGCCATCTCGGCGCGCTCACGCGGCACCAGGCGGGTCAGGCGGAAGGGACCGGTGCCGGAGGGGGTGGCCGCGAAGGCGTTCCAGGTGGCCTCGGCCGTCGGGTTGCGCGTGCGCAGCGCTTCCCAATGGGTCGGGCTCGCCATGAAAAGGTTGGTGAGGTTGATCGGCAGCAGGCTGTCCGGCTCGCTGGTGAAGAGCGCCACGGTCAGGTCGTCGACCTTCTCGGCGCGGCGCAGCGTGGGCATGCGCGTCGCCGTCACGCCCACCTGGCGGGGGTCGAAATGCGGCGCCTCGCGGTCCAGCACCTTGCGGACGTTCCAGACCACCGCATCGGCGTTGAAGGGGCTGCCATCATGGAAGGTGACGCCCGGGCGCAGGCGGAAGATCCAGCGCGTGCGGTCATTCGGGTCGCTCGTCCATTCGGTGGCGAGGCTCGGGATGACGGTGGAGGGGCGGTCGGCGCGGCTGAGGTCCCAGGCGGTCAGGCCGTCATAGAGCGGAATGCCGGTGAAGCGGTTGCCCTCGAAGCCCTGGTCGGGCTGGCCGTGGGTCAGCGGGATGTCGGCCGCGGTCATGCCGATGCGCAGCGTACCCTGCGCGGCGGCAGGGCCTGTGGCGGCGAGGCTGAGCGGCAAGAGTGCCGCGAGGAGAAGTTGACGCAAGCGCATGGTTTTTGTCCCTGTCTGGGGTTTCCTCACACTGCACCTAACCCCCAACCGCCCCTTCGGGGCAAGCGCCACCCGCCCGGCGATTCACCCTGCCCCCCTTGCCTTTGCCCAAGGCCCGGGCACAACTGCCCGCCGATGAAGCTTCTCCTCCTCAACGGCAACACCGATCCCGGCATCACCGAGCGGATGGCGCAGGGCGCCCGCCGCATGTGCATGCATGAGATCATCCCCCTCACCGCCCGCTTCGGCGCGCGCTACATCGCCTCCCGCGCCGCCTCGGCCGTGGCGGCCCATGCGGTGCTGGATTCGCTGGCCGCCGAGATCGGCCGCGACAACCCCAAGGGCTATGACGCCGCCATCATCGGCTGCTTCGGCGATCCGGGGCTGGAGGCGGCGCGGGAGTGCTTTTCCGTGCCCATCCTCGGCATGGCCGATGCCGCGATCTTCGCCGCCCTTCGCATCGCGCCACGCGTGGCCGTGCTGACCGGCGGCGCCGCCTGGGTGCCGATGCTGGAGGAGTTTTTTCTGTTGCGCGGCCTGGGGCCGGACAAGGTGCGTGTCGCCGCCATCCCGCCCACCGGCGACATGATCGCGCGTGAGCCGGCCAAGGCCGCCGGGCTGCTGGCGGAGACCGCGCGCGGCGAGATCGCGCGCGGCGCGGGCGTCATCCTGCTGGGCGGCGCGGGCCTCGTCGGCCTCGATGCGCTGGTGGCGCCGCAGGTGACGGTGCCGGTGCTGGACGGCCTGCGCTGCGCGATCGAGGCGGCGGAGACGGCGGTGGCGGCGCGCCAACTGGGGAGCATCGCGCCCAGCATCGGCCTCTCGGACGCGCTGGCCGCAAGCCTCGCGGGTTAGGCCTTCACGAAGCGGCGGTTGCGCGCGGCATCCGGCATCGGCGCCTCGGTGAAGCCGGAATCGGCCAGCAATTCGGGGATGCCGTTGCCGCCGGCGGCGGCATTGGCGCCGTCGATCTCGACCAGCACCTCCCGCACATGCCGGCGCAGCGTCGCCATGGCGCCGCGCAGGATGGCGGGCTCGATGCCGTCCACGTCCAGCTTGATGGCGTCGGGCGGCGGGGGCGCGAAGCGGGCCATGAACTCATCCACCGAGAAGCCCGGCACCGCCTGGCGGAAGCCGCCCTCGCGCGCCTCGATGCTGTGCATGGAGTGGCCCGCCGCCGTATTCGCCATGTTCAGCGTGACGAGCGTGGTGTGCTCGGCGAAGGCCAGGCAATAGGCGGCGATGCGGTCATCGAAGCCGTTGATCTCGATGTTGCGGACCATGGCGGCGAAGCTCGCGGCCGAGGGTTCGAAGGCCAGGACCTGGAGGCCCCGCCGCGCGGCGAAAAGGCTATAGAGGCCGATATTGGCGCCGATGTCCCAGAGCACGCTGCCGGCCGGCAGGCCCATGATCCAGGCCACCGTCTCCGGCTCGTCCTGGCCAAAGCCCTGCGGGTCATGCAGCGCGCGGGCCGAGGGGCATTCCACCAGCAGGGGGCCGGCCTCGGTTGGTACCGTCAGGCGTTGCAGCAGCATCTCGGAGACGAGGGCGCGCGTCGCCTCGGCGCGGCGGGGGCGCATCGGGCGGGTGGCGCTGCGGACAAGGCCCGAGAGGAAGCGGGCGATGCTGCGGCTCATGCGCGTTCAGTCACTGGCGGCCATGCCTTCGCGGCGCGGGTCGACGCCGCCGAGCAGGCGCCGCGCCTCGCCCTGGCGCTGGATGCGGATCAGGTTCAGGCCGGAATTCATCTCCCGCACCTCGACCGGCGCGCTGCGGAGCGCCAGCGCGCGCGCGAGACCGGCGGCCGCCGTGCCGCGCTCCAGCTCGGTCACGGCGTTGAGCGCGCCCACATGCGGCAGGGCGGCCGCCGTCTGGGGGTCCAGGTTCCAGTCGAGCATCGCCACCAGCGCCTGCGCGACGAAGCCGATGATGCGCGCGCCACCTGGCGAGCCCACCACCGCCTCCAGCTGGCCCTGGCGGAAGACCATCATGGGCGACATGGAGGAGCGCGGGCGCTTGCCGCCCTCGACGCGGTTCGCGACCGGGCGCCCGTCCATCTCCGGCTGGAAGGAGAAATCCGTGAGCTGGTTGTTCAGGAAGAAGCCGCGGACCACGATATTCGCGCCGAAGGCGCTCTCCACCGTCGTCGTCATCGAGACCGCGCGGCCCTCGGCGTCCAGGATGGACAGGTGCGCCGTGCCGCCTTCGGGCTGCGGGGGCTGGCTGGCGAGGGGCGGACCGAAGCGGCGCGGATTGCCCGGTTGTGGTCCGCCGATGGCGCGATCCGGCGAGACGAGCTGCGCACGGCCGGTCAGATAGGCATCATCCAGCAGGCCGGTGACGGGCACGGGCACGAAGGCGGGGTCGGCCATAAAGCGGTTGCGGTCGGCGAAGGCGAGGCGCCCCGTCTCGCTCAGCAGCATCGCGGCATCGGCCCCGGCGGGGTCGTGCCAACGCATCTCGAAATGGCCCAGCAGCCCCATGATCTGGAGCACCACGGCGCTCCCGGAGGGCGGCGGAGGGCCGCAAAGCGTGAAGTCACGATAGGGCATGCAGAGCGCGGCCCGGCGAACCGGCGCATAGCCGGCGAGGTCATCCGCCGTCATCAGCCCCGGGTTGGAATGCCCGCGCACGGCGCGGACGATGTCCTGCGCGATGGGCCCGCGATGCAGCGCCGAGGCCCCTTCCTCGGCGATGGCGCGGAAGGTGGCGGCCAGCGCCGGGTTTCGCAGCCGCGCGCCCTCGGCCAGCGCCGCGCCCTCGGCCGTGAAATAGATGGCACGCGCCCCCGCATCGCGCCGGAGGGTGCCGCTGGAGGCCAGGAGGAAACGCGCGAGGCGCGGCGAGACGTCAAACCCCTCCTCCGCGAGCCGGATGGCCGGGGCGAAGAGGTCGGCCCAGGGCAGCCGGCCATGGGCGCGATGCGCCTCCTCCAGCATGCGGACCACGCCGGGCACGCCCACGGAACGGCCCCCCACGACCGCATCGGCGAAGTCCATGGGGCGGCCATCACGCAGGAAGAGGTCGCCGCGGGCGGCGGCCGGGGCGGTCTCCCGGCCATCCCAGGCGACGATTTCCCGCGCGGCAGGGTCCCAGTGCAGGAGAAAGGCGCCGCCGCCGATGCCGGAGGATTGCGGCTCCACCAGGCTCAGCACCGCCTGCACCGCGACGGCCGCATCCACCGCCGAGCCGCCGGCCCGCAGCATGGCCTGGCCGGCTTCCGCCGCCAGCGGGTGCGAAGCGACGACCATGTGGTTCTGCGCGACCACGGGCTGCGCGCCGGCCGGGGCGGCCAGCAACAGGAGAAGGGCGAGGATGGGCGCGCGGATCATGCCGGCGGGTGTAGCCCCATTTGGGCAAGCGCGTCACGCAGCCCTCTCATGGGGCGCGCCGGCGCCCCCGATAGGCGAGCGCCTCAGCCAGATGCGCGCGCTGGATGCTGGCGCTGCCGGCGAGGTCCGCGATGGTGCGCGCGAGGCGGATGCTGCGCACGAAGCCCCGCGCGGACAGGCCGAGCCGCTCGGCCGCCTGTTCCAGCAATTGCCGTGCCTCGGGCAGCAGGGCCCCGCGTTCCTCCAGCAGGGCGCCATCGGCCGCCGCATTATGGCGCGGGCCGCCCTCGCCCCAGCGCGCGCGCTGAATGTCGCGCGCCGCCTGCACGCGGGCGGCGATGCGGGCCGTGGTCTCGCCCCCCGGCGCGCGGGAAAGCTCGGCCGGCGGCACCGCCTGGACCTGGAGGGTGATGTCCATCCGGTCCAGCAGGGGGCCGCTCAGGCGCTCCCCATATTCCTCGCCACAGCGTGGCGCGCGGGAGCATTCGCGACCCGCCTCGCCCAGATGGCCGCAGCGGCAGGGGTTCATGGCGGCGATGCATTGGAAGCGCGCGGGATACTCCACATGCGCGTTGGCGCGCGCGATGACGGCGCGGCCGGTCTCCATCGGCTGGCGCAGCGCCTCCAGCGCGGGGCGCGGAAATTCCGGCCATTCATCGAGAAAGAGCACGCCGTGATGCGCGAGGCTGATCTCGCCCGGCCGGGCGCGCTGCCCGCCGCCGATCAGCGCCGCCTGGCTCGCGGAGTGATGCGGCTCGCGGAAGGGCGGGCGGGTCAGCAGCTTGCCGTCGCGCAGCAGGCCGGCCACCGAATGCACCATGGAGAGTTCCAGCGCCTCGCCGGGCGAGAGGTCCGGCAGGAGGCCGGGCAGGCGCGCGGCGAGCATGGATTTGCCCGCGCCGGGCGGGCCGATCATCAGCAGATTGTGCCCGCCGGCCGCCGCGATCTCCAGCGCGCGCTTGGCGGATTCCTGGCCCTTCACCTCGGAAAGGCAGGGGCCGCCCCAGGCCTCGCGCTCGATGCGCGGCGGCTCGGGCGGGCTCATCACCTGGACGCCGCGGAAATGGTTGAGGATGGCGGGGAGGTCGGGGGGCGCCAGCACCTCGCCGCGCCCGGCCCAGGCGGCCTCGCCCCCCTGGGACGCGGGGCAGATCAGGCCGAGGCCGCGCTGGGAGGCGCCGAGGGCCGCCGGCAGCACGCCCGCGACCGGCAGGATGGAGCCATCGAGGGAGAGTTCGCCCAGCGCGGCGAAACCCGCCAATTCCTCGCGCGGGAGGATCTCCATGGCGGCGAGCAAGGCGAGCGCGATGGGCAGGTCGTAATGACTGCCCTCCTTCGCGAGATCGGCCGGGGCCAGGTTCACCAGGACCCGCTTCGGCGGCAGGGCGAGCCCGAGGCCGGTGAGTGCGGCGCGCACGCGCTCCCGCGATTCGCCCACCGCCTTGTCAGCCATGCCGACCAGCAGGAAGGCCGGGAGCCCGGGCGCGAGCTGCACCTGCACCTCCACCGGGACAGCGTTGATGCCGGCGAAGGCGAAGGTGGCGATACGGGCGAGGCTCATGCCTGCGCAGTGTCTTCACCCGCCTGCGCCGCTGGCAAGCCCTATCTGGCGAGGGCCGCCCGAACGAGCCCCATGAAGCCGTTCAGATGCGCCGGATCGAGCCAGCGCGAGACGGCGACGATGCCCTCCGCCGGTTCCATCCAGGTGGTGTTGCCGCCCGCACCCGAGAAGCAGACCGCCCCCTCGCTCGCCGCCGGCCATTTCGTGCGCCCGGTGTTGAGCCAGAACAGGAAGCCATAATGCGGATTGAGCGCGCAGGGCGTGCGGCAGAGGTCCAGCCACTCCTTGGCGATAACCTGCTTGCCGTTCCATTGCCCATCGGCCGCGACCAGCAGGCCCACCTTCGCCTGGTCCTCGGCATTGATGATGATGCCCCCACCCCAATGCCCGCCGCCCGAAACGCTCTCGATCATCCGGCCATCGATCTCGACCTGCGAGGTGGTGTAGCCGCGCCATTGCCAGCCGGTGCCGGCACCGATGGGGGCCATGATCCGCTCGGCCCAGACTTCCGGCAGCGGCCGGCGGAACAGGTGCAGCAAGGCAAGCGCCAGCGCGTTCACGCGGACGTCGTTGTATTCCCAGTAGCTGCCGGGCGGCTGCATGGGGCGCGGGCTGCGCTTCTTGCCCTGCCCTTCCACGCCAAGGTTCCGGCCGCGATCAATCAGGTCGCTCTTGCCGAAGAGCGTGCCCTCGAACTCAGAGGTGTTGGTCAGCAAATGCCGCCAGGTGATGGGCGCGTTCTGCGCGGAGGCGAAGGCCTCATGCGGCACGCGGTCGCTGACGCGCGCATCGAGGTCCGGCAGCAAACCATCCTGCACGGCGAGGCCGGCCAGCATGGCGAGGTAGCTCTTCGCCACGCTGAAGGTCATGTCGGCGCGGCTGGGGTCGCCCCATTCGGCCACGCGCTTTCCGTGCTGGTAGATCACGCCATTCGGGCCGCCGCGCGGGGCGGTGGGGCCGATCACCGCATTGTCGGGCGGGCCTTCGAAGAAGCCGCTTTCGAGATGCGCGAGAATGTCGCGCGGCCAGGGCGTCTCATGCGCCGCGGCGAAATCCGCCGCGGCCTTCAGGGCAGGGGTCACGCCGCGCGGCCACCCGGGACGGCGGCGGGTGCCGGCAGCTCGATATCGATGGCGAGCGTCGAGAAATCGCCGCCGCGCTCGAGATTCACCTGCACCTTGGCCGGGTCGATCGCGACATAGCGCGCGACCACGGCGACAAGCTCCTGCTGCAGCTTGGGCAGGAAATCGGCCTGGGTGCGG